>NZ_LMDO01000005.1:9609-178009 GCF_001425105.1 Pseudomonas sp. Root401 | reverse complement strand
GGCACATTCAACATCGCTGCAAGCTGACCCACCGCCATCGCGAGCAAGCTCAGCTCCCACAGGGATTTGTGGTGAAGGCGGGATCTCTACCCCCCCCTCGAGATTCAGTGTGGAAGCAAGGCTTGCCCGCGATGGCGGTGGCACATTCAACATCGCTGCAAGYTGACCCACCGCCATCGCGAGCAAGCTCAGCTCCCACAGAGGATTTGTGSTGAAGGCAGGATCTCTACCCCCCCTCGAGATTCAGTGTGGGAGCAAGCTCAGCTCCCACAGGGGATTTGTGCTGAAGGCAGGATCTCTACCCCCCTCGAGATTCAATGTGGGAGCAAGGCTTGCCCGCGATGGCGGTGGCACATTCAACATCGCTGCAAGCTGACCCACCGCCATCGCGAGCAAGCTCAGCTCCCACAGGGNCAATGTGGGAGCAAGGCTTGCCCGCGATGGCGGTGGCACATTCAACATCGCTGCAAGCTGACCCACCGCCATCGCGAGCAAGCTCAGCTCCCACAGGGGATTTGTGCTGAAGGCAGGATCTCTACCCCCCCTCGAGATTCAGTGTGGGAGCAAGGCTTGCCCGCGATGGCGGTGGCACATTCAACATCGCTGCAAGTTGACCCACCGCCATCGCGAGCAAGCTCAGCTCCCACAGAGGATTTGTGCTGAAGGCAGGATCTCTACCCCCCCTCGAGAGTCAATGTGGGAGCAAGGCTTGCCCGCGATGGCGGTGGCACATTCAACATCGCTGCAAGCTGACCCACCGCCATCGCGAGCAAGCTCAGCTCCCACAGNATTCAACATCGCTGCAAGTTGACCCACCGCCATCGCGAGCAAGCTCAGCTCCCACAGAGGATTTGTGCTGAAGGCAGGATCTCTACCCCCCCTCGAGAGTCAATGTGGGAGCAAGGCTTGCCTGCGATGGCGGTGGCACATTCAACATCGCTGCAAGCTGACCCACCGCCATCGCGAGCAAGCTCAGCTCCCACAGAGGATTTGTGCTGAAGGCAGGATCTTTACCCCCCTCGAGAGTCAATGTGGGAGCAAGGCTTGCCCGCGATGNCATCGCGAGCAAGCTCAGCTCCCACAGAGGATTTGTGCTGAAGGCAGGATCTTTACCCCCCTCGAGAGTCAATGTGGGAGCAAGGCTTGCCCGCGATGGCGGTGGCACATTCAACATCGCTGCAAGCTGACCCACCGTCATCGCGAGCAAGCTCAGCTCCCACAGAGGATTTGTGCTGAAGGCAGGATCTYTACCCCCCTCGAGAKTCAATGTGGGAGCAAGGCTTGCCCGCGATGGCGGTGGCACATTCAACATCGCTGCAAGCTGACCCACCGCCATCGCGAGCAAGCTCAGCTCCCACAGGGATTTGTGGTGAAGGCAGGATCTCTACCCCCCTCGAGAGTCAATGTGGGAGCAAGGCTTGCCCGCGATGGCGGTGGCACATTCAACATCGCTGCAAGCTGACCCACCGCCATCGCGAGCAAGCTCAGCTCCCACAGAGGATTTGTGCTGAAGGCAGGATCTGTGAACACCCTGCTTCTACATCAGGTTCTGTATCCTGGCATCAGGTTTGGCGTTGGAAGGCATAGTCGCGTTCGACCTTGCACACCCTCGTATGGCAATGGGTATACCAGGTGGAGCGGCCGCGCTCACGGATCGCGCTGTGTTCGGGATGCTGCTTCCAGGCCAGGATCGCAGCTTCATCGCTCCAATAGGACACGGTAATCCCCAGACCATCTTCGCCACGCGCCGATTCGACACCGAGAAACCCTGGCTGCTCTTGAACCAAGGCCAGCATACGCTCGGCGGCTTCGGCGTAGTCTTGGTCCCCCTCGGTGCGCAGGGAGGTGAAAATCACGGCGTAGTAATGGGCACTCATGGCGTTGTCCTGGCGCAGGCTTCGACAAACGCGTTGACCAGCGGCGGCACGCGCCCTTCCAATGCGGCACGTTCAGGCTGGAACAGCGTGGCGACGAAGAACGGATGGTCCAGCAGCTCCACCGCTCGCAGGCCGCCGGCCGGGTCCCGGGCGACGGGGTGCAGGCGCTGATCGAGCAAGTCCTTTTCAAAATCCGGGTTGACCCCGAAGCGGCAATGGTAGCCCTCGAATACCATCAGGCGGCCATAGGCCTTGGCAATCAACGAGTCCGCATCGAGCTGAAGGCTGTCGATGGTTTCGACCAACGCGCAGCTCAACGGCGTCAGCAGTGCCCGTTCAGCCTCGGGGTCGGTTTCGCCATGGGCGGCGTCGGCCCAACCCATCACGTTGCGGGCGTATTCCAGCACGGCATGTTGAAAACCACCGCAGGTGCCCAGGAAAGGGCGACGCTGTTCGCGGGCAAAACGAATCGCTTGCAAGGCACCGGCTTCGTTTTGGTAGGGGCTGCCCGGCACGCACCAGATACCGTCGAAATCCTCCAGCACTGCGTTGTCGGCGATGAGCGGCGTTGCCAGCCATTGGACGCGAATGTCATGGCCGGTTTGCCCGCCGGCCAGCTCAAGTGCGATGGGGATCGCGCGGTGAGCGGTGATGTGTGGGTCGTGGTCGCCGACCAGGGCGATGTGTAAAGGACGCTGTTTTTCCATGAGAGACTCGCCGCTTGTTGATTCCTGGTCGCCACTATAGATTGGCGTTCACGCAATCAATATTGGCGTTTATCCAAGTGATCAATGCAGCAGCGCACTATCGTCTGGACTATCCCGACCTGTCCCTGATCCTCGCACTGGTCCGTGGCGGCACACTGGCCCGTGCCGCACGGCTGCTGCAGGTGGACGTGTCCACGGTGTTTCGTTCGGTACGTCGGCTGGAGGCGGCCCTGGGCCAGCCCTTGTTCGAAAAAAGCCGTTCCGGGTACTTGCCCACGAGCCTGGCCCAGGCACTGGCCGAGCAAGCCGAGCGTGCCGAACAGGCCTTGGAGGCGGCGCGGGTGGGTGTAGAGCAGGGCGGCGAGGTCATCAGCGGGACGGTACGCCTGACGTGCAGCGACTCGGTCCTGCAAGCCTTATTGCTGCCTGCGCTGGCGCGCTTCATGCCCGCTTATCCGGCCTTGACCCTTGAGCTGAGCACCTCCAACGACTTCGCCAACCTGAGCCGCCGCGATGCCGACATTGCGTTGCGCCTGACCCGTACGCCGCCGGAGCACCTGGTTGGTCGCAACCTGGGCAATGTGGCTTACCGGGTATGTGCCAGCGCCACCTACCTGCGCTCGGCGAATACGGATGACCTGGCTTCCATGACCTGGATCGCGCCGGACGATTTTCTCCCGGATCACCCCACCGTAGCCTGGCGCCGCCAGCATCTCCCCGGCGTGGTGCCCGCCTATCGCTGCAACAGCATGCTCTCGGTTACCGAACTGGTGCGAGCTGGCTTGGGTGTGGCGGCGCTGCCGGACTTTCTGATCGATGAACACCAAGGCCTGATGCCCCTTGGCGAACCGCTGGAGGGGTATGACACAGCCCTGTGGCTCCTGACCCGCCCCGACTGCCGGGCCTTGCGCTCGGTGGTGAGCTTGTTCGATGAGCTGGGACGCAATCTGCGCTGGCGCTGACTTTTAACGGGCAAGGTGTGCATGGCTCAATGGATGACGTTCCCCCAACGGTTATAGTGCCTTGAGCACCAGCCCTTGGCAGAGAACATCACGATGACGAAGTCTTCCCAACCCACTCCCGCCGCACCCGTTGACCACTTGCGCTTTCATCGCCCTCACGCGCATCTGGCGCCGACCTTTGGCAATGACCGCTTTGCGCTGAGAGCGGAGGCGTTCGCGCGTTTTTTCGGGACGCCGATGTTCCTCGGTGCGCAAACCCTGATCGTGTTGCTATGGATCAGTCTGAACCTGGTGGGGGTCTTTCATTTCGATGCTTACCCGTTCATTTTGCTGAATCTGGCGTTCAGCCTGCAGTCGGCCTATGCCGCGCCGCTGATTTTGCTGGCGCAAACCCGCCAGGCCGCTCGGGACAAAGCCCAGGCGGAAGCCGATGCCCAGCATCGCGAAGCCTTGGCCGTCGCCAACAGCGAGCGCCAGGCCCAGGCCGCGCAGAATACGGCGCAGTTGCTCGAATTGTTGGAGCAGAACACCCGCCTGACGGAAATGACCAAGGCATTGACCGAGCGTATCGACAACTTGACCACTGAAATGCACCAGAAGGTCGTGCACAACCCAACGACGCAATAACCCTTCATTACAGGACCTCTTGATCAGGCCTGGTAACGGCTCAGGAACATGTCGAGGGCCGATTCGATCACCTGGGCCTGCTCATCCTGGGTCAGGCTGGGTTGCCCCATCGAAACCTGTGGCCAGAAGGCGAACGTCTTGAGCAGCCCATGCATTTGCTGGGCGGCAAATGCCGGCTCTGCGGGTTTCAAGCGGCCATCGGCTTGGGCTTGGCGAATCCAGGCCGTCAGGCCTTCCTCACGCTGGCCCATGCGCGACACCATGTCCTGAGCTCGCTCGGGGGAATGAATGGTGGCGGCGATGGCGATGCGCGCCAGGTCGAGGAAATTCTCATCCGCCAGCAGCTGCAGTTTGGCTTGCAGCAATGTTTGAAGCTGCTCCCGTAGCGGCTTTTGCGGGCTGTAGGGCATGTCCTGTTCTGCAGTAATGCTGTTCCATAACCGATTCAGAATTTCGGCAAACAACGCTTCCTTGCTCGGGAAATGGTTATACACCGTGCGTTTCGATACGCCGGCGGTCGCCGCGATCTTGTCCATGCTGGTGATCTCGAAACCGCTGCTACGGAATTCAGCAATCGCGGCCTGGAGGATGGCTTCGCGTTTTCGTTCGGTAAGGCGCTGCGGTACGGTCATGGGCAATTCGTCGGTTGAAGTGAGAGATCTTACACTCAGCAGTTTACTTGCTCCGGGGATTCATGCAATCTAGAAACTACACCGAGTGGTGTAGTTTTTGAGTCGAGCGGCTGAGCGTGCATGCAACGGCCATCCAGCGTCCCACAACGACGAAGCGCAATGGCGACGACGTCCTTGGAGTTATCGCACCATGACCATTCCCTCTCTTTCGAGCGACAATCCGTCCAGCCATGACGCATCTCGGCATGAACAGGGCAAGTTTCGCAATCATGCCTTCACACCTCGGGAAGGCTTTGGCACCACCCTGCGCATCATCTGGAACATGATCTTCCACAAGCCGCGCACCACCCGGCCTGCTGGCGCCATCGAGGTTCAACCGCTGACGCGCGCCGCGCTGCTGGCGGCGCCGAACAACAGCGCATTCCGCCTCGGCCATTCCACCGTATTGCTCAAGCTGCGGGATAAATTCTGGCTGACGGACCCGGTGTTCTCCGAGCGCGCCTCACCCGTGCAATGGGCCGGCCCTAAGCGTTTTCATCAGCCGCCCATCAGCCTGGAAGAATTGCCGCCGATCGAAGCGGTGATCCTTTCCCACGATCATTACGACCACCTCGATCATCAGGCCATCCTCAAGCTGGCGGCCAAGACTCGCCACTTCCTGGCGCCCCTTGGTGTGGGCGACACCCTGATCAAATGGGGCGTCGACGCCAACAAGGTGCGTCAGCTGGACTGGTGGCAAGGTACCGAGGTGGACGGTATCGAGTTCATTGCCACGCCCTCTCAGCACTTTTCCGGTCGCGGCCTGTTCGACAGCAACAGCACCTTGTGGGCCTCGTGGGTGATGATCGACGGCGCCACGCGAATTTTCTTCAGCGGCGACACCGGCTACTTCGAGGGTTTCAAACGCATCGGCGAGCGATATGGCCCCTTTGACCTGACGCTGATGGAAACCGGCGCCTATAACGTCGATTGGCCCCATGTCCACATGCAACCGGAGCAGACCCTGCAGGCTCATATCGATCTCAAGGGCCGTTGGCTGCTGCCGATCCACAACGGTACGTTCGACCTGGCGATGCATGCCTGGTATGAACCCTTCGATCGCATCCTGGCCCTGGCCTGGGAGCGCAATGTTTACATTGCCACGCCGCAAATGGGCGAAGCATTCACCCTGACGCAGCCGCAACGTGGCCGCGCCTGGTGGCTGGACGTGGAGCCCTCGGCGTACCAGGACCAGGCCGGTATCGCCTAGCACTCACAGGCTTGGCGTTATTCAATCATGGCGTAATCGGAGCGCCCCATCGGGTCCGGCGTCGCACCCTTGATGTTCATGCCGCGCCCCGGTGCGAAGCCGGGGAAGAACACCAGGCCCTCGGCCTCCAGGCGAAAGGCCAGGGCCAGGCGAGTGACATCGAGCAACTCGCCGCCAGCCTCGAAGCGGCGGATGGCCTGAACCGAGACGCCGGATTGGCGGGACAGTTCCTCGACACTCCAACCCAGCATGGCTCGCGCCTGTGCACTGTGGGCAGGGGTGAATTGATAGACAGCGATGCGTTCCAGGGTGGTTTTGATTGCGAGAGAGGCCATGGGGGGCTCCAAAGCTGTGGGATTAAAAAATACTGTGTTTTTGTACAGTTGTTTTGAATCCCGATCAATCTCATTTCTTGATCAATGACCGGCGGTCTTCTCCAGCCAGGCGCTCGGGGCGTGACCCAGTACGCGACGAAACATCGTGGAGAATGCCGCAGGGCTGTCGTAACCCAGGTCCAGGGCGATTCGGGTCACTGAATTGCCTACGGCCAATCGGGACAATGCCGACATTACGCAGGCTTGTTGTCGCCATTGGCTGAAACTTAACCCGGTTTGCTGGCTGAACAGGCGGTTGAATGAGCGCAAGCTGATAGGCAACTGCGCCGCCCATTGCACGGGCGAGACGTGGGCGTCCGGGTGTTTCAGAAATGCCTGGCACAGGCCGAGCAGGCGCGGGTCCTGGGGCAGCGGAAGGTGCAGTGGCAGATGGGCGCTGCGCAGCAGTTCGTGCAGCAGCAGATCGATCAGCGCACCATCGCGTCCAGCCTCGTCATAGTCCAGCACAAGCTCCACGGCTTCCATCAGCAACTGGCGCATCAGCGGTGACACGCTGATGACCTGGCAACGGGCGTCCATGGTCGTTACCGCGGCCGGTTCGATATACAAACTTCGAGTGCTGACGCCCAGCATCAGTACCTCATGGGCAACCCCGGGCGGAATCCACACCGCCCGTTGCGGCGGCACCACCCAATTGCCGTCCGCGGTGCTGACCTGCATCACCCCGGTGGCGCCATAGAGCAACTGTGCGCGGCGATGGCGATGCATCGGCAACACTTGTCCATGGGCGTAATCGGTGCCAATGGCAACCACGGCCCTGGGTGTCGCATCCAATAAATCGATCGAAGTGTTGCGCATCGATGAGCCACTCGTCTTGGCGTAAACGCGAACATTATTGGCCTGTTTGCTACGGCGGGCCAAGCTTCGCTTACCTATTGTGGGTGTCTCCTATTCCACGGATTTGCCTCGATGTTCTATGTATTGCTTGCCTGCTTTGGCTGCCTGAGTGGTGTGACGGCTGTGTTGTTCGGCTTCGGCGGCGGATTCGTCGTGGTGCCCTTGCTATACCGCATGCTCACCGCCAGCCACGGCGCTGACGATCCTATTGGCCAGTCGGCGATGCACATCGCCGTGGCCACCTCGACCTGTGTGATGATCGTCAACGCGCTGATCGCCACCGCCAAGCATCACCGCGCCGGTAACCTCATTCGCCACTACGTGTGGCCGTTGGGCGGCTTCATCGGCCTGGGCGCTATCGTTGGAGCCATTGCCGCGATGTGGGCGAGTAGCGAAGTCATTCGCTATGCCTTCATCGTTTATCTGGGCGTGACCATTCTGGACTGCTTGTTCAGACGCGGTTTTCTGACACAGTCTGACGCTGTAATCCCACGGCGATTGGGCAGGGCGGAGGTATCGGCAGGCGGAATCAGCATCGGCGCCATCGCCACTTTTCTGGGTGTGGGTGGCAGTGTCATGACGGTCCCGTTATTGCGTCGTTGCGGGCTGAACATGTCGCGCGCGACGTCCATGGCTAACCCGCTGAGTTTGCCGGTTGCGGTGGCCGGGACGTTGACTTACATGGCCATGGCCGGGTTTACCGAATTTGATTTGGGGCCGTGGTTTGTCGGGTATGTGGATTTGCAGGCGTTTGCGGTTTTGACACTAGGCTCGTTAGTGGGGATTCGATTAGCTACGCCATGGATCGGGCGGATACCGGATGGGGTTCATGCCTGGGTTTATATTGGATTGTTGGTCATTGTGATGCTGGGCATATCGATACAATAAATCGCAGCATGGTGTTGCTCGATATCTTGTTGAGGAGGGTGGCATGTCGATATCTGACGCTGACTGGAAGCATTACGAGGAACTCCGCGATCTGGCGCTGGAGCGCTTCTGCCAAGGCGTACTTTCGGATGCCCAGACGGTGGCCCAGAACGGAGCTTTATCTGCTCACGCTCGATATCGCACGCTCTACGGCCTCATGCGAGATCGGGACAAGAGCTTGGCGATGGCGTTCAACGTAGGTCGACGTCGAGACATCTCTTTATCTTTGAGATTGCTGATTGCGTACGATCTGCTGAGCGATCAGGAGTTGACGATTCTGAGTGAGGAATTACGTGAAAGGGTCTCTGATGCTGTTCGCCAACCCTTCGAGATTGAATGGGCCGACGACGCCTAGCGTTTCTAATATTTTCCGAGAGTTTGAATGCTGATCTTCAACTGCACCGAAGCGGCCAGCAACTTTTTCAGCCGTGTGAGCAAAGGTAAGAAAGTCACCCCGGTAGAGAAACCACCATCACCTGTTATCGAGGGCGATGAGCTAGGTGAGCTCGACGAACAGTGGCTGGTTCACGTGATCACCGTGCAGCGCAAACATGTGTTGTTCGTCATCCACGTGCAAACCCGTTACTGCATGATTTTCGCTGGTGCTAAAAAAGCGGACGTCGAAGGTTTTGTTCAGCGATTTTCCGAGCGATGGATCAATGGCCTGATGCGCCACGCAGGGCAGCATGATCTTCTTCGCTGGGTCGATGACGAACCGATGATGGAGCGCTTCCAGGAAAATTGTCGTGAGTACATCTTTTATAAACGTGGCCACCGTGGTGCGCAAAAGCACCTCAACGAGATTTCCTGGATTTTTGAGGACTGTGCCGCCGAATGGGGCACGTTACCCTCAGATGAGTTCTCTGCAGGGCGCTTCGACGGCAGTATGAATGACACCCCGAGAAGCAGTAAGGGACATAAGGACTATTACTACCCGGACGAAGAAATGATCGTCCACTGGTTGCGGCGTTATGGCGGTTTGGATGAGTCCGCCGCCCAGGCCGCACGTGAGCGGCGCATGGAAGTGAAACGGGAGATGCGGGCGTTCGAACGTCAACTTGCTCAAGACGCGCAATGAAGAAGGCCTAGCACCACGGCTAGCCTAGGCGAAGTCACTTATCGGCCAGCCCCGGCGCCTCCCGAATAATGAAGTGATCCAGGTTCTCGATATTGGCACTGAACACCCCGAACGTTTCTTCGGGGTTCTTCTTGCTCGGCACCTGTTTCAACGCCGGCGTCACGCCATAAAAGAAGCAATACAACGGCGCGTCACTGTCGACGGCATGCTTGATCTCTTCCAGGAACGCTTTGCGCTTGCGGTAGTTATCGATCAGCTTCTTGCTCAGGTAAACGTTGACTGAGTAAGGCTTCTTCTTCGCCTCGTCCGGTTGCTTGAACCAGACCTTGGGTTCGAAATCGATACGAAAGCTTTGCGTGTAATCCTTTATTTCCTTGATCTTGCCCCAGTAAATCAAGCCCTTATTGTCCTGCAAGTATTCGATCTTCTTGAAGAACGATCCATAGGGCGCGGTGTGCTCGCCAATCTTCAACAACTTGCGCTTGAGCAGGTCCTTGTCCGCGAAGTTCGACACAAAACACTCCACCGGGTGGGCGAAGACGCTGGTCTTGTCGGGTGTCGAATCATGGGCGGAATGAGCGTCATCACCGTGGGACGATAAGGTGGGCGATGTAGGCCGAGTCGCTGCTTCAACGTCCTTCGACGGATCGGACGGCTTGCGCACGTACTGACGCCGAGTCAGCAACAGCTCCGACGGAAAATGCTCCTCACGGTCGTCATCCGTTTCCGCCTCAACACTTTCCGCATCCAGCCCCGGCGTTTTCGGACTGACATAAGGACAGCCTTCGATATGCCGGGTAGTTGGCTGATTCTTGAAATGTGGCGTGCGGATGTAATTGACGTTCTTGGCGTTGAACGTCGTCAGCCGATTGTCCTCATCAAACGCCGCCCGACAGGCATCATTGGGGCACTGAAAGCGCTCCTTGGCCGAATCGAAGGCCATGGTCTCGTCGAAATTCAGATCCCGAACGTCATAGATCGAAAGCTTGGTATCGAGGCTGAGGCAGTAGGCGGTATCGAATTTCATCGGGGCTCGCGTCCATGAGAGGAAGTGTATTAATACCGAAGGACGCGGCGGGCTGCACCCAAAGTTTCAACACACCACAAACCCCCTATGTGGGAGCGAGCTTGCTCGCGATTCCCAAACCCAACCATCAAGCCTGCCACCCACCTGCGCCCTGATATCAACCTGTGGCGAGGGGGCTTGCTCCCGCCGGGCTGAAGCAGTCCCCGTTCGCAGCCGTGCAGGTCTCGTCGAACGCTCGCATAGTGGCCTTGTCGATAGCGCTGATTTTCAACAGCGCTTCAACCTGGTAATGACGGCCTCGATCCAGCGTCAAAGCACGCAGTCATAGGTGCGGATGTTCTGCCTCAGCGCCGCCAGAAACGAGAAGGCATTTTCCACCCGCTCGCCCTGGAACCCGTGGTAATAGTTTTCCGGCGTCAGTACGGTGCCGGCGCTGCGTTTGTTGTCGGGGTGCAGGCAGTAGGGGATCGACAGAAAACTACTGTCGAAGGCGCCGAGCAGGGCTTCGGACAAGTTGCTGTCGTGGGCCAGCGCGCCTTCGATCAGGCGTTTCGCGCCGCGCAGGACGCGCCCGTGTTCCTGGGAATCGAACGGAATCTGCGGTAAGACACCGTTGGTGTTCAGGCAGTAGTCGCAGTACTCCAGCGCCGCGATATTTTCCTCTATCCGAGGAATGCGCCTTGATTCCACCGGTGTCTTGATGATCACGCGCTGCACACCCGTAGCGCGGATCATGGCCAGCGCATCGCCAGTGATTCGGCAAAAACCGCCAAGCGAGCGCGGGAAGAACCCCATGAACACATAACCGACAAAGTGATAGCTGCCCGGTGCAAAATATTCGGCCGCGAGTTGTTGGAGGGCCGTCACCGCCGCACGATCCTGCACCGGCGAGGTGCCTTGAGCGTAGGAGAACGACAGCGTCTTGATGCCATGGGCGCGCAAGAACAACCCTTCAAGAATATTTAGCGCCACCAGAATCACCGGGTCGCACATCTGCCCCATCATGCAGCCGGCGAAGCTTTCGATATGACTGTTGTCGACGCCGCTGGACAGCACCTGACAGGCTTTCTCCCAGTGACCGAACGCCTCGCGCAACGGCGTGCGACTGTACGGCAGGCAATAGGAAATCGGCCCGCCCTCGGTGGTGGGCAGACCGACTTCGACCATGCGCTTGAAAATGTGCAACGGGTCGGGTGAACCATGACGAACCTGCACCGGCAGACGGTAGTGCGCATCAATCTGATCGATCATGGCACGGGTCTGCGCCAGCGGATGGTTGACGATCGGATAACCGTTGAGCATCGATTCGCTGTCGATGGCCCGTTGCGCGGCTTCAAGATTGTTTACTCGGGTGAACGCATCAAGCGTGATGGTGCACACAGTATTCGCCCGGCTCGCTGCGGTGGCTTTCAGACCGGCTTGCATCCTGGCTGGGTCACTGAAGCCCATTCGCGGCTGGAGCACCGGGCCATGCGCGTTGAAGCGTTCAAGAACATGGGTGTTGAAATCGATCATCCTGATCTGCCTTTGTCTGCGAATCGGTAGGGGCTACGGGTCAGCGAGCGACCCGTTTCTCCACGTAATGCTCTGGATACAACTGGGCAGACACCAGTTTCTGAAAGGCATCGAAGCTGTTGGCCACGCTGTCGTCGAACACCTCATCGAAACCTGCGGCGCGCAGTGTGTCGCTATGTCGGGCAATGGTCTGGGGATCGTTTTCGGTGCAGATCTTGCCGCCGATATACACCCCGTCGGTGTGTTTGGTTTCGCTACGAATACGCCGCGCGAGTTCAGCGCCTTCGATGTAGCCATGGCCATTGACCGTGCTGACGACAACCATGGCGCTGGCGTGGCGGTTGAGCCGCGCGATCACCTCATCCATGGGTGTGTTCGGTCCCAGGTTCTCGACGTTGTAGCCCATGTCAGTGAGCAGGAACTCCATGAACACCAGATTCCAGCTATGGGAGTCCGAAGGTACGGTGGTGAGCAGAGCAGTTTTGCTGAAAGTCATCGTTAAATCCCTTTTAAGTTGCTGTCCTGGTTGCGTAGTACGGGAGCGCCCGCTGAAAGTTACGAAAGTTGGTGGTGACCGAGTTGATGTAGCCCCAGTTGTCGGCGTAGTTCGTGGGAAAGGGTTTGGAACCTTCGATCCTGTCGCGTTCGCGGGCAGTAATGTAGTTCGGCCAGTCTTTGGATCGTGGGCGCCGGTGATGAAAGTCGTGGCAAGGTGTATCGCCGACCATCACAAACACCCGGACAAACAAGTGGAACGCCAGCATCTTGATCAGCCACACGCTGATATGGGCGAAACGTCGAACAGTTCCCGCACCTTCGGGTATGCGCAGTTCTTCGCCGATAAATACGCCGGTGGTGCTCTCGCAAATGAAGTCGATGCCGCGTCGTTCCAGCACGTCCACGCTGGGCCAGGTGTGCTCGGCCGCCAGGCGAAATGTGGTGCTGATGTGGTAGCCGGCGAAGATCGGAATCACCCACGCCACGATGAACAGATCGAAATGACCCAAGGCTGCCGACAGCAGCGCAAGGCCCGCCCAGAAGACCAGCGTCAATCCTGCAACTCGGCGGTTTGCAGCCGTGGCGGTGCCTTTCAATCGGCCCCAGCACGAGCGCAGCACGGCCAGTGGCGACAGCGCGGTCGAGACCAGTTTGGTCCACAGGGTGGCGATGCTGTCGGACGGTTTTAACCCCACCACACTTTGCAGGTAGGAGAGGGTGTCATCGTCGTCGGTCAGCAGCGTTTTCGAACTGTGATGCAGAGCGTGTTCGCTCTTGTAGGTATCGAAGGGTTTGAGCATCAGGACGCCGGAAATGATCCGGCCGACGGTCATATTGGTCTCGCGCGATTCGAAGACCATGTCATGGGCGCAGTTGTGGCAGATCATCACTTGCATCTGCTTGATGCCACCGGTGGCCAGGACAAAGCCCAGCAGCCACAGCGCAATGCTGGCCTGCGAATAACCGATACCGGCCAACAGCGCGCCGCCGGCTATTAATCCCGCCGACACAACGATATGGTGGAGCGGCTTCAGAGGACGGACTTTATCGAGATCTTCGGGGAGAGGCTTGGCTGTCAGCCAACTCAGAAACGGCTGCATGAACCCTGGAAGGGCGCGCATTGAGTTACGTATCATCCATGTCTCCTCTAGGGTTTTGCTCCATGCAAAAACTGTAACGTGGCCTCTGGATATTTCGAATAGAAATAGGTGGGGATCGATTTTCCATTTTTGGGTATGTCATCGACATGGATTGGGATGATCTGAAGGTTTTTATCTTCGTCGCTAAATCGAACAACGTGACCGAGGCCGGAATTTCGCTCAAGGTTTCGGCCTCGACGGTGTCGCGCAAGATCGCGGCGCTTGAGGAATCGCTCGGTACGGTATTGTTTTCGAAGAAGACTAACGGCTACTTCCTGACTGAAGCGGGGAGGGCGTTGCTGCCATTGGCACTGGAAACGGAGGAGCGTTTCAAACTGATCGAGCGGCAGATGTCGCAACCGGGTGATCGGATGGCGGGGCAGGTGCGAATTGATTGTCCGGAACTAATGGGCACGCACTTGATCATTCCGCAACTCGCGGCATTTCATGATCAGCACCCCGAGATCAGCTTCGACTTCATTAACTCGGCGGTGTCATCGAAACTCACACAGAGCCACAGCGACATCATTATCCGCTTGCGCAGACCGGAGAACGGTAACTTCACCATGCGCCGGGTCGGGACACTGATGCAGGGGCTTTTCTGTTCCCAGGCGTATGCCGATGCCAACGGTCTGCCGGCCGAGCCCGCCGACCTCAAGCACCACAGCCTGATCGGCTGGACCGAAGAAATGTCGTATATGCCGCTCGCCCAATGGTTGAACGAAATGGCCGGAGACCAGAGGCTGTGGATGCGCGTTTCAAACCTGAATGCGCAGCTCAAGGCCGTCGAAGCCAATCTGGGGATTGCCGCGTTACCCGTCTATGTCGGACATCAGTCCGGTCTGTGCCAGGTATTGGCCAATCGCCCTGCGCGTAGCTCGGAAATCTGGTTGCTGCGCAATCAGGCGACCCAGGGTGTGAGCCGCGTTGATCGAGTGGTGGAGTATCTGACGGAGCTGTTTCACGGCAAAGCGGTCGCCTGCACTGATGGCCGTCTTACCGCCAGGTCATGGCACCAGAATCAATGAACCCTGGGTTTGGCGGTATTGCATGACGCAGTGGGTCTGGGCAGCCAGCGCGAGGGGAAAGTGCGTTATTCGCGGCAAACGAATCGCGCCGCTGGACATCGCTTGCAGCACCCGCGCGGCCGCGCGGGTCAATTCAGCGTTGTCGCCGATGTAATGCTTCAACGACGGCCGCGTCACATGCAGCGAGCCCATTTGCCCGAGGCGGGACAGGTTGAAATCCGTCACGTCGCCCGAAGCATTGCCAAACAACACGAGGTGGCCGCGCGGGCGCAAACTCGCCAATGACAGCTCTACGGTATCTTTGCCGGTGGAGTCGAACACGACATGGGCGCCTTTGCCACCAGTCAATTCACGGATCAATCCAAGTGTGTCTGGCGCTTCGGCGTCGAGGGCCGCGATGCACCCTGCATCCAGAACCTGGCGGCGTTTGGCTTCGGTCGAAGCGAGACCTATCACGCGCACCCCGCGAGCGACCAGCCAGCTTGTGGCAATGCTGCCCACGCCGCCCGCCGCCGCGTGCCATACCACAAAGTCACCAGGCGCCAGCGGCACGCAGCGATGCGTCAGGTATTCGGCCGTCAACCCTTTGAATATGACGCCTGCCGCGACTTCGCTCGGCACCTCATCGGGCAGGCGTATCGCCCGCGAAGCGCGAACGACCGCGTGACCGGCGTAGCTGCCGGTCGAGCTGTCGACGAAGGCCACTCGATCACCAATGGCCAAGCCTTCCACCTGCGATCCACATTCGACGACACGTCCCGCACCTTCCATGCCTAAGCCTCTGGGGAAGGCCGAGCCATCGTCCAGCGCGCCGGAGCGCCTGTGCAGGTCGATGAAATTCACGCCGGCGGCTTCGATGGCCACAGTGATTTCTTCAGGGCCGGCAGTATGCAGCGGGTATTTGCGCAACTCCATGACGTCGGGTGTGCCGGGGGCGGCGAAGACAATTCCGTGGGTCTGGGTCATGGGAGTCTCCTTAAAGCGGGCCGATGCGCAGGAAAATCCATACGGCAACCGCTATCAACATCAGGCCGAACGCAGCGTTCTGAAACATCAGCCATTTGGGACGGGACTGGATCAGTTTCTGCACGGTTGACCCCATCGACACCCAGATGACGTGCGAGAAGAAGTTCAGCGAAATCAGCGCCGCACTGAGGATCAACACGACAGTGCTGCTGGTCTCGCCGGAAGGCATGAATGTGGAAAACATCACCAGCAACATCACAATCCCTTGTACGTTGCCCAGTTGTACAACAATGCCGTCCCGAAATTGCAGGTGCATGGCCTTGTCGGTGGGCGTCTTCAGTGGACGACGCAGCATGCGCACACCCAGCCACAAGATGTAGAAACTGCCCACCACTTGCAGCGCCCATACCAGCGTCGGATTGTTAGTCAGCGTGTGATAAAGGCCTAAGCCGACCAGTACGGCGATCAGGAAGTAAGTAATGTCGAGCCCAACGATAAACCGCACCGAGCGACGCACACCGCTTTGCGCACCCGACGTCGCCACCATCAAGTTGCCAGGGCCTGCACTCAGGGTCAGCGGCACCATGGTCGATAGCCAAAGCAACCAGTTGATGCTGAAAATTTCTTGCATGTTGTCTTCCTTAATCACAACGCGGACTGAACTCCGGCAAGTCTAATTTGCAGTGGCTTCTAAGGTTATAGCGAAGAGCGCAAGGCGGTTTCTCATAAATGGGGGAAGGGTGGTAGGGAGGGGGGTGAGCTGCTCGCGATTCCCAAAAACAACCCAGTCATCAAGTCTGCCACTCACCCGTGACGAGGGGATTTATCCCCGCTGGCTGCGGCCCCTTTTACGGTTCCAGCCTGAAGTAATCGGTATCATAATGCCGGTTATAGCCTGGCCTTCCAGCTAACCGGCAATATATTGCCGAAACAACCAATAGAGTTTCGATGAAAGAGAACACGGGTGAACGGCGCAGGGCGATCATTGACGACATCGTCATGCAGCATGTGACGGGGATCGAAACCCTGGGAACCGCTATTCGCCGGCTACGGCTTGAGGTGACCGGCCTGGATCAGGAAACCTTTGCTGCCATGTGCAAGATGTCGACCAAGGCCCTGTACCAAATCGAGAGGGAGAAGGGTAATCCGACCATCAACACCCTCGAAGCTATTCTGAGAAAGTTCGGGCTGCGACTGGGGCTGACCAAGGCCGCGACAAACCTTTACTCGCCGCCGCTTGTGCAGCAAAAACCGGTCTCCGAAGTGCCCGTTCGTGGCGCCAACCCGAAACGTAAGTTGCGAGATAGCTCGGTATAGTTACCGCTCTACGAGCTACTGGGAAAGACAGCGCTGTTGACTAGGATGTGGGCAGGTTCATTCATGAAAAAGCCCCCGTCAGGGGGCTCAGTCTGGTCTTGCAGTGGTTTTTGATTGTTGCCCAGTGATACACCTTCGGTCGTCAGTTCGTCTCCGGCTCCGTGCCTGCTAGGCCAGTATTTCGATACCGTGTTTTTCCACGATACTGAGCAGCTTAAGGGCCATCCCTCCTGGACGTTTGTCGCCGGCTTCCCACTGCTTAACTGTCGATGCGCTTGTGTTCAGGTAGCGGGCAAAAACCGGCTGACTGACGTGACTGCGCAGACGAATTTTCTTGATCTGGGCAGGTGGGATCTCAGCAGGCACCTCAGCAATGCAGGTCTCATCGAATTCCCGCATGGTGGCCTTGTCGATAGCGCCGATTTTCAGCAGTGCCTCAGCCGAGCTATGAATCGACTCGAAAGCCTCACTTTTGAATTTTTTCGCCATTACATATCTCCACAAATTCTTTTCCGTCCAGCAGATGCTGGACTTGCTCCTTGCTCAAACCTTTATAGGCATCAGCAAGCTTCTTAAACGCGGCCAGCTCTTTTTCAGTGATGTTGTCTTTGTCTTTCTTAGCAAACAGAAACTGATAAACCCAATAGCTACGACCCTTGGCAAGGATGATCGAGCGGTGACGATTTTCATTGAGGCGTTTTTTCCAGACGCCTCCGCCCAAATCATCGGCTTGTCCGTTCACTACCTCCTGCACCGCCTTGCAGAGATCAGCATCTGTGATCGTTGCCTTCTTTGCTGCAGCAGCAAAGGTCTTCGTTTTGAATACCCTCATTGGCATATGCTTTCCCTTTGATGTGTAAAGCTACCACTCAGTGGTATAGGTGTCAAAAACCTGAATCTTGCAGATAGCGCCATCTAGTATGGGGACGGGGGACACGGCCGTGAGGGGAGCGGGGCTCTGATATTGTTTCAACACATCGCAAAACCTGTGCGAGCGAGCAGCAATCGAGCCTCAACACCAAACACCAGTGGCGAGGGAGCTTGCCCCCGCTGGGCGCGTAGCAGTCCCAATTCCATATCACCAACAAAAAACCGCCGCCCGAACACGGACGACGGCTTCTGATTGAATCTCAAAACCCTCGCAAAACCCGAGAAGCTTTCCGCCACCAGGATTCATGCTGACTAAACGGATCATCCACCAGCACCGCGGGCATATCCCGCAAGCGAATCCATGGTTCATCCTGCCAGTGCAGCATGCAGAGCGACATCTTCGGCCAATCCAGCACGCTCAACGTAGGTCGTTCCACCTTATGCGAGTAGCGCTCATCGCGCAGGGTTGGCACTACCTGATGCGTGATCCACTCACGCAGCAATCGATATTCAGGGCAGTAGTGATAAACCAGCAACGCATAAACGCCCGACTCGCTCAGCATCAGACGCTCTTCGGTCAAGCCGTGGACATGCACGAGCATCATCCGACGCTGGTCAGGGTCAAGTTTGCGGGTCATGCGCTCATCGAGGTGCTTGCCCATTAAACGACCCAAATCGGATGCACTGAACCAAGCCTGGTTTTCAACCAAGAGGGCATGCAGATGAATATTGTGTCGAATAAATTGAGTAGGAATCAGTGGGTCAGACATGACAGACCTCCTTGTAGGAAGGCGCGCAGTCAGGTGTAGCGCTGTAGCTGATTTCCTTCAGGATGAAGAGACGATTCTTAGGCATATCCTTTACCTCTACTTGTAGCTTTCTTAGGGCTAAGGCGCCGGGAGTTAAGAAACCCCAAGTAGAAGGCCGGACATATTCCCCTTTCAGGTCTTGTATTAGCCCACTCCCGACATAGCAGAGGTTTTCTTATGTCCACGAAAAATCCGTAGGCACAAAAAAGCCGCGTCTTTCGGGAGCGGTCAGGCCGCTACTTGAGGCGTTTCTTAGGCGCCGGACACAAGAGGTTAGGTGGTTGGAAATGAGCGGTCAAGCAAGGTTTTGGAGGTGCCTATGATATGGCGTTTCTAAAAGTAATAACGCTGCGATGACGAGGCCAAAAAATAGCCGCGGTGGCGCGGCTATTCCTACTCCGGACTCAAAGTTGAGCAAAAATACTAATCATATGGCTATCCCCTTTTTTGTAGCCAGGGCGTGGAGTCTGGAAGTAGGTACCAGAGATCGATAGATTATAAATTTTACTCAGTTCACAGAGGTCCCATTCATGACCAGGAGTCACATGACCGCCATGTGTCTGATAGCAGCGTAGGACTTCTTTTCCTGTGCGAGAGATGCCAAGCGCGTGAGGCTCAACCACTCGCGGGATACCACTGTAAGTGAATGTCAGGACTTGGAGATTATTGATAGCATCAATAATTGTCTGTTTCATAGGGTTTACTCAGAACGTGATTATAGAGCGGGGCAGTCACCTGTCCCACAACGTTACGCTTTTTAAAAAAAAGCAGATGGACCTTCGTCAATAACGAAATCTCCGACACGAGGCCGTTGAAACCGTCCGAAAGGTGTCTATAATCACGTCGCGCATTTTCTCAATGCTTCGTGATCTGAGTTCTTCCAGTCACGGCCCGCACCTTTGGGCTTCTGTTCATTGGTGCGGTCAAGACCCGTAGCAGTCGTTGGCGCGATTGCTACGGGTTTCTTGTTTTTGCCTACCTATAAGTTACGGGTTACCGCATTTTTTGGACCTGCTGCTCTTTCTAGCAGCAGGTCGTCTTGATCAATCCCAGCTCAAAGCCCCACCCGTCTGATACTCAATCACGCGCGTCTCAAAGAAGTTCTTCTCTTTCTTCAAGTCCATGATCTCGCTCATCCAAGGGAACGGGTTGGTCGTGCCTGGATACTCTTCTTTAAGACCAATCTGCGACAAACGACGGTTAGCGATGAACTTGAGGTAATCCTCCATCATCGCCGCGTTCATGCCCAGCACACCGCGAGGCATGGTGTCGCGGGCGTATTCGATCTCCAGTTGGGTCCCTTGCAGGATCATCTGGGTCGCTTCTTCCTTCATCTCGGCATCCCACAGGTGTGGGTTTTCGATTTTGATCTGGTTGATCACGTCGATGCCGAAGTTCAGGTGCATGGATTCGTCGCGCAGGATGTACTGGAACTGCTCGGCGACGCCGGTCATTTTGTTGCGGCGGCCCATGGAGAGGATCTGGGTGAAGCCGCAGTAGAAGAAGATGCCTTCCAGGACGCAGTAGTAAGCGATCAGGTTGCGCAGCAGCTCTTTGTCGGTGTCCGGGGTGCCGGTTTCGAACTTCGGATCGGAGATCGAACGGGTGTATTTCAGGCCCCAGGCGGCTTTTTTCGCGACCGATGGGATCTCGTGGTACATGTTGAAGATCTCGCCTTCATCCATGGCCAGCGATTCGATGCAGTACTGGTAGGCGTGGGTGTGGATCGCCTCTTCGAACGCCTGGCGCAGGATGTACTGGCGGCATTCCGGGTTGGTGATCAAGCGGTACACGGCCAGGACCAGGTTGTTGGCAACCAGGGAGTCGGCGGTGGAGAAGAAGCCCAGGTTGCGCATCACGATGCGGCGCTCGTCGTCGGTCAGGCCTTCCGGGGTTTTCCAGAGGGCGATGTCGGCGGTCATGTTGACTTCTTGCGGCATCCAGTGGTTTGCGCAGCCGTCCAGGTACTTCTGCCAGGCCCAATCGTATTTGAACGGCACGAGCTGGTTGAGGTCGGCGCGGCAGTTGATCATGCGCTTTTCATCGACGGCGACACGGGCGGAGGCGCCTTCGAGTTCGGCGAGGCCTTCGGCGACGTCGAGTTTGTCGAGGGCGGCCTTGGCGCGAATGATCGCGGCCGAGTCGCTGGCTGTCACGGCCCGCGCTTCCAGGGCGGCGGCACCGCCGGCGCTGTCGAGGCGGTCCATGTTGGCTTCAGAAGCGTGGCCGGCGTTTGCGCCTTTTACAGCAACTTCGCCGTCTTCTTTGTCGAATTCGTCCCAGCTCAGCATGACGTGTCGTCTCCTGCGTGAGGGCCAGATGCCCGATGAAGGCCTACTGGCCGCGGTGGATCTTGGAAAAATCGTTTGTTGCAGCAGCTGACGCAGGCAATAAACAGAAAAATGTACGGGTCATTCCGGAGCGGCTGTGAACGCGAGGAGGCGATTGGCCTCTGCGTGGGCTCCAGGCTGGCGTGATCCCCTGTAAGGGAATATTGCAGGCCCGTTTAAGGCGGCATTATAAGGACTTTTTTGCCTACGTGCTGCGGCGAAATGGCTCACAGAAGGGGTAGCGGGCGGCATATCCGCGTGGGAGCGAGGGTTTACAAGGCTTTGGCCGCTGAAGATTTTTTTTGCATGGATCGTGTTGCGGTTTTTTTTGATCAAAAAACGAGCGTTTTTTGCGGGTTTGCACTACATGTTGTGTTTGCGGAGGGTTTTCGGCGGTTCTAGACACAACCAGGCCCGATCGAAACCGGGCCGTGGAAAATGTCAGTAATGATCAATCGGTATGGGCCGAACCGGTGTGATCGCTGCCGTCGCTAGCCACCGCGGTGGGGTCAGTGGTGGCGTGATCGTCACTGGCTACCGTGGCGGAATCTGTCTGGTCGTAACCCTTGATCGCGGCTGCGGAACCGGTGCGATCAAAACCGTCGGCGGCGAAAGTATTGGCGGCCAGCACGGACAGGGCAAGGGCGAAGATCAATCTGCTTTTCATTTGGTAGTTGTTCCTGGTTCGATGACGTTGATCAGCCGTTGGAGCAGCCGTTGCCCATGACGCTGTAGCGCAGGATGTGGCGTTGGCCTTTGGAGTCGTCGTATTCCATCTTCGCCGGGACCACTTCGCAGACGTTCGGGATTTCGCTCATGGAGATGACTTTGGCGATGTCCAGGTGGGTGGAGTAGGTGTACTCCTCGATGGCCGGTTTTTGCTGTGCAACATCGGTCGGGAGCTCGTCTGCCATCGCGGTGGCGCAAAGGCTGCCGAGGACCAGAACCCATAAAGCTTTCATCTAATTCACCTTTCTTGAAGTCGAGTGGGGTCACGCAACCTTTTTAGGGTTGCGTGTGGAGCTGATATTGGAAGTTTGATTAACGGCCTTCGTGGGGGCTGTGTTGCGCTAATCGTGTTTGCCGGTTGGCGAGGTGGATTTTAGAAGGTGAGGGTGGGGGTAAACAGACTCGGTTTTGATAAACACTGTTGGTTGATCTGGTAATAATCCACTGGGAGTCGGTGGCTGTCTGGTGAATTGATATTGGATGGGCAGGCGCTATCGCAAGCAAGCTCGCTCCCACAGGGGATTTGGTGGGCTTGCACGTTAGTACCGACATTTTGTAGGGACTTGTTACTACCATCGTCGAATGGTTCTATAGGCCCGCCCCGGGCTACAACGGGATCATACAAAAACAACTATTCACCGAGGTAAGAAAGATGAGTGCGGCTTCTGTGTATCCCGTTCGTCCCGAGGTTGCGGCCAATACGCTGACTGACGAGGCGACCTACAAGGCCATGTACCAGCAGTCGGTCGTCAACCCGGACGGCTTCTGGCGCGAGCAGGCCAAGCGCCTCGATTGGATCAAGCCTTTCACCACGGTGAAGCAGACGTCCTTCGACGATCACCATGTCGACATCAAGTGGTTCGCCGACGGCACCCTGAACGTTTCCTACAACTGCCTCGACCGTCACCTGGCCGAGCGCGGCGATCAAATTGCGATTATCTGGGAGGGCGATGACCCTGCCGAGAGCCGTAACATCACCTATCGCGAGCTGCATGAAGAAGTCTGCAAGTTCGCCAACGCCCTGCGCGGCCAAGACGTGCACCGCGGCGACGTGGTGACCATCTACATGCCGATGATCCCTGAAGCCGTGGTCGCGATGCTGGCCTGTGCCCGGATCGGTGCGATTCACTCGGTGGTGTTCGGCGGTTTCTCGCCGGAAGCACTGGCCGGTCGGATCATCGACTGCAAATCCAAAGTGGTGATCACCGCCGACGAAGGCGTTCGTGCCGGCAAGAAGATCCCGCTCAAGGCCAACGTCGATGACGCGCTGACCAACCCGGAAACCAGCAGCATCCAGAAAGTCATCGTGTGCAAGCGCACGGCTGGCAACATCAAGTGGAACCAGCATCGTGACATCTGGTACGAAGACCTGATGAAGGTGGCCGGTACCGTTTGCGCGCCGAAGGAAATGGGTGCCGAGGAAGCGCTGTTCATCCTCTACACCTCCGGTTCCACTGGCAAGCCCAAGGGCGTGCAGCACACCACGGCCGGCTACTTGCTGTACGCGGCGCTGACCCATGAGCGGGTGTTCGACTACAAGCCAGGCGAAGTGTACTGGTGCACCGCCGACGTGGGTTGGGTCACCGGCCACAGCTATATCGTCTACGGCCCGCTGGCCAATGGCGCGACCACGCTGCTGTTCGAAGGCGTACCGAACTACCCGGACATCACCCGGGTGGCCAAGGTCATCGACAAGCACAAGGTCAGCATTCTCTACACCGCGCCGACCGCCATCCGCGCGATGATGGCCTCGGGCACCGCCGCCGTCGAAGGTGCTGACGGCAGCAGCCTGCGCCTGTTGGGTTCGGTGGGCGAGCCGATCAACCCGGAAGCCTGGGACTGGTACTACAAGAATGTCGGCAAGGAGCGTTGCCCGATCGTCGATACCTGGTGGCAGACCGAAACCGGTGGCGTGCTGATCAGCCCGCTGCCAGGCGCCACGGCGTTGAAGCCAGGTTCGGCCACGCGTCCGTTCTTCGGTGTGGTGCCGGCGTTGGTGGACAACCTGGGTAACCTGATCGAAGGCGCCGCCGAAGGCAACCTGGTGATCCTCGATTCGTGGCCAGGCCAGGCGCGTACGCTGTTCGGCGACCATGACCGTTTTGTCGACACCTACTTCAAGACCTTCAGCGGCATGTACTTCACCGGCGACGGTGCGCGTCGTGACGAGGATGGCTACTACTGGATCACCGGTCGGGTGGATGACGTGCTCAACGTGTCCGGCCACCGCATGGGTACGGCCGAGATCGAGAGCGCCATGGTCGCCCACCCGAAAGTCGCCGAAGCGGCGGTGGTCGGTGTGCCGCACGACATCAAGGGGCAGGGCATCTATGTCTATGTCACCCTCAATGCCGGCGAAGAAACCAGCGAGGCCCTGCGCCTGGAACTGAAGAACTGGGTGCGCAAGGAGATCGGTCCGATTGCTTCGCCGGATGTGATCCAGTGGGCACCGGGGCTGCCGAAAACCCGCTCCGGCAAGATCATGCGCCGTATCCTGCGCAAGATCGCCACGGCGGAGTACGACGGGTTGGGTGATATCTCCACCCTGGCTGATCCGAGCGTGGTGGCGCATCTGATCGAGACGCACAAGACGATGAACGTTGCCTGACGGTAGCGTGTAACACCAAAAAGCCCCGCCCGGCGTTTGCCGGGCGGGGCTTTTTTTTCATGCTGAGTGGCATGCCCCTCTGTGCTGGTAAGGTGGCTCCCGCTCGACTGTGCCTTGTGTGAGCTATGTACGAGCTATGTGGGAGCTATGTAGGAGCTGTCGAGTGCAACGAGGCTGCGATCTTTCCCCAGACACTTGAGTCCCAAGCGAAAGATCAAGATCAAGATCAAGATCAAAAGATCGCAGCCTTCGGCAGCTCCTACAGAGCCCAGCGGGAGCAAGCTTAGGTGGATGAATAAATATCGGCGTTCAAAGTAGGAAGAGTCTGAACGTTACCGGTGTTTCGAAATGTGTAACCAAAGGCGCCACAGCGGGGCGATGTGAAACGCCAAGCCCCATTACAGGGCGGTTCCAGGCATCTCCCAAAATAAGCCGACACGCTGTGCTTGCCGGATTAGAAGGGTTTGCGAATAATGGGCCCGCTATTTGCAGCATAGATCGGTTTCCCTTCTTTTGCTCTTGCATGAATTTGCGGGGCTGTCAATGCGCTCGAACAGCTTTCTCGGTGCTTCTGTAATTTGTTGTCGCATTGAAGAAATATCGGCTTCGGGCCTGTCGTTAGAATGCCGATCACTCGCTCGTCGTGGCTCGTGTTGAATAAAACGTGAGCTTCCTAGGACGCAGCACCAAAGTTCGTTTCACCCATTCGCATATTGGGCTGTTGCTCACTCTGCCGTTTTTGCCCTTTACCGATGGAGTCCCAAGATGAAGAAACTTGTGCTGCTTGGCGCCCTGGCACTGTCCGTGCTGTCCCTGCCGACCTTCGCTGATGAGAAACCCCTGAAGATTGGTATCGAAGCGGCTTACCCTCCGTTCGCCTCGAAAGCCCCGGATGGCAGCATCGTCGGTTTCGACTACGACATCGGCAATGCGCTGTGCGAAGAGATGAAGGTCAAGTGCGTGTGGGTCGAGCAAGAGTTCGACGGCCTGATCCCGGCGCTCAAGGTCCGCAAGATCGACGCGATCCTGTCGTCCATGTCGATCACCGAAGATCGCAAGAAGTCGGTTGATTTCACCAACAAGTACTACAACACCCCGGCCCGTCTGGTGATGAAGGCCGGTACTCAGGTCAGCGACGGCCTGGCCGAGCTCAAGGGCAAGAACATCGGCGTGCAGCGTGGTTCGATCCACGAGCGTTTCGCCCGTGAAGTCCTGGCTCCCCTGGGTGCCGAGATCAAGCCATACGGTTCGCAGAACGAGATCTACCTGGACGTGTCCGCCGGTCGTCTAGACGGCACCGTGGCAGACGCTACGCTGTTGGATGACGGCTTCCTCAAGACCGATGCCGGTAAGGGCTTCGCGTTCGTCGGCCCGGCCTTTACCGACGAGAAATACTTCGGCGACGGTATCGGTATCGCGGTTCGCAAGGGCGATGCCCTGAAAGACAAGATCAATGGCGCGATCACCGCCATTCGCGAGAACGGCAAGTACAAGCAAATCCAGGACAAATACTTCGCTTTCGACATCTACGGCAAGTAACGACGTCCCGCCACTCGTGCGAAATGGCGCAAGCAACAGGATCTCTGCGGTTTGCGCCATTTTTTCATCCCACTTTCGAGGACCTGAATCATGTTGAAAGGCTACGGGGCTGTCATCCTCGATGGCGCATGGTTGACGCTTGAGCTCGCCTTGTCGTCCATGGCCCTGGCCATCGTCCTGGGGTTGATCGGCGTTGCGTTGCGCCTCTCTCCGGTGCGCTGGCTGGCGTGGCTGGGCGATCTGTATGCCACGGTCATTCGCGGTATTCCCGACCTGGTGCTGATCCTGCTGATTTTCTACGGCGGCCAGGACCTGCTCAACCGCGTGGCGCCGATGCTCGGCTACGACGACTACATCGACCTGAACCCGCTGGCGGCCGGTATCGGCACCCTGGGTTTCATCTTCGGTGCCTACCTGTCGGAAACCTTCCGCGGTGCGTTCATGGCGATCCCCAAGGGTCAGGCCGAGGCGGGCATGGCGTACGGCATGAACGGCTTCCAGGTGTTCTTCCGGGTGCTGGTGCCGCAGATGATTCGCCTGGCGATCCCGGGCTTCACCAACAACTGGCTGGTGCTGACCAAGGCGACCGCGCTGATTTCGGTGGTGGGCCTGCAAGACATGATGTTCAAGGCCAAGCAGGCGGCAGATGCCACGCGCGAGCCTTTCACCTTCTTCCTCGCAGTGGCGGCGATGTACCTGGTGATCACCAGTGTCTCGTTGCTGGCGTTGCGTCACCTTGAGAAGCGCTACTCGGTAGGCGTAAGGGCGGCTGATCTATGATCTTCGACTACAACGTCATCTATGAAGCCTTGCCGCTGTATTTCAGTGGCTTGTTGACCACCCTGAAGCTGTTGGCCCTGTCGCTGTTCTTCGGTCTGTTGGCGGCGTTGCCCCTGGGGCTGATGCGGGTGTCCAAGCAGCCGGTCGTCAACATGACAGCGTGGCTCTACACCTACGTGATCCGCGGCACGCCGATGCTGGTCCAGCTGTTCCTGATCTACTACGGGCTGGCGCAGTTCGCGATCGTGCGTGAAAGCTTCCTCTGGCCGTGGCTGTCCAGTGCGACCTTCTGCGCGTGCCTGGCGTTCGCCATCAACACCAGCGCCTACACCGCCGAAATCATCGCCGGTAGTCTGCGGGCCACACCCAACGGTGAGATCGAAGCGGCCAAGGCCATGGGCATGTCGCGCTACAAGCTGTATCGCCGGATCCTGTTGCCATCGGCCTTGCGTCGGGCGCTGCCGCAATACAGCAACGAAGTGATCATGATGTTGCAGACCACCAGCCTGGCATCCATCGTGACCCTGATCGACATCACCGGTGCCGCGCGCACGGTGAACGCGCAGTACTACTTGCCGTTCGAGGCCTACATCACGGCCGGCGTTTTCTACCTGTGCCTGACCTTCATCCTGGTGCGCCTGTTCAAACTGGCCGAGCGCCGCTGGCTGGGTTACCTGGCCCCGCGCAAGCACTGATAACGCATCGATCCGATCGACTGCTCAACGACTGACGTTTTGTGAGAACCGACCGCATGTACAAGCTTGAAGTCCAAGACCTGCATAAACGCTATGGCAGTCACGAAGTGCTCAAGGGCGTGTCCCTGAAAGCCGTCGCTGGCGATGTGATCAGCATCATCGGCTCCAGTGGCTCCGGCAAGAGTACTTTCCTGCGTTGCATCAACCTGCTTGAGCAACCCCACGCCGGCAAGATCCTGCTCAACAACGAAGAGTTGAAGCTGGTGGCCGGCAAGGACGGTGCGTTGAAGGCCGCAGACCCCAAGCAACTGCAGCGCATGCGTTCGCGGCTGTCGATGGTGTTCCAGCATTTCAACCTGTGGTCCCACATGACTGCGCTGGAAAACATCATGGAAGCGCCGGTGCATGTACTGGGCGTGGCCAAGGCTGAAGCGCGGGAGAAGGCCGAGCACTACCTGAACAAGGTTGGCGTGGCTCATCGCAAGGATGCCTACCCGGGCCATATGTCCGGCGGCGAGCAGCAGCGTGTGGCGATTGCCCGTGCGCTGGCGATGGAGCCGGAGGTGATGCTGTTCGACGAGCCGACCTCGGCCCTCGACCCGGAACTGGTAGGCGACGTGCTCAAGGTGATGCAGGCCCTGGCCCTGGAAGGCCGGACCATGGTGGTGGTGACCCACGAAATGGGCTTTGCCCGTGAAGTGTCGAACCAACTGGTGTTCTTGCACAAAGGCATCGTCGAAGAAAGCGGCAACCCGCGCGAAGTGCTGGTCAATCCGCAATCCGAGCGCCTGCAACAATTTCTTTCGGGCAGCCTCAAGTAATCGCTCCCGTTACGCACCTGATTTGGGTCATGCTGCGCACCGCGCGCCAGATGGTCTAATTTGGTTGCAGCCGCTTTTGGCTTTAACACTGTTTTCGCTTCGGATTGCCCGCCATGACTGCCCATCGAATAGGTTTCCTGATTTGGCCCAGCACTAAAGCCTTGACGCTGGCGCTGGCCGAGGAGGCCTTGCGTGTTGCTCAGCGGGTGCATCCGGATGTGGTCTATGAGCTGTCGTTCTTGCAGGCCGAACCGTCGGCCGACGGCGCCTGGCAACTGCCGGGCGAGCCCTGGGCCGGCAAGCTCGAAGGCTTCCAGAAGCTGTTCCTGCTGGCCGATGAGCCGCCGGCTGCGCTGGCCTCACCCCTGAGCAGCGCCCTCAAGCAACTGGTGCGTGCCGGTTGTGTGATCGGCGGGTTGTCTGCCGGTGTCTATCCCCTGGCCCAACTGGGTTTGCTCGACGGTTATCGTGCCGCCGTGCATTGGCGCTGGCAGGACGATTTCTCCGAGCGCTTCCCCAAGGTCATCGCCACCAGCCATCTGTTTGACTGGGATCGCGATCGCCTGAGCGCTTGCGGCGGGATGTCGGTACTCGACCTGTTGCTGGCGGTGCTGGCTCGCGATCACGGCGCGGAACTGGCCGGCGCGGTGTCGGAAGAATTGGTGGTCGAGCGCATTCGCGAGGGCGGCGAGCGTCAGCGCATCCCGTTGCAGAACCGTCTTGGCTCCAGCCATCCAAAGCTCACCCAGGCGGTGCTGCTGATGGAAGCCAACATCGAAGAGCCGCTGACCACCGACGAGATCGCCCAGCATGTCTGCGTATCCCGTCGACAGCTGGA
Organism: Pseudomonas sp. Root401; assembly: GCF_001425105.1. Taxonomy (NCBI): domain Bacteria; kingdom Pseudomonadati; phylum Pseudomonadota; class Gammaproteobacteria; order Pseudomonadales; family Pseudomonadaceae; genus Pseudomonas; species Pseudomonas sp. Root401. The sequence continues at coordinate 149,209 of NZ_LMDO01000005.1, read as the reverse complement.
GCGGATCTTCAAGCAATACCTCAACCGCGTGCCCAGCCAGTATTACCTGGAGCTGCGCCTGAACAAGGCCCGGCAGATGCTGATGCAGACCAGCAAATCCATCATCCAGATCGGCCTGTCCTGCGGCTTCTCCTCGGGGCCACACTTCTCCAGCGCCTACCGCAACTTCTTCGGCGCCACACCGCGGGAAGACCGCAACCAGCGACGCAGCAGCAGCCCGTTCGAGTTGTCCTCGGTGCCGTCCGAGCGCGGCTAAGTGGCACAACACGCTTCTGTGGGAGCAAGGCTTGCCCGCGATGCAGGCGATGCGGTCCTTGGTGAACCGAGGCGCCTGTATCGCGAGCAAGCTTTGCTCCCACAGATAAGTCCCCTCGCCACAAGTGTTTTGCATGGCCGAGGGAAATGTGGAAGCCAGCCCCTCAAATACACCGGCAACGTTTAAACTGCGCCTTTGCGACGCTATTTGTCGCATTGCCGTAAACCCGCGAAAAACGTGGGTTGGCGCTATAAGAAGTTGTCGCTTGGCGGCAAGGCCGGGCTGAAAACTGTCCTTACAATCCTTACCAAGCCCGCCAGTTCCAGGCGGGTGTTCCTCATCAGGAGACTCCGATGTCCGTTGAGCAAGCCGCGGTACAACGCGCCGATTTCGACCAGGTTATGGTTCCCAACTATGCACCTGCTGCCTTCATACCTGTGCGTGGCGCCGGTTCCCGCGTATGGGACCAATCCGGTCGTGAGTTGATCGACTTTGCTGGCGGTATCGCAGTCAACGTACTGGGCCATGCCCACCCGGCGCTGGTCGGTGCACTGACCGAACAGGCCAACAAGCTGTGGCACGTGTCCAACGTATTCACCAACGAGCCGGCCCTGCGCCTGGCCCATAAGTTGGTCAACGCGACCTTTGCCGAGCGCGCTTTCTTCTGCAACTCCGGCGCCGAAGCCAACGAGGCCGCCTTCAAGCTGGCCCGTCGCGTCGCGTTCGATCGTTTCGGCAGCGAGAAGTACGAAATCATCGCCGCGCTCAATAGCTTCCACGGTCGTACCCTGTTCACCGTCAACGTCGGCGGGCAGTCGAAGTACTCCGACGGCTTCGGTCCTAAAATTACTGGCATCACCCACGTTCCTTACAACGACCTGGCTGCTTTGAAAGCCGCTATTTCGGACAAGACCTGCGCCGTGGTGCTGGAGCCGATCCAGGGCGAGGGCGGTGTACTGCCGGCCGAACAGGCCTACCTGCAAGGCGCCCGCGACCTGTGCGATGCCCACGACGCACTGTTGTTATTCGATGAAGTGCAGACCGGCATGGGCCGCAGCGGCCACCTGTTCGCCTACATGCATTACGGCGTGGTCCCGGACATCCTCACCAGCGCCAAGAGCCTGGGCGGTGGTTTCCCGATCGCGGCGATGCTCACCACCGAAGCGCTGGCCAAGCACCTGGTCGTCGGCACCCACGGCACCACTTATGGCGGTAACCCGCTGGCCTGCGCGGTGGCCGAGGCGGTGATCGATGTGGTCAATACCCCTGAAGTGCTGGCGGGTGTCAAAGCCAAGCATCACAAGTTCAAGGCGCGCCTGGAGCAGATCGGCGAGAAGTATGGCCTGTTCACTCAAGTGCGTGGCCTGGGCCTGCTGATCGGCTGCGTGCTGAACGACTCTTGGAAAGGCAAGGCCAAGGACATCTTCAACGCCGCCGAACAGGAAGGCCTGATGATCCTGCAAGCCGGCCCGGACGTGATTCGCTTTGCTCCGAGCCTGGTGGTGGAAGACGCCGACATCGACGAAGGCCTGGACCGCTTCGAGCGGGCCGTGGCGAAGTTGACCCAAGCCTGATTCAGGCTTGACCGGCTCCAGTGTGGGAGCCGGACTTATGTGGGTGCAGGTTTGTGGGAGCAAAGCTTGCTCGTGATGCGGGTGCCTCAGTTCACCAGGGACCGCGTCGCCTGCATCGCGGGCAAGCCTTGCTCCCACAAGCTTTGCTCCTACAAACCTGATCCCATATTGAGTCAGTGGGGAGCAGGTCCGGTTTTTATTCTCTGTGTATCGACCTGACGGTCGAACCCTTTATTTCAAGTTAAGGAGTGACACCATGCTGGTGATGCGCCCCGCGCAAATGGCTGATCTGGGCGAGGTACAGCGTCTGGCTGCGGACAGTCCGATCGGTGTCACTTCCTTGCCGGATGACGTGGAACGCCTGAGCGACAAGATCGCCGCAAGCGAAGCCTCGTTCGCCGCCGAAGTCAGCTTCAATGGTGAAGAGAGCTATTTCTTCGTCCTTGAAGATACCGCGACCGGCAAGCTGGTGGGCTGTTCGGCCATTGTCGCTTCGGCCGGCTATTCCGAACCGTTCTACAGCTTTCGCAACGAGACCTTCGTTCACGCCTCCCGTGAGCTGAAGATCCACAACAAGATCCACGTGCTCTCCCAGTGCCACGACCTGACTGGCAACAGCCTGCTGACCAGTTTCTACGTGGTGCCGGAGCTGGTGGGTTCGCCGTGGTCGGAACTCAATTCCCGCGGGCGCCTGCTGTTTGTCGCCAGCCACCCGGAACGGTTCGCCGATTCGGTGGTGACCGAGATCGTCGGCTACAGCGATGAGAATGGTGACTCGCCGTTCTGGGACGCCATCGGTCGCAACTTCTTCGACCTCAACTACGCCGCCGCCGAGCGCTTGTGCGGGCTGAAAAGCCGTACTTTCCTCGCCGAGCTGATGCCCCATTACCCGATCTACGTGCCGCTGTTGCCGGACGCCGCCCAGGAAGCCATGGGCCAGGTCCATCCGCGGGCGCAGATTACCTTCGACATCCTGATGCGCGAGGGTTTCGAGACCGATCACTACATCGACATCTTCGACGGTGGCCCGACCCTGCATGCTCGTGTCTCGGGCATTCGTTCGATTGCCCAGAGCCGCGTGGTGCCGGTCAAGATCGGCGAACCGGTCAAGGGGGCCGGCCGCCAATACCTGGTGGCCAATGCCCAATTGCAGGATTACCGCGCCGTGCTGCTCGAGCTTGATTACGCGCCGGGCAAACCTGTGACGCTGGACATGGAAGCGGCCGAAGCCTTGGGCGTCGGCGAAGGCGCCAGCGTGCGTCTGGTAGCCGTATAACGCTTTACAGCTGAGTTTCGCGGGTGGCGTGAGCGACCCGTTTGAGGAGATAGCATGATCGTTCGTCCCGTACGCAGCAGCGATTTACCCGCTCTGATCGCCCTGGCCCGCAGCACGGGCACCGGCCTGACCACCCTGCCGGCCAACGAAGAGCGCCTGGCCCATCGGGTCGGCTGGGCCGAGAAGACCTTTCGCGGCGAAGCCGGGCGCGGTGACGCGGACTACCTGTTCGTGCTCGAAGACGATGACGGTCGCGTGGTGGGCATTTCCGCCATCGCTGGTGCCGTGGGGTTGCGTGAGCCCTGGTACAACTTCCGGGTCGGCCTGACGGTCAGCGCTTCCCAGGAATTGAACATCTATCGGGAAATACCGACCCTGTTCCTGGCCAACGACCTGACCGGCAATTCCGAGCTGTGCTCGCTGTTTCTGCATGCCGATTTCCGCAGTGGTCTCAACGGCCGGATGCTGGCCAAGGCGCGGCTGTTGTTCATTGCCGAATTCCCACAGTTGTTCGGTAACAAGATCATCGCCGAGATGCGCGGCATGTCCGACGACAACGGTCGTTCGCCGTTCTGGGAAAGCCTGGGCCGGCACTTCTTCAAGATGGAATTCAGCCAGGCCGATTACCTCACCGGGGTGGGCAACAAGGCGTTCATTGCCGAGCTGATGCCCAAGTTCCCGCTGTACACCTGTTTCTTGTCCGAAGATGCCCGGGCCGTGATCGGCCAGGTTCATCCCGACACCGAGCCGGCGCTGTCGATGCTCAAGAGCGAAGGTTTCAGCTACCAGGGTTACGTCGACATCTTCGACGCCGGCCCGGCGGTGGAGTGCGAAACCGGCAAGATCCGCGCGATTCGCGACAGCCAGGCGCTGGTGCTGGCCATCGGCACGCCGGGCGATGACGCCACGCCGTTCCTCATCCATAACCGCAAGCGCGAAGACTGCCGCATCACCGCTGCGCCGGCGCGCTTTGCCGCCGGCACGCTGGTGGTCGATCCGCTGACCGCCAAACGTCTTCAACTCAATGCCGGCGATCAGGTACGCGCCGTCGCGTTGTCTGCTGCCCGGGAGTCGAAATAATGAACTCGCTGTACATCGCAGGAAGCTGGCTGGAAGGCCAGGGTGACCTCTTTGAGTCGTTGAACCCGGTCACCCAGCAGGTATTGTGGTCGGGTAACGGCGCCACGGCGGCGCAAGTGGAGTCGGCGGTGCAGGCCGCGCGCCAGGCGTTCCCGGACTGGGCTCGGCGCTCGCTGGATGAACGCATCCAGGTGCTGGAAGCCTTTGCCGCGGCCCTGAAAAGCCACGCGGACGAACTGGCCCAATGCATCGGTGAAGAAACCGGCAAGCCGTTGTGGGAAGCGGCGACCGAAGTGACCAGCATGGTCAACAAAGTCGCCATTTCGGTGCAGAGCTACCGCGAGCGGACCGGCGAGAAGAGCGGCCCCCTGGGCGACGCCACCGCTGTGCTGCGCCACAAACCCCATGGTGTGGTGGCGGTGTTCGGCCCCTACAACTTCCCTGGCCATTTGCCCAACGGCCACATCGTGCCAGCGCTGCTGGCCGGCAACAGCGTGTTGTTCAAACCGAGCGAGCTGACGCCGAAAGTCGCCGAGCTGACGGTCAAGTGCTGGGTCGAGGCCGGTCTGCCGGCGGGCGTACTGAACCTGCTGCAAGGCGCGCGGGAAACCGGCATCGCCCTGGCGGCGAACCCAGGCATCGACGGGCTGTTCTTCACCGGCTCCAGCCGCACCGGCAATCTCTTGCATCAACAATTTTCCGGGCGTCCGGACAAGATCCTCGCGCTGGAAATGGGCGGTAACAACCCGCTGGTGGTGGATGAGGTGGCCGACGTCGATGCGGCGGTCTACACCATTATTCAGTCCGCTTTCATTTCCGCCGGGCAGCGCTGCACCTGTGCGCGCCGCCTGCTGGTGCCGGAAGGCGCCTGGGGCGATGCCTTGCTGGCGCGCCTGGTGGCGGTCAGCTCGACCCTTGAGGTCGGTGCCTTCGACCAGCAACCGGCGCCGTTCATGGGCTCGGTGATTTCCCTGGCCGCGGCGAAGGCGCTGATGGATGCGCAAAACCATTTGCTGGGCAAAGGCGCCGTGCCGCTGTTGAGCATGACCCAACCGCAGGCCCAGGCCGCATTGCTGACGCCGGGTATCCTGGACGTGACGGCCGTGGCCGAGCGCCCTGATGAAGAGCTGTTCGGGCCGTTGCTGCAAGTGATTCGCTACAAAGATTTCGCAGCGGCAATCGCCGAGGCCAACAATACGCAATATGGCCTGGCCGCCGGATTGCTGTCCGATTCCCAGGCGCGTTACCAGCAGTTCTGGCTGCAAAGCCGCGCCGGTATCGTCAACTGGAACAAACAGCTGACCGGTGCCGCCAGCAGCGCGCCGTTCGGCGGTGTCGGCGCCTCGGGCAACCATCGCGCCAGCGCTTATTACGCGGCCGATTATTGCGCGTATCCGGTGGCGTCCCTGGAGACACCAAGCCTTGTGATGCCGGCTGCCCTGACCCCCGGCGTGCGCATGTCTTGAGACTGCCATCGCGGGCAAGCCTTGCTCCCACAGGCGTTATGCAAAACCTGTGAGAGTAGAGCTTGCTCCCACAGGAGCTATGCAAAACCTGTGGGAGCAAGGCTTGCCCGCGATAGCCGCGACTCGGTTGTTATTGATGCCTATAAAAAAACAGATTCTCGTGGAGCCTCGCTGATGAAATCCTATGAAGTCAACTTTGACGGTCTAGTGGGGCCGACCCATAACTACGGCGGGCTCTCGTACGGCAACGTCGCGTCCCAGAGCAACAGCCAGCAGTCCTCCAACCCCAAGGAAGCGGCGTTGCAGGGCCTGGCGAAAATGAAAGCGCTGATGGACATGGGTTTCCAGCAAGGTGTGCTGGCGCCACAGGAACGCCCGGACGTGGCGGCCCTGCGCCGGTTGGGCTTTGCCGGTAGCGATGCCCAGGTCATCCAGCAAGCCGCGAAAGAGGCGATGCCGTTGCTGGTTGCCAGTTGCTCGGCTTCCAGCATGTGGGTGGCCAATGCCGCCACAGTCAGCCCGAGCGCCGACACGGCCGATGGTCGCGTGCATTTCACCGCCGCCAACCTGAACTGCAAATACCACCGCAGCATCGAGCATCCGACCACCAGTCGTGTGCTGGGGGCGATGTTCGCCAACCAGCAACACTTCGCCCACCACGCCGCCTTGCCGGCGGTGGCGCAGTTCGGCGACGAAGGCGCGGCCAACCACACCCGTTTCTGCCGCGCCTACGGCGAGGCCGGTGTCGAGTTCTTCGTGTTCGGTCGCAGTGCCTTTGATACCCGCTATCCCGCGCCGCAGAAATACCCGGCGCGCCAGACCCTGGAAGCGTCCCAGGCCGTTGCCCGCCTGCACGGGCTGAGGGAGGAAGGCGTGGTCTACGCCCAACAGAACCCATCGGTGATCGACCAGGGTGTGTTCCACAACGACGTGATCGCGGTGGGCAATGGCGAAGTGTTGTTCTATCACGAGGACGCGTTTCTCGAGACCGACAAGATGCTGGCCGAATTGAGCAGCAAACTCGCCAAGGTCGGTGGGAAATTTCAATCGGTGTGCGTACCGCGTTCGGCGGTCACCGTCGATGACGCGGTACGTTCCTACCTGTTCAATAGCCAGTTGCTGTCGCGTCCCGACGGTTCAATGCTCTTGATCGTGCCGGAAGAGTGCCGTAGCAACGAACGTGTCTGGCAATACCTGCAAGGTCTGACGGGCGCTGGCGGGGTGATTCGCGAAGTGAAGGTCTTCGACCTCAAGCAAAGCATGCAGAACGGTGGCGGCCCGGCTTGCCTGAGGTTGCGCGTGGCGCTCAATGAAACCGAGCTGGCGGCCGTCAACCCAGGGGTTATCATGACCGCGCCGCTGTACGATTCGCTGACCCAATGGGTCGAGCGGCATTACCGCGACCGCATGACCGAAAACGATCTGGCAGACCCGCAGTTGCTGCTCGAATGCCGCGCGGCACTGGATGAACTGACACAAATCCTTAAACTTGGCTCGGTTTATCCTTTCCAGATCAATTGAAAGCGCGCGCGACCTGACTACAGTCAAAGCAGGGCGCGTTGCCTTATCCCCAGACGAGAATGTAAAGACATGAGCGATACCCTGCAGCTGATCCTTGAAGACACCGACGGCACCCAACTGGAAACTTCCTGCACCCGCGTCGCGGTGATGTGGCAAGGCAAGGAGTTGTGGATCCAGCAGGATGGCCGCGGTCAGTTGCTGATCGGCGTCGATGTCGAGGAAGGGGACGAGGAATACGCCAACCTGTTGTTGCGTCCATTGGCGACCAACCTGGTCAGCCTGCAACTGGAAATGGAACCGGCGGACGTCGGCGACGATGACCATGTCCATGGCCCGGATTGCGGCCACGACCATTAAGGAAACCGCGCTATGCTCGCCCTCGGCAAACTGCTTGAACTGACCCTCGCCGGCCGTGAACCGGCGGAGAAGACTCAACTGACTGTCGAAGGCGTACGGATGCGCTGGTTGAGCGAGGGCGCGCTGGAGGTCAAGCCGCCCGAAGCCCGGGATAACGGTCTGGACCTGCTGCTGTCGGCCGGTATCCACGGCAATGAAACCGCGCCGATCGAGTTGCTCGACCGTTTGCTGCATGACATCGCCCGTGGCCATTTGAAGCCGCGGGCACGCATTCTGTTCCTGTTCGGCAACCCCGAGGCTATCCGGCGCGGTGAGCGTTTCGTCGAACAGGACGTCAACCGCCTGTTCAATGGCCGCCATGAGCTGAGCGGCGGCCCCGAGGCGCTGCGGGCCTGCGAGCTGGAGCGATTGGCCGCCAGTTTCTTCAGCCGGCCAGAACGCAGTCGCTTGCATTACGACCTGCACACCGCCATCCGCGGCTCGAAGATCGAGCAGTTCGCCCTCTACCCGTGGAAAGAAGGTCGCCAGCATTCACGCCGTGAACTGGCACGCCTGCGTGCCGGGGGCATGGAGGCGGTGCTGCTGCAGAACAAGCCGTCCATTGTGTTCAGCGCCTACACCTACGACCAGCTCGATGCCGAGTCCTTCACCCTGGAACTGGGCAAGGCCCGGCCATTCGGGCAGAACGATGGGGTCAACGTCAGCCTGCTGGAAACCCGCCTGCAACAGATCATCGAGGGCAACGAGCCGGAGCTGGATGAAGGGCTCGATGGCCTGCAGCTGTTCAGCGTGGCCCGGGAAATCATCAAGCACAGCGACAGCTTCCGCCTGAACCTGCCAGCGGACATCGAGAACTTCTCGGAATTGGGCAAAGGCTACGTGCTGGCCGAAGACATCGCCCAGACCCGCTGGGTGATCGAAGAAGAGGGCGCCCGGATCATCTTTCCGAACCCCAAGGTCAAGAATGGCTTGCGGGCTGGCATCCTGATCGTGCCGGCGACCGACGAAAACCTGATCTAAACCGAATCTTAGACTCAATACATGCCCCCCTGTGGGAGCGAGCCTGCTCGCGATAGCGGTATATCGGCCGACATTGATGGCGACTGATACTCCGTCATCGCGAGCAGGCTCGCTCCCACAGGGGAAACTGTGTCCAGGCTTAGACCGCCACCGCCCGCTGCTCACTACGGCGCAACGCCCGGGTCTTGTGCAACGTATCGGCGCAGGTCTTCGCTGCTTCCTGGCCCTTGTGCACGAAATGCTCAAAGAAGAACTTCTGATGTTCTTCCCCGGCATGGAAGTGATGCGGTGTGAGCACCACCGAGAATACCGGCACTTCGGTTTCCAGCTGGACCTGCATCAGGCCGCTGATCACCGATTGGGCGACGAACTCGTGGCGGTAGATGCCACCGTCCACCACCAGGCCGGCGGCGACGATGCCGGCGTAGCGGCCGGACTTGGCCAGCAGCTTGGCGTGCAGCGGAATCTCGAAGGCGCCGCCGACTTCGAAGAAGTCGATATCACTTTCCTGATAACCCTGGGTGATCATTTCGGCGACGAAGCCTTTACGGCTCTGGTCGACGATTTCCTTGTGCCAGCAGGCCTGGATGAACGCGACGCGCTCGCCCGGATGACTTTTGCTTTTGCTGTCGATTGCAGTGGGTTGCATGTTCTGGTTCCTGTTTGTGTAAAAAACAGGGCGTCATGAATCGAAGGGGATTCGAGGGTACGCCGCGCACGGACAGTCGCAGTCGGCCCTTGGGTGCCAATCCCGTTCTCTCTTCATCCGGACTATGACCGTCGGCCCCGGAATCACACCGGGTCTGCTGACCTTGTCGCTACACCCCAAAAAGTGGTGCACCACCAAGCGCTCGCGGGCTATGCACGTTGCGTGCAATTACCGCCGGTGGGGAATTACACCCCGCCCTGAGAACGTTTTGCCGTCACGCTTTGTGACGGCGGACAATTATTAACACATAACCCCTTATGGGAGCGAGCCGTGGGAGCAAAGCTTGCTCGCGATTGGCGGTGGGTCAGTCAACATCAATACTGCCTGGCCCGACGCCATCGCGAGCAAGCTTTGCTCCCACGGCACACAAGGGGGGTGTTGCCCTTTCCGTCGACCAGGCTTGATTATTTCTCGCCATGACCGCAGTAATTGCCCTTCGAAAGGGATTTCCCTCCACTTGAGCCCGAGGCCAGATTCATGAGTGTTATCGATCTTCGCAGCGACACGGTCACCCAACCTACCGCCGGCATGCTGGATGCCATGGCCAGCGCGCCTACCGGCGACGATGTGTATGGGGAAGACCCGACCGTCAATCGCCTCGAGGCCGAACTGGCCGCGCGCCTGGGGTTTGCCGCAGCGCTGTTCGTGCCCACGGGGACCATGAGCAACCTGTTGGGCTTGATGGCCCACTGCGAGCGCGGCGACGAATACATCGTCGGCCAGCAAGCCCACACCTACAAATACGAAGGCGGCGGTGCGGCCGTGCTCGGTTCGATCCAACCCCAGCCCCTTGAGGTACAGGCGGACGGTTCCCTGGACCTGGCGCACGTCGCCGCAGCGATCAAGCCCGATGACTTCCACTTTGCCCGCACCCGCCTGCTGGCCCTGGAAAACACCATGCAGGGCAAGGTGCTGCCACTGGAATACCTGGCCCGGGCCCGGCGTTTCACCCAGGAACATGGCCTGGCCCTGCACTTGGACGGGGCGCGGTTGTACAACGCCGCGGTCAAGCTGAATGTCGATGCCCGGCAGATCACGCAATATTTCGACTCGGTGTCGGTGTGCCTGTCCAAGGGCCTCGGCGCGCCGGTGGGCTCGGTCCTGTGTGGCAGCGCCGAACTGATCGGCAAGGCCCGCCGGCTGCGCAAGATGGTCGGTGGCGGCATGCGCCAGGCCGGGATTCTCGCGGCGGCGGGGCTGTACGCCCTGGAACATCAGGTCCAGCGCCTGGCCGATGACCACGCCAATGCCCAGCGGCTCGCCGAGGGCTTGCGTGCGGCGGGTTACGAGGTCGAGCCGGTGCAGACCAACATGGTCTACGTGCAAATGGGCGAGCGGGCCGAGGCGATCAAGGCATTTGCCGATGAGCGGGGCGTCAAGCTCAGCGCGGCGCCACGCCTGCGCATGGTGACGCACATGGACGTGAGCGCGGCGCAAATCGACCAGGTGGTCGCCACTTTCGTCGAATTTTCCCGCCACTGACCCGTCAACCGGGCCAATTGACAGTTTCTATCGCATAAACACGCTGTACCCCACGCGAAGGGCCGATATAATGCGGCCCTTTGCCGTTGCTTCGTCTGTTGACGTTTTGCACAGGCCTTTGGCCGCAGCCTCCGTGGAAGAACCTAATGAAAAGCGCAGAAATCCGTGAAGCCTTCCTTCGCTTCTTCGAAGAGCAAGGCCACACCCGAGTAGCCTCCAGCTCTTTGATTCCGGGCAACGACCCGACCCTGCTGTTTACCAACGCGGGGATGAACCAGTTCAAGGACTGCTTCCTGGGCCAGGAAAAACGTGCCTACACCCGTGCGGTGAGCAGCCAGAAGTGCGTGCGCGCCGGCGGCAAGCACAACGACCTGGAGAACGTCGGTTATACCGCTCGTCACCACACCTTCTTCGAAATGCTGGGTAACTTCAGCTTCGGTGACTATTTCAAGCGCGACGCCATCACCTTCGCCTGGACCTTCCTGACCTCCGACAAGTGGCTGAACCTGCCAAAGGAGAAGCTCTGGGTAACGGTCTACGCCACTGACGACGAAGCCTATGACATCTGGACCAAAGAAGTCGGTGTCCCGGCTGAGCGCATGGTGCGCATCGGCGACAACAAAGGCGCGCCTTACGCCTCCGATAACTTCTGGACCATGGGTGACACCGGCCCGTGTGGCCCGTGCACCGAGATTTTCTACGATCACGGCGCCGACATCTGGGGCGGCCCACCTGGCTCGCCGGAAGAAGATGGCGACCGCTACATCGAGATCTGGAACAACGTGTTCATGCAGTTCAACCGCACCGCCGATGGCGTGTTGCATCCGCTGCCAGCGCCGTCGGTCGACACCGGCATGGGCCTGGAGCGGATCAGTGCGGTGCTGCAGCACGTTCACTCCAACTACGAAATCGACCTGTTCCAGAGCCTGCTGAGCGCGTCGGCCCAGGCCATCGGTTGCACCAACGACAACCAGGCGTCGCTCAAAGTGGTGGCCGACCACATCCGTTCCTGCGGTTTCCTGATTGCCGACGGTGTGCTGCCTTCCAACGAAGGCCGCGGCTATGTGCTGCGCCGGATCATCCGTCGCGCCTGCCGTCACGGCAACAAGCTGGGCGCCAAGGGCAGCTTCTTCTATCAGATCGTCGCGGCATTGGCGGCCGAGATGGGCGAAGCCTTCCCGGAGCTCAAATCCCAGCAGGCGCACATCGAGCGCGTGCTCAAGGCTGAAGAAGAACAATTCGCCAAGACCCTGGAGCAAGGCCTGAAGATCCTCGAGCAGGACCTGGCCGAGCTCAAGGGCAACGTGGTCCCGGGCGATGTGGTGTTCAAGTTGTACGACACCTACGGTTTCCCGATGGACCTGACCGGCGACATCGCCCGCGAACGCAACCTGACCCTCGACGAGGAAGGTTTCGAGCGCGAGATGGACGCCCAGCGGGTGCGTGCGCGTTCCGCCAGTTCCTTCGGCATGGACTACAACAGCCTGGTCAAGGTTGACGTGGCCACCGAGTTCACCGGTTATGCAGGCACCACCGGTTCGGCCAAGATCGTTGCCATCTATAAGGACGGGCAATCGGTCGACATCCTGAGCGAAGGCCAGGAAGGCGTGATCGTGCTGGACAAGACCCCGTTCTACGCCGAATCCGGCGGCCAGATCGGCGACAGCGGTTACCTGCAGGCCGGCAGCTCGCGTTTCGACGTGCGTGACACCACCAAGACCGGCGGCGCCTTCCTGCACCACGGTGTGCTGGCTTCGGGCAGCCTGATGATCGCAGCCCCGGTGGCCGCCCATGTCGACGCTGACGTCCGACATGCCACGTCGCTGAACCACTCCGCCACGCACTTGCTGCACGCCGCGTTGCGCCAGGTGCTGGGCGAGCATGTCCAGCAGAAAGGTTCGTTGGTGGACAGTCAGCGCCTGCGCTTCGACTTCAGCCATTTCGAAGCCATCAAGCCTGAGCAGCTCAAGGCGTTGGAAGAAATCGTCAACGCCGAGATTCGCAAGAACTCCCCGGTGGAAACCGAAGAAACCGACATCGAGACCGCCAAGCGCAAGGGCGCGATGGCGTTGTTCGGCGAGAAATACGGCGACAGCGTCCGCGTGCTGAGCATGGGCGACTTCTCCGTTGAACTGTGCGGTGGCATCCACGCCAACCGCACCGGTGACATCGGCCTGATGAAAATCATCAGCGAAGGTGGCGTGGCATCCGGCGTGCGCCGGATCGAAGCGGTCACCGGCGCGGCGGCCCTGGCGTACCTCAACGCGGCCGAAGAACAACTCAAGGAAGCGGCAACCCTGATCAAGGGCAGCCGTGACAACCTGATCGACAAGCTGTCGGCTGTGCTGGAGCGCAATCGCCTGCTGGAAAAGCAACTCGAGCAGTTGCAGGCCAAGGCCGCCAGCGCTGCGGGCGACGATCTGTCGGCCCAGGCCGTGGACGTCAAGGGCGTGAACGTGCTGGCCGTGCGTCTGGACGGCCAGGATGGCAAGGCGCTGCTGGCGCTGGTCGATCAACTGAAAAACAAACTCGGCCGCGCAGTGATCCTGCTCGGCAGTGTCCATGAGGAAAAGGTCGTTCTCGTCGCAGGCGTGACCAAAGACCTGACTGGCCAACTCAAAGCCGGTGATTTGATGAAGCAAGCCGCTGCGACAGTGGGCGGCAAGGGCGGTGGTCGTCCGGACATGGCGCAAGGCGGTGGTACCGACGTCGGCGCACTGGACGCAGCACTGGCCCAGACCGTTGCATTTGTAGAGCAGGGTATTTAAGGCAGCGCCGCTGGGCTTGTGGTCTAGTGACGAGCCCAGCCGCTGTTTGAGTGATCTATTGGGCGCCCTTCATGGGCAGAGGCGGCTTTGAAATGGCTTTGATCGTACAGAAATTTGGAGGCACCTCGGTCGGCACTGTCGAGAGAATCGAACAAGTCGCCGACAAGGTTAAGAAATTCCGCGAGGCGGGCGATGACCTGGTGGTTGTGCTGTCGGCAATGAGCGGCGAGACCAACCGTCTGATCGATCTGGCCAAGCAAATCAGTGGCGATCAGCAACCGGTTCCGCGGGAACTGGATGTGATCGTTTCCACCGGCGAGCAGGTGACCATCGCCTTGCTGGCCATGGCGCTGATCAAGCGTGGCGTGCCGGCGGTGTCCTACACCGGCAACCAGGTGCGTATCCTGACGGACAGCGCGCACAACAAAGCGCGTATTCTGCAGATCGACGACCAGAAGATTCGCGGCGACCTGAAGGCTGGCCGTGTCGTGGTCGTCGCCGGTTTCCAGGGTGTGGACGAGCAGGGCAACATCACCACCCTCGGCCGTGGTGGTTCCGACACCACGGGCGTAGCGCTGGCAGCGGCCCTCAAGGCTGACGAATGCCAGATCTACACCGATGTGGACGGTGTCTACACCACTGACCCACGCGTGGTGCCTGTGGCCCAGCGCCTGGACAAGATCACGTTCGAAGAAATGCTGGAAATGGCCAGCCTCGGTTCGAAGGTGTTGCAGATCCGGGCGGTCGAATTCGCCGGCAAGTACAACGTTCCGCTGCGCGTTCTGCACAGCTTCAAAGAGGGTCCGGGCACCCTCATTACTATTGATGAAGAGGAATCCATGGAACAGCCGATCATTTCCGGCATCGCTTTCAACCGCGATGAAGCCAAGCTGACCATCCGTGGCGTGCCAGACACCCCCGGCGTGGCGTTCAAGATTCTCGGCCCGATCAGTGCCGCGAACATCGAAGTCGACATGATCGTGCAGAACGTCTCGCACGATAACACCACTGACTTCACCTTCACCGTGCACCGCAACGACTACCAGTCTGCCGAAGCGATACTGAAAAAAACCGCTGGCGAGATCGGTGCCCGTGAAGTGGTCGGCGATACCAAGATCGCCAAGGTCTCGATTGTCGGTGTCGGCATGCGCTCCCACGCAGGCGTGGCCAGCCGCATGTTCGAATCCCTGGCCAAGGAAAGCATCAACATCCAGATGATCTCTACCTCGGAAATCAAGGTTTCCGTGGTGATCGAAGAGAAATACCTGGAACTGGCCGTGCGCGCCCTGCACACGGCTTTCGAACTCGACGCTCCTGCCCAGCCGGGCGAATAAAGCGTTGTCTGGAGGGCGCGGCTGGACCGCGCCCTTTGTTTTTCTGAATGGCGCGTCCCAAAACTGTTCTTTTGCCCGCGCTGGTCAATACTAGGCCTGTAGGCTTCGACCGTTTCGGTTGTAGGTCCAATGCCTTTTTTTTGCAGACTGTTGTCCCTTAAGTGAATTGCATGAGGAGAAAGGTATGCTGATTCTGACCCGTCGGTGTGCAGAAAGCCTGATTATTGGCGATGGCGAAATCACCGTGACCGTGCTCGGCGTCAAAGGAAACCAAGTGCGTATCGGCGTCAATGCCCCGAAAGAGGTTGCTGTACACCGCGAGGAAATTTACCTGCGTATCAAGAAAGAGAAGGACGACGAACCAAGCCATTAATTTTTATCGATTTTTATGTTTGCAAACGGGGATGAAGGTGGTTAATATACGCCCCGTGTTGCGGAGAGCTGGCCGAGTGGCCGAAGGCGCTCCCCTGCTAAGGGAGTACACCTCAAAAGGGTGTCGGGGGTTCGAATCCCCCGTTCTCCGCCATTATTCGTTTAGTGCGTCAAAACCTGGCTTGTTCAGTAAGTGATTGAAATTACTGAAAAAAGCGCTTTACAAAAGGAATTGACGACCTATAATGCGCGGCAACAAATGCACTCGTAGCTCAGCTGGATAGAGTACTCGGCTACGAACCGAGCGGTCACAGGTTCGAATCCTGTCGAGTGCACCATTTAAGAGTTGTTTTGCAGCAATGCAAATAACTTGGCTTCAACCAGTTGTGATCTGGTATAAAACCACAACCTGCACTCGTAGCTCAGCTGGATAGAGTACTCGGCTACGAACCGAGCGGTCACAGGTTCGAATCCTGTCGAGTGCACCAAACACCAAAAAGCCCGCGTTTAACGCGGGCTTTTTGCTGTCTACGATTTGCCTTTCACGCATCCCCTCTCGTCGAACACGATCTCTGCGCTGCGACCTTTCTTCGCTTTGTAGGTATACCGGGTGCTCGAATTCCGAACTTTGATCGAGTCTGGCTTGCCCAGGGCGCTCTCTACGTCCTGTTGGCTCATGCCGGCGATGATGCGTCGGTCCAGGATGGCGTCGCGGCGTTGCCTGGCGTCGATGAGGTTCCCGCAGCGGTCCTGGAACTGGCCAACCACGGTCGGTTCCTTGCGCGTGGTTTTGTTTCCGGATGTTTGCCCGCGCTCCGCTTCGGGCAGCATCGCCTCGGTCGTCGGTTTGATTGTCGGTTCGGTCGAACCTGGGCGGTACGGATGGATCTGTTGTAGCGACAGGGCTTCTCCCGGGCCGCAGCTCAGGGTGGTGAATGTCACGTGCCCTGCGATGTTTTCGCAGCGATGCACGGTCTGCCCGGCAGCCCACAAAGGCAGGCAGGGCAAGCAGGCGAGCAGGAACAGGCAGTGGTTGAGGTGCATCCGGTCGTCCTCCTTGACGGTGCAGAAGAGAAGGGTAGTCGCCGCATTTCTGCCGCGGCGTGTGTTTTCTTTTCTGGATAAGTCGTCGTAAAGGAACAGGTTCAGCCTGTGTTCAGGTTTGTCTCGCAAGCGCTTGTTCTTGCCCTGATTTTTTAGCGTTTTAAAGCGTCAAGCGGTGTATGATTGCGCCCGTCAGCCCCGCCGGGGCTTTGGAATATTTCCATGGACTTACCCAGTAGTTACTCAATATTTAGTTTTGCCAATCATGAATTGACTGATTGATCCTTCCGGCGTGCTCCACTGCTGGGAGTGGAGTTCGCCTATGACCCAAGTAGATGTAAAAAAAACGCAGGAAAGCCTTCAGGATCGCCTCGCTCAAGTTGTTGAGCTGCTGCAGCGCCAGCGGGTCGTCGAAGACCTGACGCATCGCCAGGAAGGTCCGCATCATGACCGGGTCGAGAACCTGGTCCATCGGCAGAATCTCGTCGAGCTGCAACGCAAGCTCGATGATCTGCACTCCGCCGACGTCGCCTACATTCTTGAAGCCTTGCCACTGGAAGAGCGTCTGACGGTCTGGCAGTTGGTCAAGGCTGATCGCGACGGTGACATCCTGCTCGAAGTGTCGGACTCGGTTCGGGAAACCCTGATCGCCGACATGGATGATCACGAGTTGCTGGCGGCGGCCAAGGAAATGGACGCCGACGAACTCGCCGACCTTGCGCCCGAACTGCCGCGGGACGTTGTCCACGAACTGATGGAAGCCCTCGACGGCCAGCAGCGTGAGCGCGTGCGCTCGGCGTTGTCCTACGACGAGGAGCAGGTCGGTGCGCTGATGGACTTCGAGATGGTGACGATCCGCGAGGACGTCAGCCTTGAAGTGGTATTGCGCTACCTGCGTCGCCTCAAGGAGCTGCCGGGGCATACTGACAAGCTTTTCGTGGTCGACTACGACGGCGTGCTCAAGGGCGTTCTGCCCATCAAGCGCCTGCTCGTCAACGACCCGGAAAAACAGGTGGCCGAGGTCATGGCCAGCGATCCGGTGAGCTTTCACCCGGACGAAGACGCCTATGATGCGGCCCAGGCGTTCGAACGTTATGACTTGATTTCGGCGCCGGTGGTCGACAAGAACGGCAAGCTGATCGGCCGTCTGACCATCGATGAAATGGTCGACTTGATTCGTGAGGAAAGCGAAAGCGAAGTCCTCAACATGGCCGGTCTGCGCGAAGAAGAAGACATCTTCGCCTCGGTCTGGAAATCCCTGCGTAACCGCTGGGCCTGGTTGGCGATCAATCTGATCACCGCGTTTGTTGCCTCCCGGGTCATCGGCCTGTTCGAAGGCTCCATCGAAAAACTGGTGGCACTCGCGGCGCTGATGCCCATCGTCGCCGGTATCGGTGGCAACTCCGGCAACCAGACGATCACCATGATCGTCCGTGCCATGGCGCTGGACCAGGTCAGTACCGGCAACACTTCGCGATTGATGCGCAAGGAACTGGCTGTGTCCTTGATCAACGGCGTGATTTGGGGCGGTGTGATTGGTGTGGTGGCTTATCTGCTCTATGGCAGCTGGTCGCTGGGGGTGGTCATGACGGCCGCTATGACGCTCAATCTGTTGTTGGCGGCATTGATGGGGGTCCTGATCCCCATGACCCTGGCCCGCATGGGCCGTGACCCTGCCATGGGTGCCAGTGTGATGATCACGGCCGTGACTGACAGTGGCGGGTTCTTCATTTTCCTGGGGTTGGCGACGATTTTCCTGCTCTGAGTCGCTCATCAAGAAACCCGCCTATCTGGCGTAAGACTGTCCACTTAGAAAAAACGGCGCTTCTTTCAGAAATGGGAAGCGCCGTTTTTTTTGCGCTTTTTTTTGGTTGAAGGGGCGTCGAGATCAAGTGCCCAAGGCAAGAGCAGCAGGCAGGCCCAGCCTCTATGCAACTGCACCACCGCTATCGCGAGCAAGCCCAATATCCATGTGACTGAACCACCGCCTTCGCGAGCAGGCTCGCTCCCACAATTGGATCGGAGTACGACCGGAAGAACCAGGTCGGCTACAAGGCCGCCTCGCGGTGGACGTAGATCTCGGCGCCCCGTTACCGCAGCAATGGATATACACACCAACCCTGCCCCCCGCAAAATCCCCCCGCGCATCACTGCATCAACGCCAATCGTGCCGCCAGTAACACAAAAGCTGCCGAGAATAGCCGGCGCAACCACTGCAACACGGATGGACGCTCCAGGACATGGCGGCGCATCGATGCGCAGAGCACGCCATAGATGACGAAGACGGCAAAGGTGATCGCCATGAAGATGAAGCTCAGTTGCAGCATGCGCCACATGGCATCCGTTTCTCCTGGCGTGAGAAATTGCGGTAGAAAGGCCAGGAAAAAAATCGACAGCTTTGGATTCAGCAGGTTGAGCAAGATGCCCGACAAAATCACCGCGCCATTCGAGCGCGGAGTCTTGTGCGGATCAATATGCAAGGCCCCATGGCTCTGGAGCGTGCTCCATGCCATCCACAGCAGGTAAGCGACGCCCAGGTACTTGATGATCTCGAAGGCCAGTGGGCTGGTATGCAGCAGTGCGGCGAGGCCCGTGATGGCTGCCAGCATGTGCGGCACGATCCCCAGGGTGCAGCTGAATGCGGCTACCACACTCGCGCGCCAGCCCCGGGCCAGGCCGGCTGCCACCGTATAGACCACGCCAGTACCAGGCGAAGCTGCGACGATCAGGGAAGTGACAAAAAAATCGAGGTTCATGCGACGCCGACCTTGGCAGTTATGAAGTCTCCAGCCTGCCTGCGATGAGGAGGGGCGTCTTGAACGAAATTGCAGGTCGCTACGGGTGGCCTTGCCGGGCGTACATGCCGGGTGAGAATCCAAAGTTGCGCACGAAGCATCGGGTCATATGGCTCTGATCGGCGAAACCGCTGGCCAGGGACGCATCGGCCAGCGGCATGCCAGCAGCGATCAGTTGTCGTGCCCGGTGGATACGTCGTTGCAGCAGATAGGCGTGGGGTGTCAAACCCGTCAGGCGGGTGAAGGCGCGTACCAGTTGAAAGCGGCTTAAATCGGCCTCCCTGGCGAGCAGGGCAAGCGACATGGACGACTGCGGATCGTCGTCGATCAGGGCTTTCGCACGGTTTGCCGCGACCTCCGGCAAAGACGATGCCGGCATGGAGCGATCCAGCAAATGTTCGAGCAAAAGCGCGAGCGTTTCTTCGATCTTCAGCCGATCGCCAAACTCCTCGGCTTGAGCGACGGCTTGGTACAGAGTGCGAAACAATTCGGCCGCGCGCGGCCTTCGCAATACCGGATAAGCGAATTCCTGGGCACAGATGCCCCCATCGTTCGCCATATCCTTGAATGCCTGCGCAATCAGCGGCGGGTCGAAATACAGCATCTGCCAACGACGTGTCCCGTTTCCGATGGGCGCGCCGTCATGCACTTCGGCCGGATTGACCGATATAAGGTCGCCAGCCGTCGCTTCTACCTGGCCTCGGCCGCTGGCTGAACGTTGCGCCCCGCGCACAAGCAAGCCAATGCCAAAATGTTCATGCATATGCCGGACGAACGTTCGATCTGAATCGGCCTCGACCATTTCCACGCCCAGCCCTGGGATCCTTTGAATCTTGAATGCGTGACCTGTCATGCAGGCCTCCATGCCCATGCTTTTTAGCGGATCAATTTAGCATTACTGCCATGGGGCAGCAGTGGTGTTGGTTCGCTGATGAGTGCCTGAAATGCAGGCTTGGGCCAAACGCCAGGCAAAAAAAAAGCCAGCACGAGGCTGGCTTGAGTATTTTGGGGGCTATCAGGTCGCGTCGGCGGCCATTTCTGCGTCATGGGCAATCAGCGAAACGAGGGCGTTCTGCTGGCGATGGGAGAGTTGTCGGAAACGTTGAAGCAGTTCGCGCTCATGCAATGACAGCTCTGGGCTGTCCAGGCGCATGCTCAACTCTTCACCCAACGCGCCTTCCTGAATAAGGCTTTGCTCAAGACGCGCGATGATTTCAGAGTTCATGCTGCGGTGATGATTGCGAGCCACTTCGGCAATGCGTTCCCGCATTCCGTCTGGCAGACGTACGACGAACTTGTCAGCCGTACGGCTGGAATAAATTGCCTGTTTCAATGGGCGCATATATTTAACCGGTTAGTTCAGGGGAGCGGTTCTCGGGATTGGCCGCAGGATGTCGATAGGACAAGCTCCATTGCCAAATGTTCAACCTGAATTGTTAAGAGGCCCGCATCATGCCTCAAAATTGCCAGATCATTGGCGCCAATTCTGTGACAAATTCTGATCCGGGTAAAGGCGTTCTGCCAGTACCCTTCATCAAAAAATGCGGACTGGTTGGTAAAAAACAACAGGTTCGCATCTGTGACCGTCGGATTGTGTCTATGTGCCATACCGTCTGGCGGATAACGGAAATGGACAAAAACCTGTGTCGTCCCTGTCTTGTACAGGATAGTGGCAAATGGCCGATTTACTAGGATAAGCGAGCCAGGACAGATGAATGGCGGCCCAAGCTCGGCGTCCAGGATCTGCCAGCCGTACAGGGAGTACTATTTGCCTACACTTAAAAAGCCATGGGCGACATGACAAACGCAGGGCAGGTCGTTAACATGCACGCCGTCCTGCGCACCGCGTCTCTCGTGGTCGACTCGTGTCTCAGTAGCTCAATTGGATAGAGCATCCCCCTCCTAAGGGGAAGGTTGGCAGTTCGAACCTGCCCTGGGACACCATTATAAACAATGGGTTAGCGAAATTTCCGCTGACTTTTCCTGCTTTCATCCCCCTCTCCCGAACGATCAACTCCGGCCTGAGCGCGCCGTTCAGGCCTTGCACGGCCATTTCACCGCTCAATGCTGTGACCGATTTCCCATTTCTAGCCATTTGTATCGAGGATATTTCGGTAATGCGAAACTTTCTTCCCCCTCGGCTATCTGACCGTCTCGGTACGTTGTAGGACTTTTCCTTCGTTTTCGATGGAATTCGTACCTCTTTTATCTATGTCAGCGCCAATGCCGCGTCCGGCGGGCGTGACTCACCGTGTCTTTGATTCAGGCCACAAGGATGTGACATGCACCCAGCCGCACCCTGCCGAACGCGTAAACCGAGCAACGCTCGCCGTTGTGTTGACGGATCCCCTTCATCTGCACAAAACGCCAAGTGTCTCGCGCTGCTGTTGATGGCGGCGTGGATGACGGGGGCGTGGAGCGCTGCGCAGGCGGCTGGGCCTGAAGAAGAACTGTTGCGCCAGCAAGAGCGCGAACGGGTGTTGAGGGAACAGTTGGAATCCCGGCCGGATGTGCGCCTGCAGGCGGCCCCGGTGGCTGAGGGTGTCGATCGCTTGCCCGCCAAGGAAAGTCCCTGCTTTGCCATCAATGACATCCGTCTGATTGGCGAGGCGTCGGAGAAATTCCAGTGGGCGTTGCGCGCCGCCAACCCCAAGGATGACCCTGCCATCGGTCGTTGCCTCGGCGGTGGCGGGATCAATCTGACGATGAAGCGCATGCAGAACGCGATCATCGAGGCCGGCTACGTCACCACTCGCGTGCTCGCCGAAGCCCAGGACCTGAACAGCGGAGTGCTGGTCTTGACCCTGGTGCCGGGGCGCATTCGCGAGATTCGTTTCGAGGAGGGCACCAGCTCTCGCGCCAATGCCTGGAACGCGATGCCGGCCAATCCTGGCGACCTGCTCAACTTGCGCGACATCGAACAGGCGCTGGAAAACTTCAAGCGTGTGCCGACCGCCGAAGCCGATATCAAGATCGCACCGGCCCGTGCCGCCGACGCCAAACCCGGTGAGAGCGACGTGGTGATCGCCTGGAGCCAACGGTTCCCCGCCCGTGTGAGCCTGTCGGTGGACAATTCGGGCAGCAAGACCACCGGTAAATACCAGGGCAACGTGTCGCTGTCATTGGACAACCTGCTCTCGCTCAACGATTTGCTCTACGCCAGCGTCAACCATGACTTGGGCGGGGGCGAGTCCGGGCACCGCGGCTCCGATGGCCGCACGCTGCATTATTCGCTGCCGTTCGGCTACTGGCAGGTGGGGTTCACCAGCAGCGAATACAACTACGAACAGTCCGTCGCCGGCACCAACCAGACCTATCAGTACCGGGGCGAGAGTCGTAACAACGAGTTGCGCCTGTCACGCCTGCTGTACCGCGACGCTGTTCGCAAGACCACCGCCTGGGGCAGCCTCTGGACGCGCTCGTCGGAGAACTTCATCGACGACACCGAAGTCGGCAACCAGAAACGCCGCATGGCCGGCTGGCAGTTGGGGTTGGATCATCGAGAGTTCATTGGTGCTTCGATTCTTGACCTGGGTGTCGCCTATCGTCGCGGTACCGGTGCCCACGACTCGCTCAGGGCACCCGAGGAAGATTTTGATGCCGGCACGTCGCGCTCGCAAATCATCACCGCCGACGCCCAACTGCAGGTGCCATTTCAGCTTGGCGATCAGCGCCTGCGCTACATCGGCGGCTGGCGTGCGCAATGGAACCGGACGCCGCTGGTCCCCCAGGATCGTTTCTCGATTGGCGGGCGCTACAGCGTGCGGGGCTTCGACGGTGAAAACATTCTTTCCGCCGACCGTGGCTGGACCCTGCGCAACGAGGTCGGCCTGTCCTTGGGTCAGACCGGCCAGGAGCTCTACACCGGTATCGACTATGGCGAAGTCAGCGGCCAATCCAGTGAGTTCCTGATCGGTCAGCGCCTGGCGGGGGCCGTGGTGGGCATTCGCGGTGGTTACAAGGGCCTGTCCTATGACTGGTCGGTGGGCACGCCGTTGAAGAAACCCGATGGTTTCGAGACGGCCAACGTGACCAGCGCCTTCACCGTCATCTGGTCATTCTGAGGTGATCCCATGCAGTTCGAGACGCTAGACATTATCGCCCCCGGCCTGATCGATGAACCCTGGAGCGAAGCCGCGGTGTTCGGCTCTGCCACTTGGTTGTGGATGCATTCCGAGGCCCATCGCGATGCGCCGTTGCACACCTTGCCGACGCTGCTGCTGCCGGCCCTCAAGCATCGCCAGTTCGTGCTCGGCTCCGAGCACGGCAAGCCGGTGTTCTACCTGTCCTGGCTCAACCTCGACGAGGCGGCAGAGCAACGCTACCTGCGCCAGTCGCCGCTGGCGCTGACCCAAGACGACTGGAACAGCGGCGAGCGCCTCTGGCTCAACGACTGGGTCGCGCCCTTTGGCCACACGGCGGTATTGAGCCGCTTGTTGCAACGTCACCTTTTCATCGATCGCTGCGCCCGTGCCCTCTATCACCGAGGCGATGAGCGCGGCCTGCGGGTCAAGACATTCCAAGGGATCGGGGTCATTCCCGAACAGGCCCAGGCCTGGTTCGCCGCCCACCCACTGGCAATCGAAGCGTAACTCCAACCACTGGTCGTGCGGGCTGGCTCCGCAAATGGAATTGCTATGAACAAGCATCTGTACCGAATCGTTTTCAACAAGGCCCGCGGACTGCTGATGGTCGTGGCCGAGAACGTCACCAGCCAGGTCAAGGCGCCGGGGACCCGCTCCGGGCCGACGACGAGCGCAGCGGCTTGCACGGCGACACTCGGGGCGTTGCGCTTTGCCTTGATGACCGCGATTGGCCTGGTGTCCTTGAGCGTGGCGCCGGCCTGGGCTGGAACCATCGTCGCCGATCCTGGCGCTCCGGCCGGCCAGCAACCCATGGTGATACAAAGCGCCAACGGCACGCCGCAGGTCAATATCCAGGCCCCCAGTGCCGGCGGTGTCTCGCGCAACACTTACAACCAGTTCGACGTCGATAGCCGGGGGGTGATCCTCAACAACGGCACGGGCAATAGCCAGACGAAACTGGGCGGTTGGATCGAAGGCAACCCGATGTTGGGCAATGGCAGCGCGCGGGTCATCCTCAACGAAGTCAACGCCAGCAATCCCAGTCAACTGCGCGGTTACGTCGAAGTCGCCGGCCAGCGCGCCGAAGTGGTGATCGCCAACCCGTCCGGCATCACCTGCAACGGTTGCGGCTTCATCAACGCCGACCGGGCCACCCTCAGCACCGGCCGGGCGCAGTTGGAGAACGGTCGCATCACCGGCTACACCGTGCAGGGCGGCACCATCAATATCGAAGGCAAAGGCCTGGACGCCCGCGAGACCGACTACACGGACCTGATTGCCCGCTCGGTGCAGGTCAACGCCGGGGTGTGGGCCAACGACTTGAAGGTCACCGCCGGACGTAATCAGGTCAATGCCGACAACACCCAGGCCACGCCGCTGCCAGGCACCGAGGGAGACAAACCCACCGTTGCCATCGACGTTGCCAAGCTCGGCGGCATGTATGCCGGGAAGATCATGCTGGTGGGCACCGAATCCGGCGTGGGTGTGCGCAACGCCGGGCAGATCGGCGCCATGGCTGGCGAGGTCGTGATCAGCGCCGACGGCAAACTGCAAAACCAGGGTGCGATCAGCAGCGCTACAGCGACCCGAATCAATGCCGCCAGTGTTGAAAACAGCGGCACGCTCTACGCCAAGGGCGACCTGGGCCTCGACAGTACCGGTGACATCGACAACAGCGGCACCGTTGCCAGCCAGAACCACACGACACTGACCGCCAAGAACATTCGCAGCACCACGGCCTCGAGCCTGGCGGCGGGCGTCGGGGCGGACGGCAAGTTGGGCAGCAGCGGTAACCTCGCGTTACAGGCCGCCACGGTCAAGGCGCAAGGCCAGAACCTTGCCGGCGGCGATGTCAGCGTCGAAGCCGCTGACCTGGACCTGAGCAGCAGCCAGACCCTGGGCCAGAACGTCACCCTGACGGCCAGCGGCGGCGATGCCAACCTCAGTGGCAGTCAAGTCGATGCGACCCAGGTGCTGGCTGCCAAAGCGGCCAAGACCCTGCGCACCAATGGAGCCAAGGTCACCGCTGGCAACCTGCAATTGGGCGCGCGGGATGTTGTCAATGTCGGCGGTGAGCTGGTGCAGACCGGCACCGCCGACGCGTCGATCAAAGCCACTGCCACGCTCGACAACAGCGGTGGCCGTATTGCCTCCAACGGCAACAACCTGAAGCTTGGCGCCAATCGCCTCGACAACAGCAAGGGCAAGGTCGAGCACGCCGGCAAAGGTACCTTGGACATCCAGGCCACCCAGTTGGCTGGCAGCAAAGGTACCCTGGCGAGCAATGGCACATTGAGCGTCAAGGCCCGCGAGGTGGTGGTCGATGATGGCCTGACCCAAGGCCAACAGATCACGCTCGACACCACGACCCTGTCCAACCAGCGCGGACGCATTCTCCAGACCGGCGCGCAGCCCTTGCAGGTCACCGCCCGTGAACGCTTCGACAATCAGGCCGGGCAAGTCAGCAGTCCCGGCGCGGTGAACGTGAAGGTCGGAACGTTGAACAACCAGGACGGCAAAGTCCTCGCCACCGATAACGGTGCGTTGACCGTCACGGCCGACAAAGAGGTCAATAACGACGGCGGGACGCTGGCCGCCAGCGGGACGACAAAGGTCAGCGGCGAGGCGCTGGATAACACCCAAGGCACCGTGAGTGCCGGCGGTGAGCTGTACGCGACGTTCGACCGCTTGAACAATATCGGCGGCACGCTCGCCGCCACCCAGCGCATGGAAATCATCGCCGGGCAGTTGAACAACACCAACGGCGTGCTGGGCTCGGTGAAGTCCGGCTTGCTGGTCAGTGTCTCGGCCGATGCATTGAACAACAGCGGCGGGCGTCTTGAAGCGCTGGGCGATATCGATCTGTCGGCCCAGGGCCTGAATAACCAGGGCGGGGTGATCAGTGGCCAGGCCCTGGACCTGGACAGCCACGGCCTGCTGATGGACAACAGCCAGGGCACGCTGAATGCCGGTGCGACCCTCGACCTGCGCAGCGGTGAACTGCGCAACGCGGCGGGCCTGATCCAGGCCAAGGGCAAGCTGTTCATCGACACCGACAGCCAGGCGCTGAACAACCTTCAGGCTGGCACCACCCAAGGCATCAGCGGCCAGGGTGCGGTGGAAATCCACAGCGCCCATTTCAACAACAGTGGCGGCTTCCTCGGCGCCAAAGGCGCGCTGGTCCTCAAGGCCACCGACCTTACCAACGGCAGCGGCGGCCAGATCATTGGCGAGAAAACCGTACGGGTCGAAGGTGCCCGGGTGGATAACCGCGGCGGTCAATTGCAAGGCCTCGGCGATGTCCAGTTGGTGCTGGGGGATACGCTCAACAACCAGGGCGGACTGGTGCGCAGCGCGGGAACGCTGGGCGTGATTGCCGGCGTGCTCGACAACAGCGCCACCCAAGGTGCCAACCAGGGCCTTGAAGGGCGTGCCATGAGCCTGGCGCTCGACACCTTCGGCAACCAGGCCGGCGCCGTGCGCGCCGACCAAGGATTGTCCATCGGCGTCAGCCAAACGCTGGATAACCAGGGCGGCCTGATTTCCGCGGGGGCCGGCCTGACCATCACTGATCGCGATCCAGTGCAACGTCGTCAGTCGGTGCACAACCTCGACGGGACCTTGCTCGCTGGCAGCCTGTTGTCCCTTAACGCGGCCTATTACGCAGGCTCCGGTCGCGCCCTGAGCCTGGGCGACCTGACGTTCAGCCTGCAAAGTGGCCTGGACCTGAGTGGACAGATCCAGGCCAATAACAAGCTCGACCTGAGCACCGAGGGCGCTTTCAACAACAGCGGAAAACTGTTGGCAGGCAATCTCCTGCTGGTGCGCTCGCAGACGCTGGACAACACCGCCAGCGGCGAGATCAGCGCCGGCCAGGTGCGCCTGAGCATAAACGACAGCCTGACCAACCGTGGCCTGATCGACGGCCAGCAAGTGCGTGTGCAAGCGCTGTCGCTCAACAACCTGGGCACCGGACGTCTGTACGGTGATCGACTGGCGATCGCCACCTCGGCGCTGAGCAACCGCGATGAGAACAGTGTCGCCGCGACCATCGCCGCCCGCGAGTCGCTGGACATCGGCACCGGCACCCTGGATAACCGCGAACAGGCAATGATCTTCAGTGCCGGGGACCTTGCCATCGGTGGTGCGCTGAGCGCGACTGACAAGGCCCAGGACCGGGCCCAACTGCTGACCAACGCCAGTGCGACCATCGAAGCCCTCGGCAACCTGTCGCTCGATGTGCAAAGCGTGCGCAACACCAACGAACATTTCAGCACCCAGCAAGTGGAAGTCAGCCGCACCGCCTTGCAGGAATTCCAGCTCAGCGGTTCGCCGAACCGCTACCAGGGCGACCAGATCTCCGTGAACAACGACGAGGTCCTTCACCTGACCACCCCAGAGGGTCGCAAAGACAACTGGAACCGCTACGACTACACCCGCGTGGTGCAGGAGACCCAGATCGCCACCTCGGCACCGGCGCAGATCCTGTCTGGTGGGACGATGCAGATCAACGCAGGGGATGTGCTCAACGACAAGAGCCGCATCATTGCCGGTGGGTTGTTGCAGGCCAACATTACCAGCCTGACCAACACTGAACTGACCGGCCAGCGCACCACCACCGACAGCGGCACCGTCAGCAATTTCTATCGCATCCAGCGTAAGGGCCGGGACCGGCAGGGAACGGCCGTCACGGCCTACAGGCCTGCCCCCTTGATCCAGGACATCACCCTGCAGCCGACCGTGTTCGCCCAGAACGCCGCCGGCAATGGTACCGGCACCCAGATCAGCGCCCGCGCCACACAGGGCGTCAGCGAGCAGGTAGCCGCCACGGGCACGGTCAGCGCCCCGGTCGGCAGAACCTATCAAGTGGCGCCTATCGTTCAGGTCGCGGCCCAGACCACCCTCAACAACAAGGGCGTGGCCGAGCAGATTCGCAGTGGCGGGCCATCCCTGGCCTTGCCGAACAACAGCCTGTTCAGCACCAATCCGCAGAACACCAGCAGCTACCTGATCGAAACCGACCCGCGTTTTGCCAGCTATCGCACCTGGCTGTCGTCGGACTACATGTTGCAGCGCTTGCAAGTCGACCCAGCCCTGACGCAACAACGTCTGGGCGACGGCTTCTACGAACAGAAATTGATTCGTGAACAGATCGCGCAACTCACCGGCCGACGTTTCCTCGACGGCTACGCCAATGACGAAGCGCAATATCGTGCCCTGATCGACAACGCCGTGACCGTCGCCAGCCAATGGCAACTGGTGCCCGGCGTGGCCCTGACCTCCGAGCAGATGGCCCAGTTGACCAGTGACATCGTCTGGCTGGTGCAGAAGCAAGTCACCCTCGCCAACGGTGACACCCGCAACGTGCTGGTGCCGCAGGTGTACGTACGGGTCCAGGAAGGCGACCTCAACGGCTCCGGTGCCTTGATTGCCGGGCAGCAGTTGAACCTGAACATCGCCGGCGACCTGGTCAACAGTGGCAGCCTGGCCGGGCGCAGTGTCATGGCGATCACCGCGCAGAACATCGAGAACCTCGGTGGGCGCATCCAGGCCGACAAGGTATCGCTCGCCGCGCGGGAAAACCTCAACAACCTCGGCGGCCTGATCGGCGCCGTGGACAGCCTGTCGGTCAAGGCCGGGCAGGACATCAACGTCATCTCCAGCAGCCGGGGCAGCAGCAGCGCCCAAGGCACCCGCACCAACCTGTCGCGGGTGGCCGGGCTGTTCGTCAGCGGTGCCCAGGGCACGATGGGCGTGAGCGCCGGCAACGACCTCAACCTCACCGGGGCTCAGGTGGTCAATGCCGGCAAGGGCGGCAGTACGTTGCTGGAGGCGGGCAAGAACATCAACCTGGCCACGGTCGGCGAAGCCCACGAGCAAGCGCTGACCTGGAACAGCAGCAACTGGCGCAAGGACGCCAGCCAGACCGAAGTCGGCTCACAGGTCCAAGGGCAGGGCGACGTGCGCTTGAGCGCCGGCCAGGACCTCAACGCCCGCGCCGCCCATGTCACCAGCGAGCAAGGCGCGGTGTTTGCCGAGGCCAGGCGCGACGTCAACCTGACCGCCGGCCAGAACTACCAGTTCGCCGATGAAGCCCACAAGGTCAAGGGCAGCAACGGGATGTTCTCCAGCAAGACCACCACCACCCGCGACACCATCAGCCAGACCTCGGTCGAAGGCTCCACCCTGAGCGGCGAGCAGACCTATGTGCAGGCCGGTCGCGACATCAACCTCAAGGGCAGCAACGTGGTGTCCACGACCCAGACGGTGCTGGTGGCGGACAACAACGTCAACATCGAAGCCGACACCGCCAGCAGCAGCGAACGCCATGA
Source organism: Pseudomonas sp. Root401 (assembly GCF_001425105.1). NCBI lineage: Bacteria > Pseudomonadati > Pseudomonadota > Gammaproteobacteria > Pseudomonadales > Pseudomonadaceae > Pseudomonas > Pseudomonas sp. Root401. The sequence goes on along the minus strand of NZ_LMDO01000005.1, from coordinate 119,738 downwards.
CAAGTTCGTGAAGAAAAGCGGCCTGTTCAGCGGCGGTGGCATTGCCGTCACCCTGGGCAGCCAGCAACAGAGCGTCAAGGACCTCACCACCGAGCACACGGCCGTGGCCAGCACCGTCGGCTCGACCGCTGGCGATGTGCTGATCGAAGCCGGCAAGGGCTACCGTCAGGTGGGCAGCCAGGTGTCGGCGCCACAAGGCAACATCGATGTCACGGCGCAGACCATCGATGTCGTCGAGGCGCGCAACACCCGCGAGCGCGAGCGGGAAACCCTGTTCAAGCAGACCGGGTTCACCCTCACCGTGACCAACCCGGTAATCAGTGCGATCCAGACGTCCCAGCAAATGAAACGGGCGTCGGAGAAAACCGACGACGGGCGCATGAAGGCCCTGGCTGCCGCCACTGCCGTGCTGGCGGCCAACAATGCCGCCACTGCCGTGGCGATGGACCCGGGCGCGGTGGGCGGGATCAACATCAGCCTGTCGCTGGGCACCAAGAAGAACGAAAGCACCACCACCTACACCAGCGACAGCGCGGCCGGCTCGACCATGACCGCCGGCAACGACGTTCGCCTGCGCGCCACGGGAGCTGGCGCCGCGAGCGACATCAATGTGCAAGGCAGCGATATCAAGGCCGGCCGCAACGCCAGCCTGCTGGCGGACGGCGATATCAACCTGCTCGCCGCGCGCAATATCGACAAGCAGGAAACCGACAGCAAAGGCAGCAGCGCGAGCATCGGCATCGGTTTTTCCCTCGGTGCACGCAACGGCTTCACCCTGGACCTGGGTGCCTCCGGCAGCCGTGGCCAGGCGGATGGCGATGGCCTCACCCACACCAATACCCATGTCCAGGCGGGCAACCAGTTGTTGCTGTCCTCGGGCGGTGACACCAACCTCAAAGGCGCGGTGGCGAGCGGCAAACAGGTGTTGGCCGATATCGGCGGCGACCTGAACATCGAAAGCCTGCAAGACACCAACACCTACGTGGTCGATGAGAAGAGCCTGGGCGTTGGCATCAGCCTGTGCATTCCGCCGTTCTGCTTAGGCATGAGTTCGGTCAGCGGTGCCAGCGGCAGCTTCGGTGCCACCGATATCGATTCCAACTACGCCAGCGTGACCGAGCAATCGGGCATCAAGGCCGGGGACGACGGGTTCGACATTCGCGTGGGCGGCAACACCGATCTGGTCGGCGCTGTCATCGCCAGCAGCGACAAGGCCGTGCAGGACGGTAAAAATCGTCTGGTCACCGCCAGCCTCACCAGTCGCGACATCAAGAACAAGGCCGAGTACGACGCCAGCACCGTCAGCGTCGGCGGCGGCTATCGCGAAGTCGGCAAGGACCAGCAGGGCAACGCCACCAGCGGCGGCACGCAAACCCCTGGCACCGACCTGCCGAAGAACGACAACGACCTCAGCGCCACGATGCCGATCGCCATCAGTGCCAGCGACGATGCCAGCAGCGTCACCCGCAGTGGCATCAGTGGCGGCACCATCGTCATCAGCAACGACGCCGAGCAACAGAAGCGCACCGGCAAGAACGGCGAGCAAACTATCGCCAGCCTCAACCGCGATGTCTCCAGCGATCGCGACACCACCAACACCCTCAAGCCGATCTTCGATGAAGACGAAATCCGTGCCGGTTTCGAGATCGTCGGGGCGTTCGCCAACGAAGCCAGCACCTTGCTCGCCAACAAGGCCAAGGAAGTCGACCTCAAGCGCAAACAGGCCGAGGCGGCCCAGAACGCGGCCCTGGACCCCAACGCCAAACTCACCGACAGCGAACGCTTGGCCCTGCTCGGCAGCGCTCAGCGCCTGAACGCCGAAGCCAGCGGCATCGCCGACAAGTGGGGCGCGGGCGGTACCTACCGGCAGATCACCACCGCCCTGGTGGGCGCGGCCAGCGGCAACATCAGCGGCGGCAACAGTGCGTTCGTTCAAGGGCTGGTGGTCAATTACGTGCAGCAGCAAGGTGCCGGCTACATCGGCGACCTGGTGGCGGACGGCAAACTCACCGAAGGCTCGCCGCTGCACGCCGCCCTGCACGGCATCGTCGCCTGCGCCGGTGCCGCCGCCAGCAGCCAGAGCTGTGGCAGCGGTGCTGCGGGCGCGGCGGCGTCGAGCCTGCTCACCGGTCTGTTCTCCGAAGCCAGCCCCGATGAAAGCGAAGCCCAGCGCGAGGCCAAGCGCAACCTGATTGTCAGCATCGTCACCGGGCTGGCCGCCACCAGTTCCTCGCTCGACCCGGCCACCGCCACCAGCGCGGCGGGCGCTGCGGTGGACAACAACTGGCTGGCGACTCAGCAACTGGTCCAGGCGGAGAAGGAGTACAGCGAGGCTGACCTGGTGGGCAAAGCTAAGGTGGTTGCCAAGTGGGGGTACATTTACCAAAAACAAGAAGTACTGACCCGATTCGGTATCGGCAAGGGCTTGGCGCAGGCGGGTTGGAGCGACGTCGAAGGGCTGGCGCAATTCCTCCTTAATCCGGTTGAAGGGATCAAAGGCATCAAAGCCTTGATCGAGGATCCCGAGGCACGCCAGAGATTAGGCAACGCCATGGTCGATGACGCCAAAGCCAAAATCGCACGTATCGAAGACGCCCTGGAACACGGCGGCGACGAACGTGCCGTGCAACTGGGCGAGGATATTGGCGAACTGGTCTGGCAAGTCGGCACCATCGCCACGGGCGTGGGCACGGCGGCCAAGGGCGGCGTGGCGCTGGCGAAAACCGGGATCAAGGTGGGTGCCAAAGAGCTTGAAAAAATGGCCGATATGGCCAACATTGCCAAAGCTGAAGCCGCTGCTGGTAAGCCGATGCAGTGGAGCAGCGTGGAGGGGGCGTATAGCAAGAAGCTTGAGGGGGGGTATGGCCCTGGCACGACGACGGTTAATGGGAAGGTTGTCGAGAATGCGGGGGAGTACAATGTCGGTGCCAAAGGGGCAGGTACCACGCTGGAAACAACCAATCCGGTTGCTGTGAGTGGTAGCCGGGCCATCGATAAGGCACAGAGTTACGAAAGTGGTGTGCGTGGGATGTATGGGGATACTGCATTTGCTGAACGTAAATACACGGCAATTGTCGATGGGCAACGTGTCAACGGTGTCGCTGATGAAGTGGCAGTGATCGGCGGGAAACCCACAGCTATTGAAGCAAAATTTGTCGATGACTGGGCTAGTTCTATTCGGAACCCAGAAAGCCTGGCTGGCTCGAAGCCGTGGTCAGTAGCTGAACAGACGAAAATGGTAGATCAGGCGAAGAAATACTCATCTGCTTTCGATGGCGGTGTTATTTATCATACGAACAGCCGAGAGCTAGCTAGTTATTATTCGAAGGTATTTACCGGTGCCGGCGTCACAAACTTTAAATTTGTAATTACCCCGGCAACAAAGTGAGGTGTGAGATGAGTAGTGATCGGGAAACGTTAGAAAAAGTTCTGGGTGGGAAAATTGAGCAGTCGAACGCTCGAAATGTACCTGGTGTTACGGTTGTGGACGGGCAGCAAGTTGTTTATTTTTCGGACGATGGAAAAAACAAACTACGGAAACAATTTAATAACATTACCTGCTTTTCTGAGCCTCCGAATGCTGTTCGTGGAGGGGTAAATGATCGCGGGTGCAGAGTCACACCGCCCGAGGGACCTATTTTTCATGCGATTTCCTATCATGGTGATCTTGACGGTTGGAGAAAAGATATTGAGGCAGGCGCAATTGGCCTTGGTCTATTACTCGCCCAAATCAAAGGTGATCAATTGGTTATTTCCGATGGCCGCTCAATCCCTTTGTCAGATTGCAAAATAGAGTTTTCTTGATCATTGCTGATCCACAATACCGGCCTTGCGCCGGTGTTGTTTTATCGGTGTTAGCTTTTCTTTTCAATAAGGCAGGAGATTTGGTTTGCCGGGGGACAGAGACGGAATACAAAATTCTAGATAATATCGCTGACCAGTTGGGGGGAATACCTCCGTCAGAGGGGCCGTGAATATTTTTACGGAGAAAGCGGCTGGTACAAGCTGTCTAAATGTAGCTGAGCAGTTCAAGGCGAAGTACCCCAGTATCACCGTTAATATTCTGGATAATCAGGGTGTTATGCTGCGCCCACCGAGGAAAACGCCGTAATGGAAGAGAGAGTAATTTATGGTGAGATTCGGGCTTGGTTTCTGGGTAGTTATTATAACTATTGCAGAGTCAAGCTCAGCCACCAATACCCATGGATTGAAGGTGAAAGTGAAGTAGGCTATGCCTATAGTGAGCTTGAAAACTCCTTTGATTTGCCTATTGAAAAATTAATGCTGAAGGTCCTGTCTCTTATTCTTTCGGCAGGCCGATCCTCGGAGAAAGTTCAGAAATATCATCAGGATGCTATCTCTGAATTGCTAAGGAAGATTGATCTTTCTTCTGTTTTGGAGGAGCTGCCTCCTGATGAAGCTGCAGAGCTTGTAGGTGATCTTAGAGTGTTAGGTTTTTATTGATAGGGAAGAACCGCAAAAAAAGGGAGTGGTTTATTTAATTGCTCGGCTCTTAAGTTTATCTGCCCCTTTTCTCCCAGGAGGCGTTAAAGGATCAAGGGTATCCTAACGGCATTCCTTTAAGATTATGGGTTTTTCTCGGGAAAAGTAATGGAAGAAAAAGATATTGTTTCAGTCTTGAGTGAGCAGGGCTGGGTTTGTAGCAAGGATGAAGTTGGTGATTATTTTTGTGTCACTGATGTCGGAGGAGCCCAACTTCAGATTATCCCATCTGTGGGTAAGCGCTCGGACCATTTTCGGGTTTCGCTTATGTCCTCCATTTCGTCCAAAGAGTTTTCGGAGGCTGTTTCTATCATATTGGGTGATGGCGGTGATAATGCTCCGATTATAGTTAGAAATGAAGCTCCGGAGAAACTGTCTAGTTTTTCTAGTGATGATGTTATTAGGCTGTCTGAGAAGGCTATATCTTGGGCTCGCTCTCAGAATATTGACGAGGGGTTGACGGTTTATAGGAAACTGCCAACTGAAGCTAAAGGTGCAATGCCTATCCGACATTTGGCGGCTCTAGCAATAGCAGGTGATATTGGGCGCTTAGAAGAATATAAAAAGAGTTTTGAGAAGGGCGACAGGCTCGGATTTGTGCCTTACATTACTTTCGATATGATTGAGCGAGCACTCATGATAGCTAAAGAAAGTAAATAATCAGAACCCCATGAATGCAGCAGATATAGAGCTATGGTTTTATGCATGTCCTGACAGAACTTTATCTATAAAACAGCGGCATGCTGAAGTGATGGATAGGATGTCTCGGATTGGTGCTCCTTTAGGGTTCGCAGGTCTTGAGCTTCCGGCCGCCCCGAGTTGCGGCGACGGGTTGATTGCTACCTATACAGTTAAACTTCCCCTCAGAGGGCTTCGGTTTGTGGGGGACTATGCGTATCGTGGTGATCGATACCTATATGAGGATATGGCCTCCTATGACGAGCACTTGCGTTTTGGATTTAAAATATCAAACAAGGCTGTTGATTATAAGCTTGTTGTGAATGAGTGTTTGCCAAAAGTGATTGAGGCGTTTAAGGGGTATAAGGCTCATGTGTCCTATGATTTGTATGGTCTGTATTATCAAGGAGGGTTGAATGATGATAACTTGGCTTACAATCGGTTGCGTGAGGATAAAACTATAGATGTTGATGGGCACAACAATATTTATACGCTATTTCCTGCCCAGTTCTGGGATGCAGCCCTTTGTCAGCGTGCTCTAGGCTATGGCCCTGATGAAGTCATTGCACGACTGCAAGGCAAGTGTCGTATGGCGGTTCGGCTGATGGATGGGGTTTATTTGGTTCTCAATGATGACCCGGGCATGTCCTATGAAACCTTTGTGGAAATGAATGAACAGATCAAGCCGATCTTGGGGTTGGTCTAGCGGGCAGATATTGAAGAAAAGTAGAGAGATTATTTGGGGCAGCCGGGGGCAATGTACCGGCATCATTAAGCCATTGTCCAGGGTTAAGCAATGATCATGCGTTTAGAGGAGGTGGAGAAAGGCCTTGTAGAAAAGCTGAAAGTAGCCAGTGAAAAACAGCGACGAAGTGCGGTAAAGGTAGCCTGTGAGCTTGCTTTTCAGGCCTGCCCAGTAGACGGGGCTATTGTTGCCGAGTCCCTTAAACAACTATGTCTTGGTAGTAAGCTCACGGCCGAGCAGGTTTCTGGGCTAGATGATTTGGCTGCGCAGTTAGATGAGCAGTATTTTGACTTGCAAGACAGCCAGAATGAGGGGCAGAACTTAGATGCAGAAGTCCTTCGGTTGTTTAGCCAGGCGCGTGTTGTATCGGCACTGTCGTTAGCCGGCGGAGAGGATTCGCTTATGACAGCAGCCGAAGCAATATATGAGGCATCATCAGCTGTTGATGATAGAATTTATATTTTTAAATCCGTACTCTTGGTTTTGCCAGAGTCTTGATGGGGAAAGGGGGTGTTTAACTATTCGGTGTTTAAATAAAGCTGTCTTCTTTTTATGGAGGGTTTTGTAATGATGTTGAAAATTGATTTCCCCCAAAATTTGATTACGGATGAGCTGCTCCGACAGGAGCGGATTCCTTGTGTATGCAAGATAGCCAAAGAGTTTGAGGTTTTTTTTGCGGAAACTATTCCTGAATCGTCTGGAGTGGTGTTGGAGTGGGATCGGAAAGAGTTGGAGTTGAGAGCTGTCGCTGGGGCGGGCGGTCAGTACACACATCATGCTTCTGGTTTGATTACCCTGAAAGGCGCTGGGAATGGAGTTTATGAAATAATTGATCTTGAGATGTTTTATAGGAGTTTTGGTTGGTGTGCGATCTTGAAAAATAGTGAATATGCACCGCCAGGGGACTTTTGGGATGAAGCGTGAAAGCTATGGCTGCGCAGACTTATTGCTGTCTCTGTCAAAGGATGGAAAAAATTAGGCATGAACTCTTTATTGTCGGAATGGTGTGCCTACTGTGAAGGCAAGGCATTTTTTGATAAGGCTCATTTTCTAGGTTTGTTGAAGGTACACAGTAGCGCGGAGGAGCTTAAGCGTATATTTAGCTACTTTCCTTTTTCGGAAGAATTGGTCGATAGAGCTGGGCGCGTTCTGGCCGCTGGAGAGATGGAAAGCTCTCTTTATCTCTTGCCCAAATGTAGGGTGGAGAAAAGCCAGCTGATTCGGTTGGGTGGGGAGTGGTTGAAGGAGCAAGAAAGGGCATGTGGTGTGCTTGGCAATTTGGAGATTTTCGAGCTTTGCCATAACGCTCAAATATTTTTTGTTGATGCGCAATATATGGAGGGTGTGCTTCAGCAAGATATTCCTCATTACTGGTTGTTTGATGAGGTCGGCGATGCAATCAGGGGAAGTAGGGTTTCTGAGATTGAGCAGGTTTATGCATTGTTTGAGGCGCTTTATGGATTGGCTGCAGACTATTACCTTGCTTGGTATATTGGGCGGTCATTGTTTAAGTTCGATATTGATTTAGAACCCTATTTTAGATTCTGGCGGGCTGGAGGAAGGTGCGCTCTCACTGAGAGTGGGTTCTTAGTGGCTACCCAGGAACAAGGTAGCCGGGTCAGTAAATAAAACTTGGTGTTGAACTACGAGGGGGCACACGGTGCGAGACGAAGATTTTGAGTGCTTCATTGGTGTAATGGGTGAGGCTACATCACATCGACCAGTGCTTGACTCCCAGGTTGCGAAATATTGGGGGCTACTGCCGGACGCGTTGCTCACCTATTGGCAGAAAGAGGGTTGGTGTGGGTATGCCAATGGACTTTTTTGGACAGTGGATCCAGACGATTACAAACACCTGCTCGATATGTGGTTAGCCGGTACTGAGTTTTCGCAGATAGATAATTACCACGTTATTGCCCGGAGTGCCTTTGGAGCGCTGTATGCTTGGGGCGAGAAATACAATCAGAAAATTGTTGTTTCATGTCCGACAGGGTCTATCGTCGCGTTGATGAATAAGCTGAAAGTACCTAATAAAGATCCGGATCTGGCCATTCAGACATTTTTCGCTATGTCTGATAAGGAACGTTATGATCTGGAGGACGCTCAAGGTGAGTTTTTATTTGATCGAGCGCTAGAGAAGTTGGGTGCGCTTGATGAGCGTGAGGTCTACGGCTTTGAGCCGGCATTGTTTGTTGGAGGGACGGCTTCGTTGGAACATTTGGTTAAGTGCGATTTAGATGTTCATTTAACGATCCTTCGACAGATGCGTTCATGAGTGAGGACGGTAAGCGGAAGGTCGTTGTATTGGCGTAAAAGGAGCATGTCGAAATGGATGAAATCAACGTCCGGCTCCATCAGCACCGGCGCTGGCTGTCGCAGTCGGAAGGCCTGACGGCTCAAGAGCTTGACTATATCGATGAGGACCTTGCCAGCGACTCATTAAACGGATTGGACAATGTGGCTGACTCGCTGGGGATGCTGGCGACTTATTACGGTATTCGGGGCGAAGTCGCGATCAGTGACGGAGAGGCTACTGGCTGGGAACAGGTCTCGCGCTCGATGATGTACCGTTATTGGGCGCTGATGCTCAAGGCCAAGGCTTTCTCCAAAACGAGTTTTCTTCAAGGCATCCAAACCGTCCCCAATCTGACTAACCAGTTGAGTATTGCTGGGTGCTTGCTGGCCGGGTTGATAGCGATTGATCGTCGTGATCTGGCTGCATTCGTGGCCGATGTGCTTGCCGGAATGCTGTCCGTCAAAGGCGCCGTCGATTCGAGCTATCTTGAACGGCGTCGATTTGAACCTTTCATGCTCTGGCTTTATTCAGTCTATTCGCAAGGTGCTGCGCTTCCGGAGATCAAGTCGATGGATCTGGGGATTTATCAAAACGTGATAGACGAATGGACAAATGAGCAAGGGCTAGCTGATGCGCTGGAAGCGCTTTGTCGATATCACTTATCCAACGCTGAAGACAACGGTGGGGCCTGGGATCCTGAGTTCAAGCATGCGCCTTTCGATCTGTTGCCTTTAGAGATCCACGCGATTTTCCAGGTCCGACAGCAACTGGGTTTGACTGCTCCAGTGGTGTCGAGTCCGTTGTTGTCCGCAGAGACGGCTGCGCTAGAAAACCTGGTCATCGTTCCTGATCAGCTTGCTATTCGAGTTGAGGCGGCCTACGAGCGTTTCTTCGGGCTTTAGACGCAGGCGCGACCCTTTTTTCAGTTAAGCAATGACATGCGGTGGAACACTGTAACAACTGGCTCTTTATAGATCCCCCTTCTAATACATGGAGCCGTGTACCTACGCCCTTGAGGTACGTGAGGAAGGTGTGAGTCTGGATTTCTCCTTGGCTGGTTATGCCTCTGTGCCGGTCCTGAGCGAAAAAGCCAGGACTGCATTGCATTGATCGTTAGCGAGGAGGTGAAGCTTCGGCTGGAGCGAGCGGGGTTCACAGGGATGCTATTTGAGGGTGTGAATGGCGAGGGTGAAGTTATCTGCTGATCGTGGCGAGGGAGCTTGCTCCCGCTCGGGTGCGCAGCAGCCGCCAAACAAACAGGTCCGCTGCGCGGCCCAGCGGGAGCAAGCTCCCTCGCCACGGGTGTTCAGCCAGTCGTCTGCGCTCGGTTTCTCCCACACCTTCCCCTTAACGGAACGCCATCTCCTGCCGATAACCCGATGAGCCCGGTTGTCTCCTGCGTTTTGGCTCGCAATGTGCGTCACGACCCAGCCAGGCCAAGCGGTTGCTGAAAACCCTTGAACGTTGCTGGCTGGTGGCTATCATCTGCGCGCCTCGGGGGTGTGACACGGCGTTTCGTTGTTATGCCATTGGGTTATTTTCTTACTTGCCTGGACATCCTCGATGCTGGCGTACCACCAAAAAAGTTTTCTGATCGTCGATGATTTCTCGGATTTCCGCAGTTCGATCCGCTCCATGCTGCGTGAGCTGGGCGTCAAGGACGTGGACACCGCCGATACTGGTGAAGTGGCGCTGCGCATGTGCTCGCAGAAGCGCTATGACTTCATCTTGCAGGATTATCACCTGGGCGACGGGCGCAAGAATGGCCAGCAGGTGCTGGAAGACCTGATGGTCGAAAAGCTGATCAGCCATGAAAGTGTTTTCCTCATGGTGACCGCCGAGACCAGCCAGGCGATGGTGCTCAGTGCCCTGGAGCATGAGCCCGATGCGTACCTGACCAAACCGTTCAACCGCTCCGGCCTGGCCCAGCGGCTGGAGCGGCTCGAGCAGCGCAAGACCTTGCTCAAGCCGATCCTGCAAGCCCTCGATCGTGGCAAGCCGATGGAAGTGCTCAATGCCTGCATCGCCCTGTGCAAACAGGATCCGCGCTACGGGCCGTTGTGCCTGCGTTATCGGGCCGATGCGTTGCGTGACCTGAATCAGAACGAGGCTCTTGAACGACTGTACAACTCCATCATCGCGGATCGCCCGTTGCCGTGGGCCTACGCGGGGCTGGGCAAGTTGATGTTCAAGCGCGGCCAGGTGGGGCAGGCCAAGGCCGTTTATGAAAAAGCCCTGAAAGTCTTTCCGATGATGCCGGCCTTGTACGACGGCATGGCCGACGTGCTGGTGGCCGAAGGTGACACCAAGCAGGCGCAGCATGTGCTGGAAGAGGCGGTGCGCCTGTCGCCGCTGGCCGTGCGCCGCCAGTCGTTGTTGGGCAAGCTGGCGATGACCAACGAAGACTTCGACACGGCTTCCCGGGCCTATCGCCAGGCGGTAGGGCAGGGCGCGCAGTCGCGCTTCAAGGACCCGGAAAGCAACCTCGGCCTGGCCCATGCGCTGATCAGCAAGGGCAGCGAAAAAGGCCTCGACACCCGCACCCGGCTGGAGATCAACACGACTCTCAGCGCCGTGGCGAAGGAGAACCTCAACGACCCGGGGCTGCAGGTTCGGGCGCGGCTGATGAAGGCCACCAGCCTGTTGCTCAACGATGCCGAAACCGCCGAAAAGCTCACCGAACAGGCTTTGCAGCGCCTCGATGGCATGGAGCAATTCATGAGCGCCGAAGCCGCGTTGCTGGTGGCCAAGCAGTTGCAAATGCTTGGCCAGACCAGCGCCGGCGAGTCGATGCTCAAGAACTGCGCGGAAATCTACGGCGATGACCCGACGGTGATGCAAGGCATCGCCAAGCTGACCGACGACCCGACCATCCTCAACCAGGGCAATGCCGCCGCCGAGCTGAACCGCGAAGGCGTGCGGGTCTACAAGACCGGCGCGTTGCCGCAGGCGCGGGAGCTGTTCCGCCGCGCCCTGAAGATGCAACCGAAGAACATCAGTATTGCCCTGAACATGGCGCAATCGCTGCTGCATGGCACCGACACCAGCGTGGAGTCGGAACTGCTGCAGGAGTGCCGCGCCTGCCTGAAACTGGTGGGCATGATGCCCGACACCGATGCGCGTTTTGCGCGTTATCAAAAACTGCGAAGCAAGGCATTTGGCGATGAATGACAGCGAACAGGCCCTCGATTTTTCCACGGTGATCGCGTCTACCGTGCACGACATGAAGAACTCCCTGACCTTGCTCATGCAGACGCATACGCAATGGCTCGAGCGCTTGCCCGACGCCGAGCGCCAGACCTCGGAGCAAGGCGTCATCGAGTTCGAGTTCGCCCATCTCAATGGTTTGCTGGTGCAACTGCTGGGGCTGTACAAGCTCGGTGTCAACCAGTTGCCGCTGCACCCGGCCTACCATGAGCTGGATGACTTCATCGAGGCGCAACTGGCCGGCCATCAGGACGTGTTCCGCAGTCGCGGGATCATGGTCACCTATGAAGTCGACCCGCTCAGCCCCTTGGGCTTTTTCGACCGTGAGCTGGTGGCGTCGGTGCTCGACAATTGCATCAACAACGCCATTCGCCATGCGCGCCAGGCATTGCTGATCAGTGTCAGCGACGAGGCCGGGCAACTGGTGCTGACCATCAATGACGACGGCGAAGGTTACCCGCCAGAGATGATCGAGCGTCAGGCCGAGTATGTGCAGGGCATCAACCACAGCAGCGGCAGCACCGGACTGGGCTTGTACTTCGCCGCGCGGATCGCCGGGCTGCACCAGCGCGGCGGCGTGAGCGGGCGTACCGAGATTGCCAATGGCGGTGTGTTGGGTGGTGGGGTGTTCCGGCTTTACCTGCCCTGAGCATGCCCTTCATAAAGATCCCTGGCACCACAAATTCCCTGTGGGAGCGAGCCTGCTCGCGATGGCGTCGGCTCAGCCAATATTGAGTTGACTGATACATCGCCATCGCGAGCAGGCTCGCTCCCACAATGTATTCCAAGGCTTGTAGTTTATTTTTGTGGGTGCTTGATATTCCGAACAGCCGAAGCCTATTTTGTACGGGTTGCCGTTCGCGGCTCGCACATAACAAGGATTGCGTCATGACGACCGATGGCCAGCGTTCACTCGCGCAGCGACTGACGGGCATTGATGAGATTGAATGTGTCACGCCGGATTTGAATGGCGTGCCGCGGGGCAAGGTAATGACCGCTGAGGGGTTCCTCGAAGGCCGGCGGTTGCAGTTGGCGCGGGGCGTGCTGCTGCAATGCATCATGGGCGGTTATCCGCCGTCGCGTTTCTACGGCAGCGACGACGGCGACCTGGCGCTGGTGGCCGATCCGAAACAGATTCATCGCCTGCCCTGGAGCCAACAGCCCCGTGCCCTGGCGATCTGCGATGCCGACGAGTTGACCGGTGAAAGCTCCCAGCTCTCGACGCGCGGCCAGCTCAAGGCCGTTGTCGCTCGCTATGCAGCCCTGGGCCTGGCGCCGGTGGTGGCGACCGAGCTGGAATTCTTCGTGTTCGCTCCCAACCCGGACCCGACCCAGCCGTTCCAGCCGCCGATGGGCCTGGACGGACGTCGCGAAGACGGTCATTCGGCGTTCAGCATCAGTTCCAACAATGGCCTGCGTCCGTTCTTCAGTGAAGTCTATGCGTGCATGGCGGCGCTGGGCCTGCCTCGCGACACCTTCATGCATGAAATGGGCGTGAGCCAGTTCGAGATCAATCTGCTGCACGGCGACCCGCTGTTGCTGGCCGACCAGACTTTCCTGTTCAAGCACCTGCTCAAGGAAGTGGCGCTCAAGCACGGCCTGACCGTGGTCTGTATGGCCAAGCCCCTGGCCCACACGCCGGGCAGTTCGATGCATATCCACCAGAGCGTCGTCGAGGCGGACAGCGGTCGCAACGTTTTCAGCGACGAAGCGGGCGAAGCGACGGCGACTTTCCGGCATTTCATCGGTGGGCAACAGGCGTGCCTGGCGGACTTCACTGCGTTGTTCGCGCCGAACGTGAATTCCTACCAGCGCCTGTGCCACCCGTTCGCCTCGCCGAACAATGCCTGTTGGTCCCATGACAACCGTTCGGCCGGGCTGCGGATTCCTGCCAGTTCGCCGGTGGCCCGGCGGGTCGAGAACCGCTTGCCGGGGGCCGATGCCAACCCCTACCTGGCGATTGCCGCCAGCCTGGCCGCCGGGCTGTATGGGATTGAGCATCGGCTGGAGCCGAGCGCGGCGATCCAGGGCGAATTCGAAGTGCCGGATAATCTGTCGTTGCCATGTACCTTGCATGCCGCCCTGGAGCGTCTGAAGCGTAGTCATCTGGCGAAGGAACTGTTCGGTACGGAGTTCATCGAAGGCTACATCGCCTCCAAGACCCTGGAGCTGACCAGCTTCTTCGATGAAATCACGCCCTGGGAGCGGCGTGTCCTAGCGGCCCAGGCATAACGAACCGTCGCATTCGGGCTATCTTCAACAGGTAGCCCTTACTCACCTCAAGGAGCCGCTCGGAACGCCGATGCGCCAAATCTGGAAACCTTTTCGAGCGCTTTATTTCGCCTCGCTGATGATGTTGATCGGCTCGGGCCTCTTGAGTACTTACCTGGCCTTGCGCCTGGCCGCCGACCATGTGGACAGCCTCTGGGTCGGTGCGCTGATGGCCGCCAACTATTTCGGCCTGGTGCTGGGTGGCAAGATCGGCCACCGGCTGATCGCCCGTGTCGGCCACATCCGCGCCTATTCGGCCTGCGCCGGGATTGTCGGGGCGGCAGTGCTGGGCCATGGCCTGGTGAACTGGCTGCCGGCCTGGATCGTGTTGCGGATGATTGTCGGCCTCGGGATGATGTGCCAGTACATGGTCATCGAGAGCTGGCTCAACGAGCAAGCCGATGCCAAGCAGCGTGGCGTGGTGTTCAGCGGCTACATGATTGCCTCGTACCTGGGGCTGGTGCTGGGCCAGTTGATCCTGGTCATGCACCCGGCCCTGGGGCCTGAGCTGTTGATGCTGGTGGCGCTGTGCTTCGCCTTGTGCCTGGTGCCGGTGACACTGACCCGGCGAATTCACCCGGCGGCGCTGCATCCGGCGCCCATGGAGCCGCGCTTCTTCATCAAGCGTGTGCCGCAGTCATTGAGTACGGTGCTGGGCTCCGGGTTGATCGTCGGCTCGTTCTATGGCCTGGCGCCCCTGTATGCCTCTCAGCAGGGCCTGTCGACCGAGCAGGTCGGTCTGTTCATGGGTAGCTGTATCTTCGCCGGACTGCTGGTGCAGTGGCCGCTGGGGTGGCTGTCTGATCGATATGACCGGGCGCTGCTGATCCGCTGCTTTGCGCTGGTCCTGACGATCTGTGCGCTGCCGTTGGCCATTCTTCCGACGGTGCCGCTGGAGGTGCTGTTCGTCGCGGGGTTCTTCTGTTCGCTGGTGCAGTTCTGCCTGTATCCGCTGGCGGTAGCGTTTTCCAACGACCACGTCGAAGCTGATCGAAGGGTGTCCCTGACCGCGATGCTGCTGGTGACATACGGCGTGGGGGCCAGTATCGGGCCGCTGGTGGCCGGCGTGCTGATGAAGATGTTCGGCAGCCAGATGCTCTACGGCTTTTTCGCTTTCTTCGCCTTGGTGCTGGTGTGGCGGATCCGGCCGAAAGCGGTGACCAACCTGCATCAGGTCGATGACGCACCGCTGCATCACGTGGCGATGCCGGACAGCATGTCGAGTTCGCCTTTGGTGGCGTGTCTTGATCCGCGGGTGGACGAGCAGGTGGTGCAGGAGCAGATGCAGGCGCCGGCCAATCCGGACATGGAGCCTGAGCCGGCCACTGAGACCGAGGCCGAGACTGGGCCTGAGGAGCCTGAGACACCGAGTTTTACCCAGGCCAGGCCTTGAAGCAGGCATAAAAAAACGGGCAGTCGCCGCAAGGGACTGCCCGTTTTTTATGCCTCGAAAATCAGAGGTCGTCTTTATCGAAGCGCCGGGCTTCTCGTTGGAGCTGGTAGACGAACCGCTCGACCTGCCGTTGCACCAGGCCACTGATGTTGTGGAAGCGTACGCCGGCGAACGTGGTGTTGATCCTTTCTTCGAAATGCAGGTAGCGCAGTTCGACTGGCGCGGTCATGTTGCCAAAAGGCAGGGCCGCGATGAAGCGCTCGTACACCTGGCCCAATTGCAGACGCTCCGTGATGTCGCCGTCGAAGCGCAACTTGCAGCCGGTGGCGGAGATGTCCAGCAGCTTGCCGTCCACCGGGGACTTGAGCTTGTCACCGCCCAGTTCAACGCTCACCAGTTGTGCCAGTTTCAGGGCGGCGCGGAAGGCGTTGCGACGTTGGTGGTAGACCACTTCGTCGGGCAGGGCGCCGCGATAGCAGCGACCGTCGCTGGATTCATCGATGGTCAGTGGGCCCTTGCCATCCCATGCGATACGCACGCCGTCATGGAAGCCCTCGACACGAAAAGGCTCGCCCGCCAGCAGGAAACGCTCGCCGTCCCGGGGAATCATTTCATCCAGGGCGATGGAGTTGGTCTCGCGATCGACGTTGACCAGGTAGCTCTGGAAACGCTGGCTACGTTCGTGGAAGGTGATGATCAGTGGGTCGTGGCTCTCTTGCAGCATCCGTAGGTTGCCGGAGATTTCCAGGGGCGTGGTGAGGACCTTGGGTGGCTGCGGAGCATCATCCGCGTTTGAGGCATTGAACACGGTGAGTCAATCTCCAGGCAAAATACGACTACGAATGGCCGGCATTTTGCCAGCATGTATCGCGCGTTGATAGAGCGAAGGCATTGTTCGTTTCATGCCTGGCTGAGCGGGCGATGCTTGACCATTCTGGCCGTTGAACCGCTAGCGTCATACAGCGTAGGGATCTCGCCACCGTTGAGGATGCGCAACTGATTGGCGGTGGCGGCCTGCTGCATCAGAATCGATTGGCCGTTGCGAGTGTTGGTTGCCTGGCATTGGGCGAGCAGGTCGTTGAGTACTTTGCTCTGGGAGCGCAACTGATCGCCGATCGTCGACTGGCTGGCCAGTTGCTCGAGGCCTTCATGGCTGGCGGGCAGGTTGAGGCTGGCGAGGATCTCGCTGCGTTTGCGGCCATGCTGGTCAAGCAAGATGATCAAGGCCTGTTTCTGCGCCAGGATATTCTCCAGCAGAGGCATGTCACGACCGTGCAATGCCACGGATTCGGCCTGCAACAATTCCAGTAGCTGTTGCGCTGGAACAAAGTCGTCGATGATCAATTGCAACAAATGAGTGTCGTGCATGGCTGGCCTTGGGTCTTAGCGTCCAAAAGCCTGGCGCAGGCGGCGGCCTAGCGCTGGGCTTCGAAGTTGAGCAGTTTGCTGGCTACGCGGTTGCTGTCGACTTTGTAGCTGCCATCGGCGATTGCTGCTTTCAACTCGGCCACGCGGGCGTTGTCGACGACAGGTTGATCGCGCAGCTTGTCAGTGACCTTCTGCAACTGCTGAGCCTCATTGCTGAGGTGTACCGACTCCCCGTTGCTGACCTGTTCGGCTGGTGTAGGCAGCGGCGCGGATTTGCCGGCTTCGGCGGTTTCCTTGGTGGCGCTGGTACGCGTAGTGCCTGGCAGCGGTGAAGAGCTGTTTAAACGATTGAAATCGATGACCATGGTAAAAAACCTCTGGGTATTTGGACGCTTGCCATGTTTTCGGCCATCCCCAAAAAAACTTTAGGCTCATTTATGAAATGAACGTGCGCACGTCTGCGCTTGCCTTTGCGTAAGGCACAGTCTAGGGAACACCGGGATCAAGCGCCAGCTTTCTACCTCCTCGACCAGGTCATTACATCGCCACTTCCACTTGGCCTGGGGCCACCACTTGTGCCTTGATGACGCGCTGGGAATTAAGGTTTTTCACCCGTATCTGTTCGCGCATGCCGCCGTTGGACAGGGCTTCGCCGGGCATCCGCACGGCCATGGAGCCGCTGCGGGCGGTGATGACCACCTGGTCGCCCTTGCGGACCACCTCGGCCTGTTCCAGATGCACCAGCGTCACGATCTGATCGGCGACCATTGGTCGGACAAGTTTCTGCCCGATGGCCTGGTCGACGGAGGTCAGGAAGCCCTGGTTGATCTGGCTGATGTCCCGTTCACGCAACATCACGTCTTGGGGCTCGACGATCCCGGCCCGCTTGAGCGGACGAGTGGTGGTGACAATTTCCCGAAACAGGCGCACTTGAGCGGGCACGAACACCGTCCAGGGCGCGGCACTGTCGCAACGAACCTTCACCGTGACGCGGCCCAGGGGCCGGGCAGGGCTCTCCAGCGAAGCAGTCAATTCCTTGTCGCACATCGGCATGCGCAGACGGGGGTCGAGTTGGTTGACTTCGATTTCGTAGCGACCTTCCGTTTGACTGGTAGCCAGATAGTCTTCTACGGTGAATTCAAGAAAGCCCTGAGTGACGCCGATAAGGAGATCAGGCAAGGTAACCGGAACAGCAGCAAGGGCAGGACCGCCCGAAGTGAACAGGCAGACAGCCAGCAGTGCACCGAGCCAGTGGCGGCAGTGAGTGGTCAGGCGTCGAGAAAATGTCGTTTGTGCGTTCATGCCGGTTCAATAGCAAGCCCCGTGCCGTTTAGTGATGAATGCGCGTCGGACACATTAGCGTTAGGTAGGAGTCAGGGCATGGCGGGAGTAATGGATTCGGTAAACCAGCGCACTCAGCTGGTCGGTCAGAATCGCCTGGAGCTGTTGTTGTTCCGTCTCGACGGCCAACAAATGTATGGGATCAACGTATTCAAGGTCCGCGAGGTGCTGCAATGCCCCAAGCTGACCCTGATGCCCAAATCCAGCCCCGTCGTGTGCGGTGTGGCCAATATCCGGGGAGCGACCATCCCGATTCTCGACCTGGCAATGGCGACCGGTTCCGGCCGGCTGCTGGACCAGAGCAATCCGTTTGTGATCATCACCGAGTACAACACCAAGACCCAGGGGTTCCTGGTTCGCTCGGTGGAGCGCATCGTCAACATGAACTGGGAAGAGATCCATCCACCGCCCAAGGGCACCGGCCGCGATCACTACCTCACGGCAGTGACCCGGGTCGATAACCAGTTGGTGGAAATCATCGACGTGGAGAAGATCCTCGCCGAAGTAGCGCCCACGCCGGAAGCGATCTCCGCAGGGGTGGTGGATGCCGAAACCCAGCACAAGGCGATTTCGCTGCGGGTGTTGACCGTCGATGACTCTTCGGTGGCCCGCAAGCAGGTGACCCGTTGCCTGCAAACGGTCGGTGTCGAGGTGGTGGCGTTGAACGACGGGCGACAGGCGCTGGATTACCTGCGCAAGCTGGTCGACGAGGGCAAGAAGCCCGAGGAAGAGTTCCTGATGATGATCTCCGACATTGAAATGCCGGAGATGGATGGGTACACCCTGACGTCGGAAATCCGCAGCGACCCGCGCATGCAAAAGCTGCACATCATCTTGCATACTTCGTTGTCCGGGGTTTTCAACCAGGCGATGGTCAAGAAGGTCGGCGCTGACGATTTCCTCGCGAAATTCCGTCCAGATGACCTGGCTTCCCGGGTCGTCGAGCGGATCAAGGCAGCAGAATAAAAGGTCGGGCGCGTTGTGCGCCCGGCAAGTCAACACGATGAAAGAGGCGGTATCTTGTCTACGGGTAATTTGGATTTCGAACAGTTCCGGGTCTTCCTGGAAAAAGCCTGTGGCATCTTGCTTGGTGAAAACAAGCAATACCTGGTGTCGAGCCGTCTCAATAAATTGATGGAGCAGCAGGGCCTCAAGTCATTGGGCGAACTGGTGCAGCGTATCCAGACCCAACCGCGCAGTGGCTTGCGCGAGATGGTGGTGGACGCGATGACCACCAACGAAACCCTGTGGTTTCGTGACACCTATCCGTTCGAGGTGTTGAAGAACAAAGTGCTGCCGGCGGCCATCAAGGCCAGCCCGGGCCAGCGTCTGCGGATCTGGTCGGCGGCCTGTTCGTCGGGGCAGGAACCCTATTCGCTGTCGATGTCCATCGATGAGTTCGAGCGGTCCAACCTCGGCCAGTTGAAAGGCGGCGTGCAGATTGTCGCCACCGACCTGTCCGGGACCATGCTCAATAACTGCAAGACCGGCGAGTACGACAGCCTGGCCATCGGCCGGGGCCTGTCGCCGGATCGTCTGCAACGTTACTTCGATCCGAAAGGGCCGGGTAAATGGGTGGTCAAGGCGCCGATCAAGAGCCGGGTGGAGTTCCGCTCGTTCAACCTGCTGGACAGCTATGCCAGCCTGGGCAAGTTCGACATCGTGTTCTGCCGCAACGTACTGATCTACTTCTCCGCCGAAGTGAAGAAAGACATCCTGCTGCGCATCCACAGCACGCTCAAGCCGGGCGGCTACCTGTTCCTCGGCGCCTCCGAGGCGTTGAACGGTTTGCCGGATCATTACCAGATGGTCCAGTGCAGCCCGGGGATCATCTACCAGGCGAAGTGATTGGCCTGAGCTGTCAAAAAACGGGAGTCCTCACGGGGCTCCCGTTTTTTTTGCCTGCCGGTTTCTTCCAGTCCACAACTGCTTCCTGTGGGAGCGAGCCTGCTCGCGATGCGGTACTCCTGGCGACATCAATGTGGACTGACACACCGCTATCGCGAGCAGGCTCGCTCCCACAATGAAACGCATTTGTCCTGCAGAAGCGGCAGAAAAGCGGCAGCCTGCGGAAGCCAGTTGCCGCTTTTCTGGCATTGCCGCTTTGCCGATACCCGCAAAGCCCCGGTTTATGGGCTTTTCCAAAGTGGCACGGCGCTTGCTAAGTTCATCGCACGTACATTCTGGTCACCCAAAGGTTTCCGACATGAGCATCAGCTTCGATAAAGCGCTCGGTATCCACGAACAGGCCCTGAGCTTCCGCGCCCAGCGTGCCGAAGTCCTGGCCAACAACATCGCCAACGCCGACACCCCGAACTACAAGGCGCGCGACCTGGACTTCTCCAAAGTGCTCGCCGAGCAGAACGAGAAGACCAAGAACGGCCACTTCGCCTTGAACATGACCAACAGCCGTCATATCGAAGCCGAAGGCCTGGGCAATGGCGACGAATCGCTGATGTATCGCACGCCGATGCAACCATCGATCGACCAGAACACCGTGGACGCTCAACTGGAACAGTCCAACTACGCGGAAAACTCCGTGAACTTCCAGGCCAGCTTCACCCTGCTCAACAGCAAGTTCAAAGGGCTGGTATCGGCCCTGCGCGGAGAGTAAGCCATGTCGATTGCTAGCGTATTCAACATTGCCGGCAGTGCCATGAGTGCCCAGACCACTCGCCTGAACACCGTCGCCAGTAACATTGCCAACGCCGAGACCGTTTCGTCGAGCATCGACCAGACCTACCGCGCTCGCCACCCGGTATTCGCCACCATGTTCCAGGGCGGCCAGTCCGGCGGCAGCGACTCGCTGTTCCAGGAGCAGGACGCGGCCGGGCAGGGCGTGCAGGTGCTTGGCGTGGTCGAAGACCAGAGCAACCTCGAAGCACGTTATGAGCCAAACCATCCGGCGGCAGATGCCAAGGGTTATGTCTATTACCCGAACGTCAACGTCGTCGAAGAAATGGCCGACATGATTTCCGCCAGTCGTTCGTTCCAGACCAACGCCGAAATGATGAACACCGCCAAAACCATGATGCAGAAGGTCCTGACCCTCGGTCAGTGATAAGGGGCGATTCACATGAGCGTTACCAGTACAACAAGTGGTTTGAGCCTTAACGAGATTCTGGCCAACTCCTCGGTCAAGACCAGCACCAAGACCGATGGCCTGGGCGCGGCGACCAGTGCAGCGACCGGCAAGAAGGAATTGGGCAAGGATGCGTTCCTGCAGTTGCTGGTCACCCAGCTGAAAAACCAGAACCCGCTGGAGCCACAGGATAACGGCGAGTTCGTTGCCCAACTGGCACAGTTCAGCAGCCTGGAGGGCATCACCACCCTCAACGAGACCGTGAGCGGCATCGCCGGCAACTACAACTCGTCCCAGGCCCTGCAAGCCTCGTCGCTGGTCGGTCGCTCGGTCATTGCCCCGGGTGACAAGGCCGTGGTCGATACCTCCAAGAGCCTCAACGGCACGGTGGTGGTACCAACATCGGTGCCCTCCGTCGCGGTCAAGATCGTGGACAAGGACGGCAAGACTGTTCGCACCATCGACTTGGGCAGCCAGAGCGCCGGTAATTCCGCCTTCATCTGGGACGGCAAGAACGATGCGGGCACGGTCGTTGAGTCGGGCACTTACACCTTCGCGGCCTCGACCACCATCGACGGCAAGGCCACGTCGCTGATCACCAACCTGCCGGCCACGGTCAGCAGCGTGACGATCAGCCAGACGGGCGGTGAGCTGATGCTCAACCTGGCCGGGCTGGGCAGCATTGCCCTGTCCAAAGTACAAACTATTGGTATGTAGAGCCGACTAACCGGCAAAAGGAGTCAACATGTCTTTCAACATCGGCCTTAGCGGTCTCTATGCAGCCAACAAACAGCTGGACGTGACCGGCAACAACATCGCCAACGTGGCGACCACCGGTTTCAAGTCGTCCCGCGCAGAATTCGAAGACGTCTACTCGGCCACCAAGCTGGGCTCGGGCAGCAAGACCGTCGGTAACGGCGTGCGCCTGGCCAACGTTTCCCAGCAGTTCGGCCAGGGTGACGTGAACAACACCGGCAACGTGCTGGACATGGGCATCCAGGGCCAGGGCTTCTTTGTCCTGAGCAACGACGGTTCGCTGAGCTACACCCGTGCCGGTACCTTCAAGACCGACAAGGAAGGCTATATCACCAACAGCGATGGTACTGCGCGCCTGCAGGGCTATGGCGTGGATGCCAACGGCAAGATCCAGAACGGCATCCTGACCGACCTGCGCATCGACACCTCCAATTTGCCGCCGAATGCCACCACGCTGGTTTCGTCGACGATCAACCTGAACTCGACGGCGACGGCGATCACTGCGGCGTTCAATCCAAGCGACACCGCGACGTTCACCAAGCAATTCACCACGCCGGTCTATGACACCCAGGGCAACCAGCATTCCATGGACCAGTACATGGTCAAGACTGCCGGCAACACCTGGAACGTATACACCTTGATCGATGGTCGTAACCTGAACGGCAGCTTGCCGACCACGACCGGTGCGAACGCTCCTATCCCTTCGACCATGACTTTTGATTCGTCCGGCAAGTTGACTCAGGTCAGTACTCCAGCTACGCCTGTGACTGTTCCGCCGGCGGCGCCGATCATCAGCAACGACCTGAAGCTCACTGGCTGGATTCCTGGCACCGTGACCAATGGCGTATGGACTGCCAACGGCGCAGCCGGCGCGTCGCCTATTACAATTTCCATGTCCAACACCACCCAATTCAACGCCGACACCGCCCGGTCGATTCCGGCCCAGGACGGTTACGCCACCGGCCAGATCACCAACCTGACCATCGACGGCAGCGGTGTATTGCTGGCCAACTTCAGCAACAACCAGACCAAGCCGATCGGCCAGCTCGCGCTCGCCAGCTTCACCAACGAGCAAGGTTTGCAGCCAGTAGGCGGCACCAGCTGGAAAGAAACCTTCGCGTCGGGCATCCCGGGCTACGATGCCCCGGAAACCGGCACTTTGGGTTCGATCGTCTCCAACTCCCTGGAAGAGTCCAACGTCAACCTGACCAACGAACTGGTCGAGCTGATCAAGGCGCAAAGCAACTACCAGGCGAACGCGAAGACTATCTCCACCCAGAGCACCATCATGCAGACCATCATTCAGATGACCTGATAGCGGGCTGCTTCAAAAAAACCGACGTCCTGAGACGTCGGTTTTTTTTGCATGAAATTCTTTGGGTGATTATTACCGTTTGTCGGATGACTGGTGCGGAACTTGCACTTCAGTCCTAATCGCTCAACGAGCGTCAAGTTTCCATACGACTGTCATCGAGTCTGTATTGACTGACGACAGGGATGTCACGAAAACCAAGGGACGGATACCAGTTGAAACCCCATAACGCTATCAGTGCGCCTATCGTCGCGCCTTCATTGAAATCGGTACTGCGTCGGGGGCTGCTGGGCGCTGCGCTGTTCTCCGGTGTGATCAATATTCTGGCGCTGATCGGCCCGGTGTTCATGCTGGAAGTCTACGACCGGGTCATTCCCAGCCAGAGCGTCCCTACCTTGGTCGCCTTGGGGCTATTGGCGCTGGGGGTTTATGCGCTTTCCGGCCTGCTGGATATCATTCGCTCCCGAGTCATGGTGCGAATTGCCTCCTCGCTGGACCTGGCGCTGTCCGCCAAAGTCTTCAATGTCATTGCCGGTGCGTCGCTGAAGACACCCATTACCGGCGATGCCCTGAAACCAGCCCAGGAATTGGACCAGATTCGCGGTTTTATTGGCGGACCGGGCCTGGTGGCTTTTTTCGATTTGCCTTGGATGCCGGTTTACCTCGCGGTCTGCTTTTACATTCATCCGTTGTTCGGTCTTTTGGCCGCCGGCCTGATGATCATCCTCATCGCTCTGACCCTGATCACTGACCGGCAAACCCGCAAACTGATGCAGGCGTCAGCCGAGGCGTTGAACAAGCGCAATCACTTGGGTCAGCAAGCTCACCAGAACGCCGAAGCGCTGATGGCCATGGGCATGTTGGCCAACACATCGAATATCTGGCAGAACAATCACAGCACCTTCATCACCCTGCAGCGACGCTCGATCGACATCGGCGGCTTTTACGGTGGCATTTCCAAAACCCTGCGCCAGGTCGTTCAATCGGCGGCCCTGGCCCTGGGGGCGTGGTTGGTGATCCAGGGCGACTTGAGCGGCGGCACGATGATCGCCGCCTCGATTATTGTGGCGCGGACCCTGGCACCGGCGGAGCAGGTCATTGCCACGTGGCGCAGCCTGTTGGGCGCCCAGATCGCCTGGAAGAAGCTGCTGGAAGTGTTCTCTTTGTTCCCGGATGCCCAGAGCAAGACCGAGCTGCCCACTGCCCATCGCAGTTTGCAGGTCGAAAGTGTGTTTGCCGCGCCGCCCGGCGCGCAGCGCCTGACCTTGCAAAATATCAACTTCATGGTCGCCGCGGGTACTGCTGTAGGTGTGGTGGGACCGAGCGCATCGGGCAAGTCGTCATTGGCGCGGGTGCTGGTCAACGCCTGGGCACCGGCTCGCGGGCATGTCCGGCTCGATGGCGCGCCGCTGGGTCTGCTGACCGAGCAGGCCCGAGGCAAGTTGATCGGTTATCTGCCGCAAAGCGTTGGTTTGTTCACTGGAACCGTCGCCCAGAACATCGCCCGGCTAGACCCTTCGGCACCGGACAGCGCGGTTGTCAGCGCTGCGCAACTGGCCGGGGTTCATGAGCTGATCCTGCAGTTGCCCCAAGGCTATGAAACCCAAGTAGGCGAGGGCGGGGTCAACCTCTCGGCCGGCCAACGGCAGCGGGTGGCCCTGGCCAGGGCATTGTTTGGTGATCCATTCCTGGTGGTGTTGGACGAGCCGAATTCAAACCTCGATGCCGAGGGCGAACAGGCGCTGGCCAAGGCCATCCTGACGCTCAAGGCCCGTGGCGCAATCGTGGTGGTGATTGCCCATCGCACCAATATCTTGTCGGTGATCGATCAGGTACTGATCCTCGAGAACGGCGTGCAAGCGGCTTACGGCCCCAGGGATGTCGTCCTTAAACGACCTCCTGTAGCGCCCCCACGGCCCTCCAATAATGTCGTGGAACTGGGAGCATCCAACTGATGCATAGCGATCAAGAAATCACCCTGACCGATTCCTTGTCTCGTCATCTGCGCTGGGGGGCGATCTCATTGGTGGTGCTGCTCGGTGGAGGGTTGACCTGGGCGGTGTGCACCAACCTGTCCGGCGCGGTCATCGCCACGGGTGTGGTCGCCGTGGAAGGCAGCGTCAAGACCGTCCAGCATCCTACCGGCGGCGTGGTCGCCGAACTCCTGGTCAAGGAAGGGCAGACAGTCGCTGCCGGGGACGTGTTGTTGCGCCTCGATGCCACATTGCCCGCCGCCAGCCAAGCCATCGTCAGTAAATCGTTGAACCAGGCATGGGCGCGTCTGGCTCGCCTGGAGGCCGAACGGGACAATGCCAGCGAAGTGGCGATACCCAAAGAGTTGCTGACCCGCATGAGTCTGCAGGAGGCCAAGTCGGTCATGGCCATCGAGCAGCAGTTGTTTATTGATCGACGCGCTTCCCGCGAAGGCCAGAAGAAACAGCTGCGCGAACGTGTGCAGCAGCTCAACGAAACCATTGCCGGCCACGACATCCAGCAGAAAACCAAGCTGGAAGAAATCGAACTGATCGATAGCGAATACCAGGCCGTCAAGAAGCTGTTCGACAAAGGCATGATGACCCTCGACCGGGTCAATGCCCTGGCTCGGGGTATCGCCCGGTTGCGCGGAGAACGTGGACAACTGATGGCCTCCATTGCCGAGGCCCGGGGCAAGATCGCCGAAACCGAGTTGCAACGACTCCAGGTTGACCAGACTTTCCGCAGTGAAGTGTCCCAGGAGCTGAGGGATTTGCTGGCTCGTCAGGGCGAATTGATCGAGCGGGAAATCACTGCCAGCGATCAGCTCAAACGCATCGACATCACCTCGCCTATTGCCGGACGCGTGCAGCAATTGGCCGTGCACACCATCGGTGGCGTCATCTCACCGGCCGAGGGGCTCATGCAGATCGTACCCGCTGACGATGAACTGCTGGTGGAGGCGAAAATCAGTGCCCAAGACATTGACCAGCTAACGGTCGGGCAATCCGCGACCTTGCGCTTGAGCGCGTTCAACCGCAGCACCACGCCCGAACTGACCGGCACCGTGGTGCGGTTGTCAGCGGATCTGATTCAGGATGAACGTACCGGAATAGGTTTTTATCGGGCAGGTATCAAGATTCCTCAAAGCGAATTGGCAAAGCTGCAAGGGCTTGCCCTGGTGCCGGGGATGCCTGTGGAGTCGATGATCCAGACCGGCTCCAGGAACGTCATGTCTTATTTGCTTAAACCGATCAGTGACCACGCCCAGCGGGCCTTCCGGGAAGGGTGAGGCTCTGCTGATTAATCGACATACAACCGAATCATCAACAGGGCAAGGAAGAAAAAATGGCAGTGATTAATGGGACATCGGGTACGGACACTTTGGTTGGTACCACGGGTGCGGATCAGTTGTATGGGTTGGAAGGGAATGACTCGCTGAGCGCTGGGGACGGCAATGATTGGTTGGAGGGCGGCGCGGGTGCGGACATCCTCAATGGTGGGGCAGGGACTGATACGGCGTCCTACGTGAATTCCACCGCTGGGGTGACAGTCAGTCTGATCACGGGGACCGGCCTGGGAGGGGATGCTCAGGGCGATACATTAACGGCCATCGAAACGGTGGTGGGCTCGTCCTTCAACGACACGCTGACCGCGCAGACCAGTGGGCATTCCCTTCAAGGCGGGGCCGGTGATGATGTGTACATCGTCGGCGGGGCGGGGGTCACGGTCTACGAGGCTGCAGGCGGGGGAAACGATGAAATACGTACCAATCAGGCCAGCGTGACCCTGGCAACAGAGGTCGAGCGCCTGACCTTCACCGGCACGGGTAATTTCCGTGGCGTTGGCAACGCTTCGGACAACATCATTACCGGCGGCGCGGGTAACGATGTCCTGATCGGYGGCAATGGCGCYGACCAATTGATTGGTGGTGCCGGCGTTGATATCGCCAGTTACGAGGACTCGGGTGGCATANCTCGGACAACATCATTACCGGCGGCGCGGGTAACGATGTCCTGATCGGTGGCAATGGCGCCGACCAATTGATTGGTGGTGCCGGCGTTGATATCGCCAGTTACGAGGAYTCGGGTGGCRTRACCYTRAACYTGAAAACCGGCGTACACACCGGGTTTGCAGCGGGCGATACCTTTAGCGGTATCGAAACGTTTCGAGGCTCGACCACCAACGACACGTTTTACGCCAGTGCCGATGCCGACAGCCTGGATGGCTACACCGGTACCGACATGCTCTCCTACTCGCAGTCGGAACAGGGCGTCAATATCACCATGACGTCTGCCACCGCGGGGACGGGGTCGGGCGGTGATGCTCAAGGCGACACCTTCACTGGCTTCGAGAGGATTACCGGCTCGAACCTTGACGATGTCTTCACCACTGCTCTGGGCACCACCGAATTCTATGGYGGTGCGGGTAACGACGTGTAYGTCATCAACGGCACTGCCAGCCAGTTCGTGCGCGAGTTTGCCGGTGGCGGTGACGATGAGGTGCGTACCAATCAGGACTGGCTTCGGAGGTCGAGCGCCTGACCTTCACTGGCACGGGAAACTTCGTCGGTCGCGGTAACGCCTCAGACAACGTCATCATCGGCGGCGCGGGTAACGATACCCTGTTCGGTGGCGCTGGTGCGGACCAACTCATCGGCGGCGCGGGAACCGATACGGTCAGTTACGCTGACAGCGGTGCGAGTGTGACCATCAACACCCAAACGGGCATTCACACAGGCATCGCCGCAGGTGACACCTATAGCAGCATTGAAGCCATTACCGGTTCCAACTTCAGTGACGTCTTTGTCGGTGATGCGGGTGCCAACATCTTCAATGGCGGCGCCGGCCTGGACTTGTTGAGCTTCGCCAGTGAGAGCTCAGGCATCACGCTGGATCTGAGTGCGCCGCTGGTGACGGGTGTCGCGGCCGGTGATAGCTACACCTCCATTGAGATTTTCCAGGGAACTGCCCAGGCCGATACCTTCACCGGTAGTACGGGGGCCGCGGAAAACTTCATCGGTGGTGCAGGTGCCGATACGCTCAATGGCTTGGGCCGTGGTGATGGTGCCTGGTACCTGACCAGCAGCGATGCTGTGCAGGTCGACCTGCTCGCTGGAATTGCGTCGGGTGGTGATGCGCAAGGCGACGTGCTGGCCAATATCGATAATCTGATCGGCTCGCAATTCAACGACACGCTGACGGGCAACGCCTACTCGAACAGGCTGGAAGGTGGGGCGGGTAACGACTTGCTCTATGGCGGCGATGGCGATGACTTTATCTATGGCGGCACCGTCACGGATATCAGCACCCTTGCATTGACGCCTTCCGCGGGCACCCAGGCCGATACGCTGTATGGCGGCAATGGCAATGACACCATGTCCAGCAGCGGCAACGACGCTGGCAGTGTGCTTTACGGCGAGGCCGGCAGTGATACGTTGACTGTCTCCTCCGGTATTGCCTATGGCGGCGATGGCAACGACATCCTGACGGGAACCGGCTACGCCTATGAACTTCATGGCGGCGCAGGTTTTGATACTTTCAATATGAATGCGTCTGGCGATGCCTACGGTGGGGAAGGTGGGGATGCCTACATCGTCAACTCCAAAACCATGGTCGCCATTGAAGACATCGGAACGACAGGTGTCGACACTGTCAGGCTGAAGAATATCCAGAGCGTCAATGACGTGCAGGTTATCAAGACTGATGCAGGTGCCTACATCTTCAATGTTGCCGATTACCAGAGCGGCAATCTGGACTCCGGTGTTTTCCTGAAAGACTGGTATGCGGGCGGTAATACCATCGAGACGTTCTTCACCAACAACGGTGACTCTTTCACCCTTCCGGTCTAAGCGCCATCTGGCCACCGCAGCATCCGTTGCTTTCCAGCGGATGTAGCGTTGAGATAAACGCAAACGGCAAAGCCACAACCCAGGCTTTGCCGTTTTTTTTAGCGAGCTTTTCCCTACACAAAAGAAAACCCCCGATAAACCAGCGGTCTATCGGGGGTTTCTTTCAGCAGGCGCTTTTACGCGCCCACTCGCTCAGCTTATTGGCAAGCTTCGCAATCCGGCTCGTCGATCGCGCAGGCTTTTGGCACTGGCGCAGGACCGGCTGGAGCAGCCAGGACCGAATCGTCACCGTGGTTGCCGCCGCTGGAAACCGCGTTCAGCTTGCCGGTGTTGATGGTCGACTTCTCGGTGCTGGTCGCGGCCAGGGCACGGAGGTAGTAAGTGGTTTTCAGGCCACGGTACCAAGCCATGCGGTAGGTCACGTCCAGCTTCTTGCCCGAAGCGCCGGCGATGTACAGGTTCAGCGACTGAGCCTGGTCGATCCACTTCTGGCGACGGCTGGCGGCGTCGACGATCCACTTGGTGTCCACTTCGAAGGCCGTTGCGTAGAGCTCTTTGAGCTCTTGCGGGATACGTTCGATCTGCTGCACCGAACCATCGTAGTACTTCAGGTCGTTGATCATGACCGAGTCCCACAGGCCGCGGGCCTTGAGGTCGCGAACCAGGTACGGGTTGATCACGGTGAACTCGCCCGACAGGTTCGATTTCACATACAGGTTCTGGTAGGTCGGCTCGATCGACTGCGACACGCCAGTGATGTTGGCGATGGTGGCGGTCGGTGCGATGGCCATGATGTTGGAGTTACGGATGCCTTTCTGCACACGGGCGCGAACCGGTGCCCAGTCCAGGGATTCGTTCAGGTCAACGTCGATGTACTTCTGGCCGCGCTGGGCGATCAGGATCTGTTGCGAGTCCAGCGGCAGGATGCCCTGGGACCACAGCGAACCCTGGAACGTCTCGTAGGCGCCACGCTCGTCGGCCAGGTCGCAGGAAGCCTGGATCGCGTAGTAGCTGACCGCTTCCATGGACTTGTCGGCGAACTCGACCGCGGCATCGGAACCGTACGGGATGTGCTGCAGGTACAAGGCGTCCTGGAAGCCCATGATGCCCAGGCCGACCGGACGGTGCTTGAAGTTGGAGTTCTTCGCCTGTGGCACCGAGTAGTAGTTGATGTCGATCACGTTGTCGAGCATGCGCACGGCGGTGTTCACGGTGCGTTGCAGCTTGGCGGTGTCCAGCTTGCCGTCGACGATGTGGTTCGGCAGGTTGATCGAGCCCAGGTTGCAGACCGCGATCTCATCCTTGTTGGTGTTCAGGGTGATCTCGGTGCACAGGTTCGAGCTGTGGACCACGCCGACGTGCTGCTGCGGGCTGCGCAGGTTGCACGGGTCCTTGAAGGTCAGCCATGGGTGGCCGGTTTCGAACAGCATCGACAGCATCTTGCGCCACAGGTCTTTGGCCTGGACGACTTTGAACAGCTTGATCTTGTTGTACTCGGTCAGGGCTTCGTAGTACTCGTAGCGCTCTTCGAAAGCCTTGCCGGTCAGGTCGTGCAGGTCCGGCACTTCGGATGGCGAGAACAGGGTCCACTTGCCGTCATCGAAGACGCGCTTCATGAACAGGTCAGGGATCCAGTTGGCGGTGTTCATGTCGTGGGTACGACGACGGTCATCGCCGGTGTTCTTGCGCAGCTCGATGAACTCTTCGATGTCCATGTGCCAGGTTTCCAGGTAGGCACAGACCGCGCCCTTGCGCTTGCCGCCCTGGTTGACCGCGACTGCGGTGTCGTTGACCACTTTGAGGAACGGCACGACGCCCTGGGATTTGCCGTTGGTGCCCTTGATGTACGAGCCCAATGCGCGAACCGGGGTCCAGTCGTTGCCCAGGCCGCCAGCGAATTTCGACAGCATGGCGTTGTCGTGGATGGCGCCGTAGATGCCCGACAGGTCATCCGGAACGGTGGTCAGGTAGCAGCTCGACAGCTGTGGACGCAGGGTACCGGCGTTGAACAGGGTCGGGGTCGAGGCCATGTAGTCGAAGGACGACAACAGGTTGTAGAACTCGATCGCACGGTCTTCGCGCTGCTTCTCTTCGATCGCCAGGCCCATGGCCACGCGCATGAAGAAGATCTGCGGCAGTTCGAAACGCACGCCGTCCTTGTGGATGAAGTAACGGTCGTACAGGGTTTGCAGGCCCAGGTAGGTGAACTGCTGGTCGCGCTCGTGGTTGATCGCCTTGCCGAGTTTTTCCAGGTCGAATTCGGCCAGGACCGGGTTCAGCAATTCGAACTCGATACCCTTGGCAACGTAGGCCGGCAACGCCTTGGCGTACAGGTCGACCATTTCGTGGTGGGTCGCGCTCTCGGCGACTTCCAGGAAGCTCAGGCCTTCGGCACGCAGGGTGTCCATCAGCAGGCGGGCGGTCACGAAGGAGTAGTTCGGCTCGCGCTCCACCAGGGTCCGCGCGGTCATCACCAGGGCCGTGTTGACGTCCTTGAGTGCAACGCCGTCATAGAGGTTCTTCAGGGTTTCGCGCTGGATCAGGTCGCCATCGACTTCTTCCAGGCCTTCGCAAGCCTCGGTGACGATGGTGTTCAGGCGGCCCATGTCCAGCGGCGCCAGGCTGCCGTCGGCGCGGGCGATGCGGATCGAAGGGTGGGCCTGGACCGGTGCGTCGGCCGGGGAACGGGTAGCACGTTCCTTGGCGCGGGAGTCACGGTAGATCACGTAGTCGCGGGCCACTTTCTGCTCGCCGGCACGCATCAGGGCCAGTTCGACCTGGTCCTGGATTTCTTCGATGTGGATGGTGCCGCCCGAGGGCATGCGACGCTTGAAGGTCGCGGTGACCTGTTCGGTCAGGCGGGCCACGGTGTCGTGGATTCGCGACGAAGCGGCAGCGGTGCCACCTTCAACTGCGAGAAACGCTTTGGTGATGGCGACGGTGATCTTGTCATCGGTGTAAGGAACGACAGTGCCGTTACGCTTGATCACGCGCAGTTGGCCCGGCGCGGTGGCGGACAGATCCGGGTTCGAATCGGCGGCCAGCGGCGCGGTGCCCTGCGGGTTCTCGCGAGTTGTGTCGGTGTGCATGGGTGTCTCCACGTTCTCTATGTTTGTTTGGGCACCATCACGGTGCCCACCGTTCCGTCCTGAAGCACTACAACCGACTGGCGCCGGGCATAACAACTTCGGGACAGTAGGAAGCAGGCGTTTAATGCCGCTTCCATCCGAAGTTCTCAGGTTGCGAGCGGGGCTCGAAACCGGGTTGCCGGGGTGGCAGCAATTGACTGCAACACCCGTACCGTTTCGGTCGTTTTCGACCTGGAAACAGTTGCCATCCGCAGGGGCGGTCTGGGCTTGGGGAAATACGGTGTTTCAGCTGGACAGAAGCAAGAAAAGCGCTTGAATTCTCTGTCCGACTTGTGTTTGGTTTTTGGCCTGAAACCCTACATGTAGGGTTTTTTACGCGGCGGGCTACAAGATAATGCGTTTTCGGGGGGTATGCAACGTACTACCTGTGGATAAGCCTGTGCGTAATTTGTGTGCGAATCGTGGAACGGCTCTGTAGGCCGCGACCTAGCTGGAGTGGACCTTTTTTCGTCGGTTTCGACGATCCGAAAACCGCCCGGTGATTTTTGCGGGCGCGGACATTACCACATAAAACCCAGCCGATCGAAACGCATTTGTCCGCTTGTTTTCTGCGCAGGTGACGTTTATACAATCGGCCCATGCATGGGTGTGTTTATCCTCCTTTAACATGACAAAAAGACGGGAGTGGCGCAGGACCCAACCTGTGGGAGCGAGCTTGCTCGCGATAGCGTCGGTTCAGCCGTACCAAGGGTGCCTGACACACCGCCATCGCGAGCAAGCTCGCTCCCACAGGGTTCGCCTTGTCAGTGATATTGGCGACACGCCTTTCCTTATTTAGCTAATCAGCCAAAAGGTCCCTCAGTGGAACAAGAAGCCTGGCAGGTATTGATCGTCGAGGATGACCAGCGTCTGGCCGAGCTGACCCGGGAATACCTCGAAAGCAACGGGTTGCGTGTCGCCATCGAAGGCGACGGCGCGGTGGCGGCGGCACGGATCATTGCCGAGCAGCCGGACCTGGTGGTCCTCGACCTGATGCTGCCCGGCGAAGACGGCCTGAGCATCTGTCGCAAGGTGCGCGGGCATTATGACGGGCCGATCCTGATGCTCACTGCCCGCACCGACGACACCGATCAGATCCAGGGCCTGGACCTGGGCGCCGATGATTACGTCTGCAAGCCGGTTCGCCCGCGTTTGCTCTTGGCGCGCATCCAGGCCTTGCTGCGGCGCAGCGAACCGGAGCCGAGCGTCGCGCAGAAGCCGCGACGCCTGCAATTCGGCCCGCTGGTGGTCGACGACGCCCTGCGCGAAGCCTGGTTGCAGGGCAACGGTATCGAGCTGACCAGCGCCGAATTCGACCTGCTGTGGCTGCTGGTGTCCAATGCCGGGCGCATCCTGTCCCGGGAAGAAATCTTCACCGCCCTGCGCGGCATCGGTTATGACGGCCAGGATCGCTCCATCGACGTGCGCATTTCACGCATCCGCCCCAAGATCGGCGACGACCCGGACCATCCACGGCTGATCAAGACCATTCGCAGCAAAGGCTACCTGTTCGTTCCTGAAGCCTGCGTAGACACTGCACCGTGAATTCGATCTTCCTGCGTATTTATGGTGGCATGTGTGCCGCACTGGTGCTGGTGGCGGTCCTCGGCGTACTGGCCCTGCACCTGCTCAACCAGACCCGCAGCGAGCAATACCGCGAGCGCCTGGCCCACGGCACATTTTCGTTGATGGCCGACAACCTGCGGCCGATGAACGACACCGAACGGCGCCGGGCGTTGCTGGTGTGGGAGCGCCTGCTGGGCATTCCCCTGGCGTTGCAGACTTTTCCCCAGACCGACCTCGACCTCGGCCAGCGCACCCGGGTAATGCGCGGCCAGGCATTGGTGGAGCAGACCGGGCCGCACGCGGCAAAAGTCTATCGGCTGATCAATGATGCCGAGCAATTGATGTTGGTGGGGGAAGTCCAGCAGATCAGCGAACAACTGGCCCGCGCGACCATCTATCTGTTGGCCGACGAGCTGGTGCGTTATCCGGTGGCCGAACAACCCAAACGGCTGGCGCAACTGGCGCAGGAAAAAGGTTTTGGTTTCGATCTGCGACTCATGACCACCGAGCAGGCGGACATGGACGACGACCAGCGCCGTCGTGTGTCCGAGGGCGATACGGTGATGGCGTTGGGCAAGGGCGGCGACTCCATCCGGGTCTTCGCCGGCATGGTCGGCACGCCGTGGGTGCTGGAGATCGGCCCGCTGTACCAGATGAACCCTTATCCGCCGCAATGGCTGGTGCTGATCGCGGCACTGGGCTTGAGCCTGATCGGCTTGATCGTCTACCTGCTGGTGCGCCAACTGGAGCGGCGCTTGCGTGGCCTGGAGTCGGCCGCCACCCAGATCGCCCAGGGCAGCCTGGAAACCCGGGTGCCGGCCCGAGGCGCCGACTCGGTCGGGCGATTGGCTGCTGCGTTCAATGGCATGGCCGAGCACCTGCAGCAACTGTTGGCGATCCAGCGAGAGCTGGTGCGTGCGGTGTCCCACGAATTGCGTACCCCGGTGGCGCGCCTGCGCTTCGGCCTGGAAATGCTCGGCAGCGCCACCACGCCCCAGGCCCGGGACAAATACCTGGCGGGCATGGATCACGACATCGAAGACCTGGATCGACTGGTGGACGAAATGCTCACCTACGCGCGGCTGGAGCAGGGTTCACCGGCCCTGAATTTCCAGCGGGTGGACCTGGATGCGCTGGTCAATCAAGTGATCGATGAGCTGGGGCCGTTGCGGGCGGGGATCACGGTCGAGCGCGGTCTATGCCTGTCGGCCGCCGATTGCGACGGCGCCTGGGTCGAGGCCGAGCCACGTTTTCTGCACCGTGCCCTGCAGAACCTGGTGGGTAACGCCATGCGCCACGCCAGCTCCCGGGTCACTGTCAGCTACCAGGTAGGCCAGTTGCGCTGCCGGGTGGATGTGGAAGACGACGGGCCCGGCGTGCCGGAAGCGGCATGGGAGCGGATTTTCAAACCTTTCCTACGCCTGGACGACAGCCGCGCCCGGGCGTCGGGCGGCCATGGGCTGGGGTTGTCGATCGTGCGGCGGATCATCCACTGGCACGACGGCCGGGCGCTGATCGGCAAGAGCAAGAGCCTGGGCGGGGCTTGTTTCAGTTTGAGTTGGCCGAGGCATCAGGACAGGTCGTGATAGGTGGGGTGCCTGATCGACCGCCATCGCGGGCAAGCCTTGCTCCCACAGATCAGTGCTCCCTGATTTAAGTGTGGTTTGCTGTGGGAGCAAGGCTTGCCCGCGATGAGGCCCTGAACAGCAGCACAGCTCTCAGGCCTTGATCCCCACCAGGCTCAATAGCTGCCCGTCCTTCACCCCAAACTGCGCTTGCAGTTCACTGCCATGGCACCACTCGGTCGACAGGTCCGTCAGCAAACGCAGGCGTACCTGTCCATCGTGTGTCCAATCCAGCACCTCGGCATGCTCGAAATAAAAGCGCTGCCTGACGATGGGGTACAGCGCCTTGAACAGGCTTTCCTTCACGGAAAAGGTCAGGGTCACCAGCAAGGCCCGGTCATCGCTGGCGAGTTTGGTCATGCGTTGCAGCTCTGGCGAGGTGAGGATTTCACCGGCCAGGCGTTCGGCGCGCTCGGGGTCGAGCAGGTTTTCCACGTCCATGCCCAGCCCTTGCCAATGATCTTTTTTCGCGACGATGGCCGCTGCCCGACCCGTGCTGTGGGTGATCGAACCGCTGACATGGGCCGGCCACACCGGGGCGCGGTCTTCGCCGATGGCCGGCACGCAGGCCAGGCCGTCGAGCCGTTGCAACGCCGCCCGGGCGCAGATCCGCCCGGCCAGGAATTCTGCCTGGCGCTTGGCCACCGAGCGCTGGATGCTCGCCGGGGGCTCGATGGCACTGTTGGGGAAGTCGGCGCCCACCAGCAACAACGGGTCGAAGCGCGTGCTCAGCAACACCGTATCGGGCAGGGCATCGGGCAAGAGCCAATGTTCATCCAAAGGCGAGCAGCAGGCGGGCAGGGTAGGGAGTGTATTCATGCCGGGCATTTTGCCGGGTTGGCGAGAGGCTGGGTAGTGGGGCAGAAGAGGGATAGGCTCTGTGGCGAGGGAGCTTGCACCCGCTGGGCTCTGTAGGAGCTGTGCAGGCGCTGTGTAGGCGCTGTGTAGGAGCTGTGTAGGTGCTGTGTAGGAGCTGTCGAGTGCAACGAGGCTGCGATCTTTCTCCAGCCACTTGAGTCTCAAGCGAAAGATCAAAAGATCAAAAGATCAAAAGATCAAAAGATCAAAAGATCAAAAGATCAAAAGATCAAAAGATCAAAAGATCGCAGGCTTCGCCAGCTCCTACAGAGCGTTGCGTAGTCGAGCGGGAACAAGCTCCCTGCCATAGGGGTATTTCAGCCAAAGATTTTCTTGAAGAACTTCTGCATATCCGCCCACGACTTCTCATCGGCTTCCTTGTTGTAGCCAATGTCCGGCCCGCCATGTTCACCGTGGCTCAAGCGGTCGGCATCGGGGTTGCTGAAGCCGTGCTTGGCGCCTTTGAGGCTAACGAATTTATAGTCGGCGCCGGCCTTGTCCATCTCGCTCTTGAACGCGGTGACGTTGTCCTGGGTGACCATGCTGTCCAGGGCGCCATGCTCGACCAGCACCTTGGCCTTGACGCTGCCAGGCGTTGCCGGGGTGTTGGTCACCAGCGCACCGTGGAAACTCACCACACCGGCCAGCGGCACACCCTGGCGCGCGGCATCGAGCACCACCTTGCCGCCGAAGCAGTAGCCGATGGCGGCGAGTTTATCCGGATCGGTCTGGGGTTGTTTCCTCAGCAGGTCGAGACCGGCCTGGAAGCGGGCACTGGCCGCCGCGCCGTCCTTGAGCGCCGCCTGCATGAAGGCCATGGCGTCGTTGGGGTGCTCGGTGTTCTTGCCGTCGCCGTACATGTCGATGGCCAGGGCGCTATAACCCAGGCCGGCGAGGTCACGGGCACGGCGCTTGGCGTAGTCGTTCAGCCCCCACCATTCATGCACCACGACCACGCCCGGGCGCGGGCCTTTGACGGCGTCGTCATACGCGTAATAGCCGATCAGCTTGGTGCCGTCGGCAGTGGTGTAGGGGAGCTCCTGGGTCTGGATGGCGGCGTGGCTCACGCCGCTAATGGCCAGAAGTACAACAGCAAGCAGCCTGCGCATGACGGATCTCCTTATAAAAGTGGTCCGCACAGATTAGCCGATTCATTCAGCGCAGGTTCAGAGAACGTTCAAGGGGTGTTCAGGGACCGCTGGTTAAGGTGACCACGACTTCACAAAACATCCACGCTGCAAAGGAACTTGATCATGACTGCTATGAAAAAACTGCTGTTGGCTTTCACTGTGCTGGGCGCCAGTGCCATGGCCCACGCCGATGACAACTTCGCCAGCCTGACCCTCGGCCAGACCAGCGACAAGGTGAAAAAATCCGACGCCTTGGACAGCGCCCTGAACAACCCGAATGCCGACGGCGTCATCGGCAAGGACACCACCTATGGCATCCGACTGGGCAAGCAAAACGACCAGGGCCGCTACTACGCCACCTACGACAACGTCTCGGGCACCCACAACGGCATCAAGTTGCGCCAGGAAAACCTGCTGGGCAGCTACGATGTGTTCTATCCGGTCACCAGCAGCACCAAGCTGTTCGGTGGCGGCACGGCGGGCCTGACCAAGCTGACCCAGGATTCTCCTGGCTTCAGCCGCGACAGCGACATCGGCTACGCCGTGGGCTTGCAAGGGGGCGTGCTGCAACAAATTTCGCAAAACACCTCGGTTGAACTGGGTTACCGTTACCTGCGCAGCAACGCCAGCACCGAGATGAGCCCGCACGGTGGCGACAAGGTTGGCTCGCTGGACCTGACCAGCAGCGCCCAGACGTACCTGTCCGCCAACTACACGTTCTAAGCGGTCGATGGTGAGCGTATCCAGCCGGATCGGTCGAAGACGATCCGGCGCCTTGCGTTGAAGTGCGCCGCACTGGATTGTTTGATTTGCCTGGGGAGAGGCTCCATGAAATTACTGGTCGTCGAAGACGAAGCGCTGTTGCGTCACCACCTGCAAACCCGTCTCACCGACAGCGGCCATGTGGTGCAGGCCGTGGCCAATGCCGAAGAGGCCTTGTACCAGGTCCGGGAATTCAACCATGACCTGGCGGTGATCGACCTGGGCCTGCCGGGCATCAGCGGGCTGGAACTGATCCGCCGACTGCGCTCACAGGACAAGACGTTCCCGATCCTGATCCTCACCGCCCGCGGCAACTGGCAGGACAAGGTCGAAGGCCTGGCCGCCGGTGCCGACGACTACGTGGTCAAGCCGTTCCAGTTCGAAGAGCTGGAGGCCCGGCTGAACGCCCTGTTGCGCCGCTCCAGTGGTTTTACCCAATCGACCATCGTTGCCGGTCCGTTGCTGCTCGACCTCAACCGCAAGCAGGCGTCCCTCGGCGAGGAGCCGCTGGCATTGACTGCCTACGAATACCGCATCCTCGAATACCTCATGCGCCATCATCAGCAGGTGGTGGCCAAGGACCGCTTGATGGAGCAGCTTTATCCCGACGACGACGAGCGTGATCCCAATGTCATCGAGGTGCTGGTCGGGCGCCTGCGCCGTAAGCTGGAAGCCCCGGCCGGCTTCAAGCCCATCGACACCGTGCGTGGCCTGGGCTACCTGTTCAACGAGCGCTGCCAGTGATTCGTTCGCTTCGCCTGCGGTTGATGCTGGCCGCCATGACCCTGGCGGTGCTGTTCATGCTGGCCTTGTTGCCGGCCATGCAAGGCGCGTTCAGCCTGGCGTTGCAGGAATCCATCGAGCAACGCCTGGCCTCGGACGTGACCACGCTGATTTCCGCCGCTCGAGTGGAAAACAACCGCTTGAAGATGCCGGCGCAGTTGCCCGATGAGCGCTTCAATCTCGCCGATGCCCGCCTGCTGGGCTACATCTATGATCGCGAGGGGCGGCTGGTCTGGCGGTCGAAGGCCACCCAGGAAGAGAACATCAATTACACGCCGCGCTATGACGGCCAGGGCAACCAGTTCGCGCGCATTCGCGAGAACGACGGCCAGGAGTTTTTTGTCTATGACGTCGAGATCAAGCTGCTCGGCGGCCAGAGCGCAGCGTTCAGCATCGTTACCCTGCAACCGGTGCGCGATTACGAAGTGACCCTGCAAGGGCTGCGGGACAATCTCTACCTGGGTTTTGGCGCGGCCCTGTTGGTGTTGCTGGCGCTGTTGTGGATCGGCCTGACCTGGGGCCTTCGGGCGCTGCGGCGCCTGAGCCAGGAACTGGACGAAATCGAAAGCGGGGCCCGGGAAAGTCTCAGTACCGAGCATCCCCGGGAACTGTTGCGCCTGACCGGCTCGCTCAACCGCCTGCTATACAGCGAGCGGGAGCAACGCAGCCGTTATCGCGATTCCCTCGATGACCTGGCCCATAGCTTGAAGACCCCTTTGGCGGTGTTGCAGGGCGTCAGCGAAGACATGGCCCGGCGCCCCGAGGACCGTGGGCAGGCTTGGGTGCTGCAATCCCAGATCGAGCGCATGAGCCAGCAGATCGGCTACCAGTTGCAGCGCGCCAGCCTGCGTAAAAGCGGGCTGGTGCGCCATCAGGTGCGCTTGCGCCCGGTGCTGCAAAGCCTGTGTGACACCCTGGACAAGGTCTATCGCGACAAACAGGTCAATGTCAGCTTCGATCTGCCGGAGCACTGCCAGGTGCCGATCGAACAGGGCGCCTTGCTGGAGATGCTCGGCAATCTGCTGGAGAACGCCTATCGGTTGTGTTTGGGCGAGGTGCGCGTCAGCGTCCACCAGACCCTCGGCGGCACGGAGTTGAGTGTCGAGGACGACGGGCCGGGCGTGCCACCGGATCAACGTGCGCGGATCCTCCAGCGGGGCGAGCGACTGGATCGCCAGCATCCGGGGCAGGGTATTGGCCTGGCGGTGGTCAAGGACATCATCGAGAGCTATGGCGCCAAGTTGACCCTGGGGGATTCAGAGCTGGGCGGGGCGGCGTTCCGGATTCATTTTCCGGTGGTTTGACTGGAATGTTTTCGGTGTGTGCGGGCCTCTGTGGCGAGGGAGCCTGCTCCCGCTGGGCCTGTAGGAGCTGTGTAGGAGCTGTCGAGTGCAACGAGGCTGCGATCTTTCCCCAAACACTTGAGTTTCAAGCGAAAGGTCAAAAGATCGCAGGCTTCGCCAACTCCTACAACGCAGTCCAGCGGGGATAAATCCCCTCGCCACAGAAACTGGATGTCATCACTTAGCTTTCCAACTCCCGATAGGCCCCCGGCGTCACCCCCGTCCACTTCTTGAACGCCCGGTGAAACGCCGACGGCTCTGAGAATCCCAGCTGCTCGGCAATCTGCTGCAACGACAAGTCCGCGCGCCCCAAGTGGTAGATGGCGATATCCCGCCGCAGCTGATCCTTGAGTTCCTGGAAGCTGGTGCCTTCCTCACGCAAATGCCGGCGCAAGGTCTGCGGGCTGATGTGCAGATGGCCGGCGACGGTGTCCAGGTCGGGCCAGCGGGCGGTGTCGCGGCTGAGCAGGCGACGCAGTTGGCTGCTCAGGCTGTGGCCATCGTCCGGGCGCGACAGCAGGTCGGCGGGGGAGCGTTCGAGGAAATGCTTGAGGGTGCGCTCGTCCTGCAGCAGCGGCATGTCCAGGTAACGGCTGTGGAACAACAGGCTGCTGCTGCGCGCTTCGAACACCAGCGGACAGGGAAACAATAAGTCGTATTCGGCACCGTGGGCAGGTTTGGCGTAGCCGAAGGTCGCCTGTTCCAGACCGATCCGCTGGCCGATCAGCCAACTGGCAAGGCGATGCCAGACTACCAGCAAGCTTTCAGTCAGGAAGTGATCCGGGTCCCACAGTGTCGAATCGTCCAGCACCAGCCGCACTCGCTCGCCTTCGGCTTCCAGGGTCAGGCTCGGGGCGTCGGGGAACAAACTGTAGAACAGCAAGCCGCGTTGAAGGGCCTTGCCGAGGGTCCGACAGTGGATCAACGCGTGACACATCATGGCAAACGTCCCGGGTTTACTCGCTGCCCTGCCGAATCCCAGGTATTCGTCCCCCAATGCCAGCCACAGCGCCTGCAACAAGCGAGTGAACTGCTCGGGCGCAATCCGCGCGCGCGGCTCATCCAACAACTCTGGGCTGATGCCCAGCTGGTGCAGCAGAGGAAAATAGTCGAAGCCTTGCCGACGCGCGCCGCCCAGGGCTGCGCGGGCGAAGTGGCTGGCGATCGTGCGTTGGCGCATGGCTGAAGTCCGTCCGTTGAGCGGGCGATGGTAGCAGGGCACTGCGGCTCGACAAGGCGGATATCCGCCAAATCCCGGAGTGATAAACGTCCTGTGGGCGGAAATCCGCCACATTCCACGCCCGTGTTTAACCCATGAATAATTCCAGGACCCTTCTGCAATAACGCTTGTAGGGGGTTTCTGAAAAATGGCACGAGCCTTGCGATAGAGCACCCAGGTCTGCCACGTGCAGCCGACAAAAAACAAATCCCTCCAGTGCAGGAGGGTTCGCAATTGAAGTGCCGTGGACGACAGGTGGAAGTCGTCAAACGGGACTCTTGAGGAAGGTTTGCCATGACGACTCGTCAGCCACTGTACAAATCCCTGTATTTCCAGGTGATCGTAGCCATTGCCATCGGTATTTTGCTCGGTCACTTCTACCCGCAGACCGGTGTTGCCCTCAAGCCATTTGGCGACGGGTTCATCAAACTGATCAAGATGGTCATCGCTCCCATCATCTTCTGTACGGTCGTCAGCGGTATCGGCGGCATGCAGAACATGAAGTCGGTGGGCAAAACTGGTGGCTATGCGCTGCTGTACTTCGAAATCGTTTCCACCATCGCCCTGCTGATCGGCCTGGTCGTGGTCAACGTCGTGCAACCGGGCGCCGGCATGCACATCGACGTGACGACCCTGGACACCAGCAAGATCGCCGGTTTCATCAATGCCAGTAAAGACCAGAGCATCATCGCCTTCATCCTCAACGTGATCCCGAACACCATCGTCGGTGCGTTCGCCAACGGCGATATCCTGCAAGTGTTGATGTTCTCGGTGCTCTTCGGTTTTGCCCTGCATCGCCTGGGCGCCTACGGCAAGCCGGTGCTGGACTTCATCGATCGCTTCGCCCACGTGATGTTCATCATCATCAACATGATCATGAAGCTGGCTCCCCTCGGTGCCTTCGGTGCCATGGCGTTCACCATCGGTGCCTATGGCGTCGGTTCGCTGGTGCAACTGGGCCAGCTGATGATCTGCTTCTACATCACCTGCGTGGTGTTCGTGCTGGTAGTACTGGGCGCCATCTGCCGCGCCCACGGCTTCAGCGTCGTCAAGCTGATCCGCTACATCCGTGAAGAACTGCTGATCGTGCTGGGTACTTCCTCGTCGGAATCGGCCCTGCCTCGCATGCTGATCAAGATGGAACGCCTGGGTGCCAAGAAGTCGGTCGTAGGCCTGGTGATCCCGACTGGCTACTCGTTCAACCTCGACGGTACTTCGATCTACCTGACCATGGCTGCGGTGTTCATCGCCCAGGCCACCGACACCCCAATGGACCTGACTCACCAGATCACCCTGTTGCTGGTGCTGCTGCTGTCGTCCAAAGGTGCGGCTGGCGTGACCGGTAGCGGCTTCATCGTGCTGGCGGCTACCCTGTCGGCCGTGGGCACCTTGCCGGTGGCCGGCCTGGCATTGATCCTGGGTATCGACCGCTTCATGTCCGAAGCCCGCGCCCTGACCAACCTGGTGGGTAACGCTGTCGCCACGATCGTGGTTGCCAAGTGGGTCAAGGAACTGGATGAAGACCAACTGCAGACCGAGCTGGCTTCCGGCGGTCGTGGTATCTCCGACGTCCGTGAAGATGACGAGCAGATCGCAGCGGCGCAGATTGCAGCGGCTGAAACCTCTGCTCCAGGCGCTGTGAGGTAATTTCCAGGTTGCAATGAAAAACCCGCTTCGGCGGGTTTTTTCATGGGCCTGAATTATCCAGCTAAGAGCGCTGTCTTGTGGCGAGGGGATTTATCCCACACTTTGTGGGAGCAAGGCTTGCCCGCGATGCAGGCGATGCGGTCTTTCAGGAGTCGAGGCGCCTGTTTCGCGAGCAAGCTTTGCTCCCACAGCCCAGCCTCGCCACAAAGGATCTGTGCCAGCCTTGAGCGCAATCGTCATTCGAAGTGACACCTGCGGTAATTGCCCCATCACCAGCCCCTGCCTAGTCTTTAGCCATCACCCCTCGGAGATCGCCCATGCAAGGCCCACTGGCATCGCTCAAGGTTCTGGACTTCTCGACCCTGC
This sequence comes from Pseudomonas sp. Root401, assembly GCF_001425105.1. Taxonomy (NCBI): domain Bacteria; kingdom Pseudomonadati; phylum Pseudomonadota; class Gammaproteobacteria; order Pseudomonadales; family Pseudomonadaceae; genus Pseudomonas; species Pseudomonas sp. Root401. The sequence continues at coordinate 76,535 of NZ_LMDO01000005.1, read as the reverse complement.
TGCCCGGGCCATTCGCCTCGCTGTTGCTGGCGGACATGGGGGCCGAGGTGTTGCGCATCGAGTCGCCGACCCGCCAGGACCTGCTGCGGGTACTGCCGCCCCATGACCAGGGGGTATCGGCCAGCCACGCCTACCTCAACCGCAACAAGCGCAGCCTGGCCCTGGACCTCAAGCAACCGGAAGCGTTGGCGGTGGTCACGCAATTGCTGAAGGACTACGACATCCTGCTGGAACAGTTCCGCCCCGGCGTGATGGAGCGACTGGGCCTGGGGTACGAGGCCTTGAAGGCGATCAATCCGCGGTTGATCTACGTGTCGATCACCGGCTACGGCCAGACCGGGCCCTACAAGGACCGCGCCGGTCACGACATCAATTACCTGGCCCTGGCGGGACTGGCCAGCCACACCGGTCGTGCCGACAGCGGTCCGTTGCCGCTGGGGATCCAGGCGGCGGACATCGCCGGTGGTTCGTTGCACGGGGTGATCGGACTGTTGGCGGCGGTCATCTCCCGTCAGCAAACCGGGCAGGGTCAGCACCTGGACGTGAGCATGACTGACTGTGTGTTCAGCCTCAACGCCATGGCCGGCGCCGGTTACCTGGCCTGCGGTGTCGAGCCGGGGTGGGAAAAGCAGATGCTCAACGGCGGCAGCTTCTATGACTATTACCGCACCCGCGATGGTCGCTGGATGTCGGTGGGCAGCCTGGAACCGGTGTTCATGCAGGCGTTATGCGGGGCCTTGGGGCGGCCGGAACTGGCGGCCCAGGGGTTGTCGCCCAAGCCTGAACAACAACACGCGCTCAAGCAGGCACTGCAGGCCGAGTTCGAGAAACATGACTTTGCCGAGCTGTGCAGCCTGTTTGCAGAAATCGATGCCTGCGTCGAGCCGGTGCTGAGCCTGGAGGAAGCTGTCCGGCATCCGCAGCTACAGGCTCGGGAGCTGGTGACACAGGTGCCCCGGGGCGATGGTTCGAGCCAGGCGCAGATGGCTTGTCCGTTGAGATTTTCCGAAGGGCTGCCCGAGCCTCGGCATATTGGCGCGGAGTTGGGGGCGCATACGGATCAGGTGTTAGGGGAGTTGGGGTTCAGTGCGCAGCGGATCGAAGCGTTGCGTAAGCGCGGGGTGGTTTTGTAGCGTCTGTCAGGCCGCTATCGCGAGCAAGCTCGCTCCCACACTGGATTTGCGGCGCTCACAAAACCCCTGTGGGAGCGAGCTTGCTCGCGATGAGGCCCGCCCAGACACCACAAAGCCTGATTATTCGACCCGCGTCTCCCCACTGAACACCAAGGTATTGCGGCAGCTACGGCACAAATACCGTCGCCCCTGGCGCACCAGGCTGTGGCGCTGGGCCGAGAACGGGAAGTCGCTGCCGTCGCAGGGGCATTTGTAGATGTAGCGGGTCACGCTGCGGCGTTTGATTGCGTAGGTGTGGCAGCGGTTGGGCGGCAGTTCGTAGACCCCGCGCATGATCAGTTGCCATTCCTCGCCATGGGGCTGGATGCGTTCGCCAAACAGTTGGTGGGCGATCAGGTGCGCGACTTCATGGGCGACGGTCTGCTTGAGGAAGTCTTCGGCGTTTTCCCGGTACAACTGTGGATTGAAGCGCAGCAGATTTTCATGCAGGTGCGCGACACCAGCCTTCTGGCCACGCAATTTGAAGCTGACCACCGGGCGTTTGAAAGGACGTTTGAAAAAGGATTCGGCTTGTTGGTAACACTCTTCGACGCGGGTATTGAGTTGCTCGAGCATGCTTTACGGGTCTCCAGAAGCCCGAGTATGCCGCAAGCGTCGGCCGTTGCGAATCGCTCAGGTGCCCAGTGGTCGTTTCGACAGCTCCAAACGCAGGAAGGCCGCCTTGCGGCGGCCTGTGTCGGCAGATCCTGCTTTTTTATTGGAGGGTACTATCGGGACCGTTTCAATCCTTCAATTGGTATAGACCGGGCCGACGCCCAGCCCCCAGACGATGACCGTGAACGCCATGATGGCCACCAGCACCACCAGGCCGACGGCGAGTACCGAACTGGAAAACAGAAAACCTTCGTCCTGGGGAATGTTCATGAACGTCGGCAGGCCCACATACAGCAGGTAGACCGTGTAGCAGATCGCCGCCGTGCCGACGATCATCCCCAGCCACATGTGCGGGTAGAGCGCCGCCAGGCCGCCGATGAACAAAGGTGTCGCGGTGTAGGTGGCGAACGCAACGCAACGGGCCAGGCTCGGGTTGGCGTCATAGGTACGGGCCATCCAGTGGATGAAGGCGCCCATCACTGCCACCCCGCCCAGCATGGCCAGGTACGACATGACGGTCATCCACAGCGCACTTTCCTGGGTGAGCATGACCGGTGGACGATTGCCGATGACCCATCCCACCTGCGTGGTGCCGATGAATGCCGATACCGCGGGAATGGCCGCCAGGATCAGCGTGTGGGTGAGGTACATGTGGCTGATGCTTTCCTCCTGATCGCCACGGATTTCTTTCCATTCTTGATCAGGGTGGGTAAAGAGCCCCACGACATGATGGATCATAGTCAGTCACTCCTTTGTTATTGCCATCGCCCCCCAACGGAGCGCCTACGGGCCAAATGGCCGGGTAAGTAAAGGTCTGTAAGTGTGTGCGACCTTATGTCGCAGTATAGAAAGGAGTCACCCCGAGGGGGATGGGAGGCTTAGAGCAAATCGCGCTCTAGGTCGTGGTGCTAATCGCCGATGGGTCTGTACACAACCCTGGCAAAGAAATTCACCTTGTGGGAGCAAGGCTTGCCCGCGATGGAAGCGATGCGGTCTTAAACCGAGCCGTCTGTTTTCGCGAGCAAGCTTTGCTCCCACAATGGTCTCGCCACAAAAGTGCCTGTCATCAGCCTTCGCCGACGGCGGATTTTTTGCGTAAAATGCCGGCCTTTCGTCACACCTCACGGATTTCGCGTCATGGGCACTCTTACGGTCAATCAGAACAAACTGCAAAAGCGCCTGCGCCGCCAGGCCGGTGAGGCGGTCGCCGATTTCAACATGATCGAGGACGGCGACAAGGTCATGGTCTGCCTGTCCGGCGGCAAGGACAGCTACACCTTGCTCGATGTGCTGATGCATCTGCAGAAGGTTGCGCCGATCAAGTTCGACATCGTCGCGGTGAACATGGACCAGAAGCAGCCCGGGTTCCCCGAGCATGTGCTGCCGGCCTACCTCGAGTCGCTGGGCGTGGAATATCACATCGTCGAGAAAGACACCTATTCGGTGGTCAAGGAACTGATTCCCGAAGGCAAGACCACCTGTTCGCTGTGCTCACGCCTGCGGCGCGGAACGCTCTACACCTTCGCCGACGAGATCGGTGCGACCAAGATGGCCCTGGGTCACCACCGCGATGACATCGTCGAGACCTTCTTCCTGAACATGTTCTACAACGGCTCGCTCAAGGCCATGCCGCCCAAGCTGCGCGCCGATGATGGGCGCAACGTGGTGATCCGCCCGCTGGCCTATTGCAGCGAAAAAGACATCCAGGCCTATTCGGATTTCAAGCAATTCCCGATCATCCCCTGCAACCTGTGCGGCTCCCAGGAAAACCTGCAGCGCCAGGTGGTCAAGGAGATGCTCCAGGAGTGGGAACGCAAGACCCCGGGTCGTACCGAGAGCATTTTCCGCGGCTTGCAGAACGTCATTCCATCGCAACTGGCGGACCGCAACCTGTTCGACTTCACCAACCTGCGCATCGACGAAAACGCCACGCCGCGGTTCGTCAATGTGGTGAATCTCTGACTCTACCGATAGTTATTACGGCGCTTTCAAGCGCCGTTTTCATTTTCAACCCCCAGGAGAGGGCATGCGCGATTACAAGTGGCTGCACGAGTACTGTCTGAACCGCTTCGGTTCGGCGGCTGAACTGGAAGCCCACCTGCCGGTTCCCAAGACCCCGGCGCAACTGCGCAAGATCAGCGACGACCGCTACCTCTCGACCATGGCGCTGCGGGTGTTCCGCGCCGGGCTCAAGCACAGCCTGGTGGACGCCAAGTGGCCGGCCTTCGAAGAGGTGTTCTTCAAGTTCGACCCGGAGAAAGTCGTGCTGATGAGCGCCGAGCACCTGGAGCGGTTGATGCAGGACGCGCGAATCATCCGCCACCTGGGCAAGCTCAAGAGCGTGCCGCGCAACGCGCAGCTGATATTGGACGTGGCCCATGAAAAGGGCAGCTTCGGCGCGCTGGTCGCCGAGTGGCCGGTGACCGACATCGTCGGCCTGTGGACCTACCTGAAAAAGCACGGCCATCAACTGGGCGGCCTTTCGGCGCCGCGCTTCTTGCGGATGATGGGCAAGGATACGTTTGTGCCCAGCTATGACGTCGTGGCCGCGCTCAATGCCCAGGAGATCATCGACAAGGTCCCCACCAGCCTGCGGGACCTGGCGACGGTGCAAAATGCCTTCAACCAGTGGCATGAAGAGAGTGGGGGGCGGCCGATGTCGCAGATTTCGATGATGCTGGCTTACACCGTCAATCATTGAGACCGAGTTGCACCCATCGCGAGCAAGCTCGCTCCCACACTGGATCTTTGGCGTTCACAAAACCCCTGTGGGAGCGAGCTTGCTCGCGATAGCGGCCTATCAGGCGACGGAAGGCTCGCCTTCGCCCGCCAACCGCCGATTCAACTGAAACCGCCAACGCACATACAACAACGCCGAGCAGAACACCGCCACGCTCGCCGCCATTTCCAGCACGCCGAACAGTTGCCGGTTCGGGTCATAGGCCGCCAGCGCGCCCTTTATGAAATACAAATTCACCACGAAGCACATCCACGAGTGTCCGCGGGCGCTGCCGGTGAGCATGCCGGGCGCGAGTATCAGCAGCGGCACCAGTTCGATCAGCAGAATGACCCAGGGGCGCGCGCCGTGCAGGTCGGCGATCAGCAGGTAGTACGCGCAGAGCAACCCCACCAGGCCGAAAAAGCACAGCAGGCTGATGACGCGGGCGAGGCGTACGCGCGGTTCCAGCCATTGGATCGAAGGCAGTATCTTCGGCTTCTTAGCCACGGCCGTTCTCCAGCAAAAGGGCGGTTTTCGCCAGGCGCAAACCCAAGGCGCGGCACAGGGCGACCTCATGTTCGTTCAAGCCGCTTTTGCCGTCGGCCCCGGCGTGATGGCTCGGGCCGTAGGGCGTGCCGCCGCCCTGGGTGTCGATCAAGGCCGATTCACTGTAGGGCAGGCCGGTGATCAGCATGCCGTGATGCAGCAGCGGCAGCATCATTGACAGCAGGGTGGTTTCCTGGCCGCCGTGCAGGCTCGCGGTGGAGGTGAATACCCCGGCCGGTTTGCCCACCAGCGCACCGGTCAGCCACAGGTTGCTGGTGCCGTCGAGAAAGTACTTGAGCGGCGCGGCCATGTTGCCGAACCGGGTCGGGCTGCCCAAGGCCAGGCCGGCACAGTTTTTCAGGTCATCGAGGCTGGCGTAGAGTGGGCCTTGCTCCGGGATGTCCGGGGAAACCGCTTCGCACTCGGCAGAAATCGCCGGGACCGTACGCAACCTGGCTTCCAGCCCGGCCTGCTCGACACCACGGGCGATCTGCCGGGCCATTTCGTTGGTGGAGCCGCTGCGGCTGTAATACAGCACCAGGATGTACGGCGTGGTCACGGCAGGATCTCCAGGATTTTCTCCGGCGGACGGCCGATCACGGCCTTTTCCCCGGCTTCCAGAATCGGCCGTTCCATGAGCTTCGGGTGGGCGGCGATGGCCGCGATCAACTGGGCCTGGCTCAGGCTTTCGTCGGCCAGGTTCAAGTCTTTGTATTCGTCCTCGCCGGTGCGCAGCAATTGCCGGGCGGTGATGCCGAGCTTGCCCAGCAGGCGTTCCAGGTGCGCGGCGTCGAGCGGGGTTTCCAGGTAGCGGACCACGGTGGGCGTCAGGCCACGGGCCTCCAACAGTTCCAGCGCACCGCGGGATTTCGAGCAGCGCGGGTTGTGATAAAGCGTCAGATCGGTCATGAGCGGGTCGCATCTTGCGTAAGGTGGCGGCTATTCTACTGTGCCGCGAAGCCCCTAGCACCTTAGAGAGGCGACGGGTCGCAGCAGCGTTCACATTCAGACAAGGATTGGCACATGGCAAGGCGATTGACGGCAGCACTGACATTCATCGGCATTTTGTTGCTCGCCGGTTGCGGGAACGACTACGGCGTGGACCAGAACGGCCAGGCCATTGCCTCGCAGCGGCTGGACAAACAATGGGTGGTGCTCAACTACTGGGCCGAATGGTGTGCGCCGTGCCGTACCGAAATCCCGGAGTTCAATGCCTTGGCCGAACAGCTCAAGGGCCGCAACGTCGGTGTGTTCGGGGTCAACTTCGACCAGGTGCAGGGCGAAGAGCTCAAGAGTGCCAGCGACAAGATGGGGATTCGCTTCACGGTGTTGGCCCGGGATCCGGCCGAAATCTTCGACCTGCCTCGCAGCGAAGGGCTACCGGTGACCTACATCATCGATAACCAGGGCAAGGTGCGCGAGCAGTTGCTGGGGGAGCAGACGGCGGCGGGGGTGATGGCCAGGCTTGAGGCGTTGCAGGCGCTCAAGTGATGATCGTTCCCACGCTCCGCGTGGGAATGCAGCCCGGGACGCTCTGCGTCCCAAAAGCGGAACGCGGAGCGTCCCCAGAGGCGTTCCCACGCGGAGCATGGGAACGATCAAGTGGGGCCGGAGCTCAGCCCTCTTCCAGCCACCAACGCAGTGGCTTGCCCTGGGCCGGCCAGAAGCGTATTTGCTCGATGGGCGAGATGTCCCAGCGCTCGACCTTTTCCAGGGCCTGCAAGAAGCGCGTCTCTTGCTCCATCACCGCCGGGGCGCAGAGTTTGCGCGTGCTGCCGATCTTGCCGAAGCTCAAGCGGTGGTCTTCCAGGGTGTAGGGCGCGAACCAGTGGTTGCAGCCGCCGTTGCCATAGGCGCGACCGTCATCCCCAAGGGTGATGGTCAGGTGGCTGTAGTCCATCAATGGCCGCTCACCGATCCACTCCAGGATGTAGCTGCGGTTATGTTGCAGCTGCACAGGTTCAGCGGCACAGCCCATCAGGCTCATGCCGATCAACGCGGACAGGGCCAAACGCTTCATCAGGCGGCTTCCTGGCATTTCGGGCACAGGTGTTTTTCACCCACGGTGGTCCAGCCCAGTTCGGCGATTCGCGCGGTGGCGGCCGGTTTTTCGGCCTTGACGCCGAGCTTGGCATCGACGGCGAATTCGAAGCTCAGTTCCTTGGCGCAGCTGTCGCAGTTGACCTGCCAGGTGTGGATCGCCAGTTCGCCGAACACCGGGCCGGTGGTCATGGCCGTCCATTGGCCCATGGGCTTGAGCAGGTGCCGCACGGTGTCCACGGTCAGGCGCATGGACAAGTCCTTGCTGCCCTTGAGCGTGACGAGCAACACATCGTTGGCCTGGATCGAACCGCCATTGCCCGTGACCTGGTAGCGGCCCGGCGCCAGCGCGCGGACTTCGGTCAAGGTGTGCTGAGGGTTCATCAGGGTGTAGCGGAAATCGTGTTCGGCCATGGGTCCTCCAAATAGGCGCGACATGCTAGCACGGGGCATGGCTTTGGATGGTTCCTATGCTGGTCAGGCGACGAAATCCACTGTGGGAGCGAGCCTGCTCGCGATAGCGGTGTGTCAGTCAACGTCAATGTTGAACGTGCCGGACTCATCGCGAGCAGGCTCGCTCCCACAGGGTTTGTGCCGACTCAAGGTTTAGCTGTCCACCAGGTTTTGCGGCGTGCCGGCCGCCCAGGCGGCGATGTTGTCCAGGGTGGTCATGGCAATCGCCGCCAAGGCTTCATGGGTCAGGAACGCCTGGTGGGCGGTAACGATCACGTTGGGAAAGGTCAACAGCCGTGCCAGCACGTCATCCTGCAAGGGCAGGTCGGAGCGGTCCTTGAAAAACAACTGGGCCTCTTCCTCGTAGACATCCAGGCCCAGGTAGCCCAACTGGCCGCTTTTCAACGCCTCGATCAAGGCCGGTGTGTCCACCAGGCCGCCGCGCCCGGTGTTGATCAGCATGGCGCCGCGTTGCATCGCAGCAAGCGATTGAGCGTTGATCAGGTGTCGGCTTTGTTTATTGAGCGGGCAATGCAGGCTGATGATCTGCGCCTGCGCGAGCAGCTCGGCCAAGGGCAGGTAGCGGGCGCCCAAGGCTTCGACCTGCGGGTTGGGGTAGGGGTCGTAGGCCAGCAACTGGCAGCCGAAGCCGGCCATGATCCGTGCGAACGTCGCGCCGATCTGCCCGGTGCCGATCACCCCGACGGTCTTGCCCACCAGGTCGAACCCGGTCAGCCCATGCAGGCTGAAATTGCCGTCCCGGGTGCGGTTGTAGGCGCGGTGCAGGCAGCGATTGAGGGCCATGATCAATGCCACGGCATGTTCGGCCACGGCGTGGGGCGAGTAGGCCGGCACCCGGACGATGCTCAAGCCCAGACGCTGGGCGGCGAGCAGGTCGACGTGGTTGTAGCCGGCCGAGCGCAGGGCGATCAGCCGCGTGCCGCCTTCGGCCAGCCGCTCCAGCACCGGGGCGCTGAGGTCATCGTTGATGAAGGCGCACACCACTTCATGCCGTTCGGCCAGGGCCACGGTGTCGAGGTTCAGGCGGGCGGGCTGGAACTGCAATTGAAGGCCCGCGGGCGTCGGGGCCTGGGTGAAACTGTCGCGGTCGTAGGTCTGGCTGCTGAAAAAAATCACGCGCATGGCGGCCTCCTGGCAGAAAAAACAAGCCCGTAGGAGCTGTCGAGCGAAGCGAGGCTGCGATCTTTTGATCTTTCGCTTGCGACTCAATTGTCAGCGTAAGGATCGCAGCCTCGTTGCACTCGTCAGCTCCTACAGTCCGTGGTCGGAACGTGGATTTTCAGCGATTCCGGTTCCCTGGATATTGCCCTGGATCAGGCGCTGATACGCGCCTCGCTGGCCAGGCGGTTGATGGCCCGCTCCAATTCTTCCAGGGCGGCGGCGGCCTTGGGATCCTGTTGCTTGAGCAGGGTTTCGCTGCGTTGGCAGGCTGCCCGCAATTGCGGTACGCCGCAGTAGCGGGTGGCGCCGTGCAGGCGGTGGACGCGTTCGATCAGTGCGTTGTGATCGTTGGCCTCGCAGGCCTGGCGGATCGCCTCGCGGTCGGCTTCCAGGGAGGCCAGCAGCATCGCCAGCATGTCCGCTGCCAGGTCGGCCTTGCCGGCGGCCAGGCGCAAACCTTCTTCGTGATCGAGCACCAGCAGTTCGCTGCCGCCCTGGGCATCGCCGCTGCGCTCCGGTGACTGGTTGCGCAGGGCCAGGCCAGTCCATTTGAGCACCACCTGAGCCAGTTGCCGCTCGCTGATGGGTTTGGTCAGGTAGTCGTCCATGCCGCTTTGCAGCAGGGCGCGCTTTTCGTTGGCCATGGCGTGGGCGGTGAGGGCGACGATCGGCAGCGGCGTGCAGTGCCGCTCGCTTTCCCACTGGCGGATCGCCTCGGTGCTCTGGCGACCGTCCATGCCGGGCATCTGCACGTCCATCAAGACCAGGTCGAAGGTTTCCTTCTGCACGGCCTTGACCGCCGCATAGCCGCTTTCCACGGCCAGCACCTTGGCGCCCATGTCTTCGAGCAGGGTCTGCACCAGCAACAGGTTGGCCGGGTTGTCGTCCACGCACAGCACTTTCGGGGCGCGGCTGGAAACCGGCTCGTGGGGTTCGCTGCGGGTCGGGCGCGGGTTGACCAGGTCGGAAAGCGAGCGGCGCAACTTGCGGGTGCAGGCCGGCTTGGCCTGGAGCTGGCTGTGAGGGTTGGGCACCGAGAGGTGGTACAGGGTCTGTTCGGTGGTGGGGCACAGCACGAGTACTTTGCAGCCCAGGTGCTCAAGGTCCCAGATGTGTTGGTTGAGGCGCTCCGGTGGCATGTCGTTGCTGGTGATGCCCAGCACGGCCAGATCGATGGCCTTATCAGTCTGATGAGCGACCGTGATGCCGTTGGTCAGGCTCTCCAGGGTGTTGAACGGTGTCACTTGCAGGCCGCAGTCTTCGAGCTGGTGCTGCAAGGCCTGGCGGGCCAGTTCGTGATTCTCCAGCACCGCCACGCGCCGGCCCAGCAACGGCGGGCCGGGCAGGTCCTCCGCATCGTCGCGGGTCTTGGGCAGGCGCAGGCTGATCCAGAACTCCGAACCTTCGCCCGGTGTACTGTCGACGCCGATCTCACCGCCCATCTGTTCCACCAGGCGCTTGGAAATCACCAGGCCCAACCCGGTACCACCCGGTTGCCGCGACAGCGAGTTGTCAGCCTGGCTGAACGCCTGGAACAGCGCTCGCACATCCTGGTTGGACAGGCCGATGCCGGTGTCCTGGATGCTGATGCGCAATTGCACGCTGTCTTCGTGCTCGTCCTCGAGCATGGCCCGGGCGACGATGGTGCCTTCGCGGGTGAACTTGATGGCGTTGCTCACCAGGTTGGTGAGGATCTGCTTGAGGCGCAGCGGATCGCCCACCAGCGACAGCGGCGTGTCCCGGTAGACCAGGCTCACCAGTTCCAACTGCTTGGCATGGGCGGCGGGGGCGAGGATGGTCAGGGTGTCCTGCAGCAGGTCGCGCAGGTTGAACGGAATGCTGTCGAGCACCAGCTTGCCGGCCTCGATCTTCGAAAAGTCGAGGATCTCGTTGATGATCCCCAGCAGGCTGTCGGCGGATTTCTCGATGGTGCCCAGGTAGTCGAGCTGGCGCGGGGTCAGTTCGCTTTTCTGCAACAGGTGGGTAAAACCGAGGATACCGTTGAGCGGCGTGCGGATTTCATGGCTCATGTTCGCCAGGAATTCGGATTTGATCCGGCTCGCTTCCAGGGCTTCCTTGCGGGCCAGGTCCAGTTCGATGTTCTGGATCTCGATGGTTTCCAGGTTCTGGCGCACGTCTTCGGTGGCCTGGTCGATGCTGTGCTGCAATTCTTCCTGGGCGTTCTGCAAGGTACTGGCCATGCGGTTGATGCCCGAGGCCAGTTCGTCCAGCTCCTGGCTGCCCAGCGGCGGCAGGCGGGTTTCCAGGTGACCGTCCTTGAGTTGCGCCACGGCCTGCTTGATCTGGCTCAGTGGGCGGTTGATCGTGCGGCCCATGCGCAGGGCCAGCAACCCGGTCAGGCACAGGCCGGCGGCGATCAGCAGCAGGCTGGCGAACAGGCTGCGATAGCCACGCAGCAACATACCGCTGTGGGACAACTCCAGCTCGACCCAGCCCAGCAGGCGGTCGGCCTCTTCGGGAATCAGTTCGCCCGCCAGGTTGCGGTGCTTGCCGAATACCGGCAGCAGGTAGCGCGTGGCGTCGTTGCCAGTGCGTTGCAGTAGCTGCGTGCTGTTGCCCTCCGGCGCCCGGTTGAGCATGGTCGGGCCGGCGTGGGCCAGTGGTATGCGGTCGGGGGCGAGGAAGGTTACGGCACGCACATCCGCCTGTTCGAGGGACTGGGTGGCGATGCGCTCCAGCAGATCGGTGTCCTGGCGGCTCATGGCTGGGGCGACCAGCGGCGCAAGTTGCTCGGCGATCATTTCACCACGTTGCAACAACTGGGCGTGCAGGTCCGATTGCTGCATCCAGGTGAAATAGCCGCCCAGGACCAGCGCCATCAGGCTGGTTGGCAACAGGGTCAGCAACAGCACGCGGCCTTTGATTCCCAGTTTCTTGAGCACACTTGTCTCCTGCATCCAGCGTCTGATTGAGCGGTGCGCGCATCCGGCACGCATTACCTGCGCAGTGTAGCGATTTGCAGGCGGGTAATCTTCGTAAAAATCATGTCCGCCGTGCATCCGAACTGCTGGGCATTACCTGCGGTGATAAGCGGCGGTGGCGTCTGTGGTCAATCTTACGATGAGCTGGTAAGCAACCTCCGAGCCTGTGTCGGCTCCGGCCCGCACATTGACCATCGGTCGGACCTGTCAACCTTGACAGGTGTTGTTTTCTTTCTGTTGTTTAAGCTCAGCGTCGTTGAGTTATAAATGCATCAGGAGAACACCATGAGCGAAGAAAAAAAACTAAAAGCTGTAAAGACGGCAACTAAGTTTAATGGGAAAGGCTCAATAACCATTACGCTTAATGGTCACGCTACTAAAACTGAAGACGTTTATATTCTAGATGAGCCTGATAATTCCCTTATGGGGTTTATAGGAGAGGAAAAAGGTATAGTCGTAGTGCAGTTTAGTTCGCTGACAGGGCCTGGAACCTATGGCATTAAGGAATATGGTATTTGGATATATATGGCGTTTAGCGGTTTTGTAGGGGGCGCAGCAACTGGAAGTTTAACTCTTGACACAATCGAGGTTAAAAACAAATACAAAGGTCATTTTGATGTAAAAACTATAGACCACCAGAAAATTGATGGGGTATTTGACGTCTGGAAAATATAGATTTGAGAGTTGCGGATAGGGGGACCGGTTCCCTCTGTGGAGGTCCACCAGTCAAACTTGGTTTGCTGTCCGTGTTCGCAAGCATCGTTTCGGCTTATGTAGAACGGCCAGGAGGGCTTGGACATTGCTTGCCGGTAGGCTTTTGACATTGTGTTGATGGACATCCTGCTGCCTGGGCTGGACGACCTCGCGGTGCTGACTGATTTACGCAAGCGCTAGGCGCGACGGCCGCTTTTGGCACCTGTGGCTGGAAGATGAAGGAGCGGCTGTGGGCGGAGAAGGATGGGGAGGGTTGCGGTTGAATCTGCGTTTAGTGGCCAGTGAGCCGAACGTGGCCCCTTGTGGCGAGGGGATAAATCCCTTCGCCACAAGGGGCGCGCGGCAGGCTTTCGCCTCGCTTATTCCCATAAGCCATAACCCCCTTACTTTGCGTGATATGGCCTCGCCAGGTTTGCCGGTATGATAGGCGCCCCCGCAGCCCGGATTGCGAATACGCCATGACTCTGCAGTACCCAACCATCGCCGATTGCGTCGGCAACACTCCGCTGGTCCGTTTGCAACGCTTGCCCGGCGTGACCACCAATACGCTTTTGCTCAAGCTCGAAGGGAATAACCCGGCGGGTTCGGTCAAGGACCGGCCGGCGCTGTCGATGATCACCCGTGGCGAATTGCGCGGGCAGATCCAGCCCGGCGATACGCTGATCGAGGCGACTTCCGGCAACACCGGTATTGCCCTGGCGATGGCGGCGGCGATCAAGGGCTACAAGATGATCCTGATCATGCCCGACAACTCCAGCGCCGAACGCAAGGCGGCGATGACGGCCTACGGTGCCGAGTTGATCCTGGTGACTCAGGAGGAGGGCATGGAAGGCGCCCGGGATCTGGCCGAGCGCATGCAGGCCGAGGGTCGTGGCAAGGTGCTGGACCAGTTCGCCAACGGCGACAATCCCGAGGCCCACTACACCACTACCGGCCCTGAGATCTGGCGCCAGACCGACGGCACCATCACTCATTTCGTCAGCTCGATGGGCACCACCGGCACCATCATGGGCACCTCGCGCTACCTCAAAGAACAGAACCCGAACGTGCAAATCATCGGCCTGCAACCGATGGAAGGCTCGGCCATCCCGGGCATTCGTCGCTGGCCCGAGGAGTATCTGCCGAAGATCTACCAGGCCGAGCGCGTGGATCGCATCATCGACATGGCCCAGAGCGAAGCCGAGGACGTGACCCGTCGCCTGGCTCGTGAAGAAGGCATCTTCTGCGGCGTGTCTTCGGGCGGTGCCGTGGCGGGGATGCTGCGCCTGTCCAAGGAAGTTGAAAATGCAGTGATCGTCGCGATCATCTGCGACCGTGGCGACCGTTACCTGTCGACCGGCATTTTCGACGCGCCCAACTGATGGCCAAGCAAGAAAGAGGCTTGCGCTTCCAGCCCAGCGGCGGAAGCCGGGCCCCGCAAGTGCCCACCGGTAAAAAGCAGCGTTTGACCATTGAACGCCTGGCCAACGATGGCCGGGGTATCGCCTTTGTCGAGGGGCGCACCTGGTTTGTCATCGGTGCCCTGGCCGGCGAAGAGGTCGAGGCGCGGGTGCTCGGTGCCCATGGCAAAGTGGTCGAGGCACGCACCGAGCGTGTGTTCGTGCCCAGTGAACTGCGTCGTGCGGCGCCGTGCATCCATGCCGGTCGCTGCGGCGGTTGCAGCGTCCAGCATTTGCCCCATGACGAACAACTCGCCCTGAAACAGCGCATGCTCGCCGAGCAATTGTCTCGGGTGGCCGGGGTGGTGCCAGAGGAATGGGCCGCGCCCCTGAGCGGGTCGGAATTCGGTTACCGGCGTCGCGCCCGGGTGGCGGTGCGTTGGGACCAGAAAGCGAAAAAGCTCGAAGTCGGTTTCCGTGCCGTTGGCAGCCAGGACATCGTTGCCATCGGTGAATGCCCGGTGCTGGTACAGCCCTTGCAACCGATCATGAGCCGTCTGCCGGAGATGCTGCGTCGCTTGAGCAAGCCCCAGGCGCTGGGGCATGTGGAGTTGTTCGCCGGTTCGTCCCTCGCGGTATTGCTGCGCCACATGGCGCCGCTGTCGGAGGCCGACCTGACGATCCTCAAGGACTTCTGCGCGTTCCATGAAGCCCAGTTGTGGTTGCACGGTGAAGGTGAGCCGCAACCGGTCGAGCCTGGGCAGGCCCTGGGGTTTCGCCTGGATGCCTGGGACCTTGAGCTGGCGTACCGGCCCGGGGATTTCATCCAGGTGAACGCCGGGGTCAACGAGGCGATGATCGCCCAAGCCTTGCAATGGCTGGCGCCGCAAGCCGAGGAGCGGGTGCTGGATCTGTTCTGTGGCCTGGGCAATTTTGCCTTGCCGCTGGCCAAAAGCGTGCGCCAGGTGGTGGCCGTCGAAGGCGTGCAGACCATGGTGGATCGTGCGGCGGCCAATGCCGTCAGCAACAATTTGAATAACACTGCCTTTTTTCAGGCCGATTTATCCCAGCCTCTGGCTGATGCCGAATGGATCGGCGAAGGCTTTTCTGCGGTACTCTTGGACCCACCCCGTGACGGTGCTTTCGAGGTGGTGCGCAAGCTGTCGTCCCTGGGTGCCAAACGGTTGGTTTATGTTTCGTGCAACCCGGCAACTTTGGCCCGGGATACGGTCGAACTGATCAAGCAGGGCTACCGGTTAAAACGTGCCGGGATTCTCGATATGTTTCCTCAAACGGCGCATGTCGAGGCCATGGCGTTATTTGAAGCGAGCCAGGATGGCTTGTCCGACTGACCCGTTCGTGCCAACCCGCCACAGTCCTGGGCGCAAACACGGGCATGAAGGTCAGCGAAGTTGACGCATTGAATCTGCGTCGTAGGGAAGGTAAGTAAAGATGGTACAGGTGAGAGCACACCAGCCGATCAACACCGACGGCAGTATCAATCTCGAGGCTTGGCTCGATCATGCGGTCAGCGTCGACATGGCTCTGGATCGCGAAGCCTTGAAGGCCGCCTGCGAGTTCGCTCGTGAGGCGGAGCAGCAACACAACGCGGCGAAGAACCTGTGGTCCGAAGGCACCTCGAGTTTCCAGACGGGCCTGGAGATCGCCGAAATTCTTGCTGACCTCAAGCTCGACCAGGATTCGCTGGTGGCGGCGGTGCTGTACCGCGGCGTGCGCGAAGGGCAGATCCAGCTACCGGTGGTCAGCCAGCGCTTCGGCACGGTGGTGGCCAAGCTGATCGACGGCGTGCTGCGCATGGCGGCCATCAGTGCCAGCCTCAGCCCGCGCCAGTCCTTGGTGCTGGGCACCCAGGGCCAAGTGGAAAACCTGCGCAAGATGCTGGTGGCGATGGTCGACGACGTGCGTGTCGCGCTGATCAAGCTGGCCGAACGCACCTGTGCCATCCGCGCCGTGAAGTCCGCCGATGACGAAAAACGCAATCGCGTCGCCCGGGAAGTGTTCGACATCTATGCACCCCTGGCCCATCGTCTCGGCATTGGTCACATCAAGTGGGAGCTGGAGGACCTGTCCTTCCGCTACCTGGAGCCCGATCAATACAAACAGATCGCCAAGCTGTTGCATGAGCGGCGCCTGGATCGCGAGCGCTTCATCACCGATGTGATGACCCAGTTGCGAGAAGAACTGCAGGCCACCGGCGTGGTAGCCGACATCAGTGGTCGGGCCAAGCACATCTACTCGATCTGGCGAAAAATGCAGCGCAAGGGCCTGGAATTCAGCCAGATCTACGACGTTCGCGCCGTTCGCGTCCTGGTCCCGGAAATGCGCGACTGCTACACCGCGCTGGGGATCGTCCATACCTTGTGGCGGCACATTCCGAAGGAGTTCGACGACTACATCGCCAACCCCAAGGAAAACGGCTATCGCTCGCTGCACACCGCCGTGATCGGCCCCGAGGGCAAGGTACTGGAAGTGCAGATCCGCACCCATGCCATGCACGAGGAGGCCGAACTGGGCGTCTGCGCCCACTGGAAATACAAGGGCACCGACGTCAAGTCCGGGTCCAATCACTACGAAGAGAAAATTTCCTGGCTACGCCAGGTGCTCGAGTGGCATGAGGAACTGGGTGACATCGGCGGCCTGGCCGAACAGCTACGCGTCGACATCGAACCGGACCGGGTCTATATCTTCACCCCCGACGGCCACGCCATCGACCTGCCCAAGGGCGCGACGCCGCTGGACTTCGCCTACCGGGTCCACACCGAGATCGGCCACAACTGCCGTGGTGCCAAGATCAACGGGCGGATCGTGCCGCTCAACTACAGCCTGCAGACCGGTGAACAGGTCGAGATCATCACCAGCAAGCACGGTACGCCGAGCCGCGACTGGCTGAACCCGAACCTGGGCTACATCACCACCTCGCGGGCGCGGGCGAAAATCGTCCACTGGTTCAAGTTGCAGGCTCGCGACCAGAACGTCGCCGCCGGCAAGACCCTGCTTGAGCGTGAACTCGGTCGCCTGGGCCTGCCGCAGGTGGATTTCGACAAGCTGGCCGAAAAAGCCAACATGAAAACCGCCGAGGACATGTTCGCCGCCCTCGGTGCCGGCGATCTGCGCCTGGCGCAGTTGGTCAACCTGGCCCAGCAACTGGTGGAGCCGGAGCGGGGCAACGAGCAACTGGAGCTGATTCCGCGCAAGGCTACCGGCTACAAGCCGGGCAAGCGCGGCGATATCCAGATCCAGGGCGTGGGCAACCTGATGACCCAGATGGCCGGCTGCTGCCAGCCATTGCCGGGGGATGCGATCGTCGGCTACATCACCCAGGGCCGTGGCGTGAGCATTCACCGCCAGGACTGTGCCTCGGTGCTGCAACTGGCCGGTCGCGAGCCGGAGCGGATCATCCAGGTCAGCTGGGGCCCGGTGCCGGTGCTCACCTATCCGGTGGACATCGTCATCCGCGCCTACGATCGATCCGGTCTGCTGCGTGACGTGTCCCAGGTGTTGCTGAACGAGCGGATCAACGTGCTGGCGGTCAACACCCGTTCGAACAAGGAAGACAACACCGCGCTGATGTCCCTGACCATCGAGATTCCGGGGCTGGATGCGCTGGGGCGGTTGCTGGGGCGGATTTCCCAGTTGCCGAACATCATCGAGACCCGGCGCAACCGGACGCCAGGTTAAGCGCAGTCCGCAAATGTGGGAGCCTGTGGGAGCAAAGTCTGTGGGAGCAAAGCTTGCTCTCGATAACGGTGGATCAGTCCCCATATAGGCTGGGTCCACCACCGCAATCGCGAGCAAGCTTTGCTCCCACAGGCTCTCTCACCACAGGCTGCTCCTATTGGATTATTTCCCACAGGGTTATTTTGTGACGAGATGGATTGATGTACAGCCTTGAAGACCTGCTCCACCTGATGAACCGCCTGCGGGACCCGCAGTACGGCTGCCCGTGGGACATCCAGCAAACCTACGCGACCATCGTCCCCCATACCCTGGAAGAAGCCTACGAAGTGGCCGATGCCATCGAGCGCGGCGACTTCGATCACTTGCAGGGCGAGTTGGGCGACCTGTTGTTCCAGGTGGTGTATTACAGCCAACTGGCCCGGGAAGAAAACCGCTTCGAATTTGCCGGTGTGGTCGACAGCATCACCCGCAAGCTGATCCGTCGCCATCCCCATGTGTTTCCTACCGGTGACCTGTATGCGCCCGTGGATATCCCGCGCCTGAGCGAAGAACAGGTCAAGCAGCGCTGGGAGGAAATCAAGGCAGAGGAGCGGGCCGAGAAAGCCGCGGCGCCCGAGCAGTTGTCGTTGCTCGACGATGTGCCGGGGGCGTTGCCGGCGTTGTCCCGTTCGGCGAAGCTGCAAAAGCGCGCGGCTCAGGTTGGTTTCGACTGGCCAGGCCCGTTGCCGGTGCTCGACAAGGTGCGGGAGGAACTGGACGAAGTGCTTGAAGCCATGGCCGACAACGATCCGGTGGCCATCAGCGATGAGATCGGCGATCTGCTGTTCAGTGTGGTGAACCTGGCTCGCCACCTCAAGGTCGACCCGGAAACCGCCCTGCGTGACGCCAACGGAAAGTTCGAGCGGCGGTTCCGATTTATCGAACAGGCATTGCGCGACACCCACCGTCCCATGGAAGATTGCACCCTCGAAGAGTTGGACGCCTTGTGGGGCGAAGCCAAACGTCAGGAAAAGAATTTGCCCAGCTGTGGCTGAGGCCGTTGCCTAAGTGAGTAAGCACCATGAGCCTTTCCCTTCGCGACCAGTTGCTCAAAGCAGGGCTGGTCAACCAAAAGCAGGCCAAGCAGGTCGGCAAAGAGAAACAGAAGCAGCAACGCCTGGCCCATAAAGGCCAGATCGAACTGGATGACTCCCAGCAGCGCGCCGCCCAGGAGGCCATGGCCGAGAAGGTCAAGCGCGACCAGGAACTCAACCGTCAGCAGCAGGAAAAGGTCGAGCAGAAGGCTCGGGCCGCGCAGATCAAGCAATTGATCGAAGTCTCGCGCCTGCCGAAGCTGACCACTGAGGACTATTACAACTTCGTCGACGACAAGAAGGTCAAGCGCATCTCGGTCAACACTCTGATGCGCAACAAGCTGAGCAGTGGCTCGCTGGCGATCGTCCACCATGCCGGCGGTTACGAAGTGATCCCGCGCGAGGCGGCCCTGAAGATCCAGGAGCGCGACCCCCAGCGCATCGTCCAGCTCAACACCCAGACCGAAGAAGTGGATGCCGATGATCCGTACGCGGCGTATCAGATTCCTGATGATTTGATGTGGTAAGCCGAGCGCAGCCTTTGAGCTAAACACAAAGCCTGTGGAAGGCCTGAGGGAATATCTGTAGGGATCTATGAGATCTATGAGATCTGTGGGAGCAAAGCTTGCTCGCGCTAGCGGAGTGTCAGCCGGTAAAAATGTTGCCTGATACTCTGCTATCGCGAGCAAGCTTTGCTCCCACAGGCACAAGTCCCATAGGGGTTTGTGTTGTTCAGGATTCTGCGGTCTCACGCGAGCGCTGCCATTCCTCACGCTCCAGCTCGGCCTTGTAGCTATGGGCGTCCGTTTCGGAGTGGAACATCCCCACCAGCAAATCCTGTTGATGCACATCCCAGATCCGGATACCGGCGGCAATGCCTTCGTGGGACATGTGGGCGTCGTCGCGTTCAGTTACTTTCACAGTCATCTTGCAAGCTCCAATCTCTGTTATCTGCAGCAAGGCGTGTGCAGGACTTTGTTATAGATTTTGGTAGCGTGCTAAGTAAATGCTTCGGCGCGTTAAGAAGTTTTCATGGAAAGCGCAGCAGTCCTGCAGGCCAGGCAGTGCGCGGCATTCGGTCGCAGGTGGTTTTTCATGAAGAAGTTTTCATGTTGTAGCGGAAAGTCTTGAGTGAAAGCAAAACCCCTGTGGGAGCGAGCTTGCTCGCTCCCACAGGGATAGGTGGTGGGCTGGAAGCCTCGGGCAACAAAAAGCCCCGCAGGTGCGGGGCTTCTTGTTATCTGCGTCGATCAGCTGCCTTTTACAGCCTTGCCATTGACCGTACCGTCCAGGAGCATGATGTTGTACTCCTTGCCGTCGGTCTCGACCTGTTGCAGGCGCACCAGCAGGTAATCCCAGTCCTTGGCGAACCAGAGCACGGTGATGCGCTTGCTTTGCGTCGGGTCGCGCACGCGCTCGACCTTGATCGCGTCGATCTGGCCGGCCTTGGTGTCGACTTTTTCCGAGCCCAGCACGCGGAAGTCATAGGTATCGACTTCGCCATCATCGACGACCTGATAGCTCATGCTTTTCTTGCCGGCCGCCACATCGTGCTGCAGGGCCAGTTGATAGGTGGATTTATCGACCATTCCACGGTTGAGCGGCAGCTTGACCGCGTCGCCGCGATCGGTGCCGGTGACCATCTTGGTGTTCCAGTCGAAGTCCAGGTCGGCCTTCTTCGCCTTGCCCAGGCCACCACGTTCGAAGTGGTAGGACTGTGGCAGCAGCGTGTCCTTGTCCAGGGTCAGGGTGCTTTCTTCGGTCAGGCTGGCGATCATCATCGAAGCCTTGAAACTCAGCTTCCAGGTGCCGTTGGCTTCCTTGGTCAGGCTGCGCTCGGCGGTGCCGCTCATGGGCAACTGTTTCCAGTCGGCGGTGTAGCTGGCGGAGAACGGTTGTAGTTCTGCGGCCTGTGCCAGGGGCAGGGCAAGCAGAGCGCAAGCGAAGAGCAGGGCGCGACGCATAAAATCTCCTAGTATCGAATCAAATGGCCGCTGGCGGCGAGCAACTGGCCGTCCAGTGAGGCTCCGCGATCGTCGAGGGTCAGCCTTCCTTCGGCAAACCAACGCACGGCCATCGGGTAGATCTGGTGCTCGCGGGCGTGAACCCGTTGCGCCAGGCTTTGCGGCGTGTCGTGCAACTCTACCGGTATTACTGCCTGTACGACCAGTGGTCCGCCATCGAGTTCCTCGGTGACAAAGTGCACAGAGCAGCCGTGCTCCGTGTCTCCGGCCTCCAGCGCCCGCTGGTGAGTGTGTAACCCTTTGTATTTGGGCAGCAGCGAGGGGTGGATATTGAACAGGCGGCCCTGGTAGTGACGCACGAAGCCGGCGCTGAGGATGCGCATGAAGCCAGCGAGGACCACCAGTTGCGGATTGAAGGTGTCGATCTGTTCGATCAGCGCGGCGTCGAAGGCTTCGCGGCCCTCGAACGCCTTGTGATCCAGTACGCGGGTGTCGATACCCGCGTCCTTGGCGCGTTGCAGGCCGTAGGCATCGGCGCGGTTGGAAATCACCGCGCGGATACGGACCGGGCTGTCGCCGGTCCGTGTGCTGTCGATCAAGGCCTGCAAGTTACTGCCGGTGCCGGACAGCAGCACCACCACGTCACAGGTTGCGGACATCAGTGCGCCTTAAGGTTTTTCAGCTCGACCTGTGCAGCGCCTTCGGCCGCGGTAGCGATCTGGCCGATGACCCAAGGCTGCTCGCCGGCTTCACGCAATACGTTCAGGGCGGTCTCGACGTGTTCCTGGGCCACGCAGATGACCATGCCCACGCCGCAGTTCAGCACGCGGTGCATTTCGGTTTCATCGACATTGCCTTTCTCTTGCAGCCAGTCGAACACCGCCGGACGGGTCCAGCTCGCCACGTCGACCACGGCCTGGGCGCCTTTTGGCAGCACGCGCGGGATGTTGTCCAGCAGGCCACCACCGGTGATGTGGGCCATGGCCTTGACGGCGCCGGTGTCCTTGATCAGCTTGAGCAGCGGCTTGACGTAGATGCGGGTCGGGGCCATCAGCAGGTCGGCCAGTGGCTTGCCGTCGAGCTGGGTGTTTTCGATGTCGGCACCCGAGACTTCGATGATCTTGCGGATCAGCGAGTAGCCATTGGAGTGCGGGCCGGAGGACGGCAGGGCGAGCAGGGCATCGCCAGCGGCGACTTTCGAGCCGTCGATGATCTCGGCCTTTTCCACGACGCCGACGCAGAAGCCGGCCAGATCGTAGTCTTCGCCTTCGTACATGCCAGGCATTTCAGCGGTTTCGCCGCCGACCAGGGAGCAGCCGGACAGCTCACAGCCAGCACCGATGCCGGTCACGACCTGGGCGGCGGTGTCGACGTTGAGCTTGCCGGTGGCGTAGTAATCGAGGAAGAACAGCGGCTCGGCGCCGCAGACCACCAGGTCGTTCACGCACATGGCCACCAGGTCGATGCCGATGCTGTCGTGCTTGTTCAGGTTCAGGGCCAGGCGCAGCTTGGTGCCGACGCCGTCGGTGCCCGAGACCAGGACCGGTTGCTTGTAGCCGGCCGGGATCTCGCAGAGGGCGCCGAAACCGCCCAGGCCGCCCATGACTTCCGGACGCGCAGTGCGCTTGGCGACGCTCTTGATGCGTTCGACCAATGCTTCACCGGCGTCGATGTCTACACCGGCGTCCTTGTAGCTCAGGGAGGGTTGCTTGCTCATGATCCAGGCCTTTAGGGGGGATTTCTGGGTAACGACCGACGCCGGGGCCATTGAATAACCGTTGTACGAATTATTCCGGGAGCCCAGCCATTGCCGGTCTGCGAAGGCGCGCGATTTTATCAGGCTTGAGGGGCAGCGGCCATCCTCGCGCCGACGGGCAGGGACATATCCACGGAAAAAAACCGATATTTCTTATATTGGTACTGCGTAGCGCGTCTGTATAAGGTGTAGCGGTAACCGGTTATGGTGATGACCGTGCGAAACTTCCACCGGGTGTGTGAATGTTTTGCCGGGTGCTGTGGTCACAGCCATGCTCAATCTTCTTCACACGGCCTGTTCCAGCCGTTATGTCCGGGAATCTTCCATGCGTTTGTTCAAATTCTTGTCCGTGGGCTGCTTGTCGCTGATCAGCCTGGCGAGCCATGCCGAAACCGTCAATGGCCTTTATCAAGTGCTCGAACCGGTCAGCAACCAGACCCCGGAGGAGCGCAATCAGGCGACGCTGCGCGCTCTGGATACGCTGGTGCTGCGCCTGACCGGCGACGCCAAGGCCGCCCAGAATCCAGGGTTGGCGGCGCTGCGCAAGGACCCGCAACAGATCATTCTTCAATATGGCTACGACGCCGGCCCGCCGGAAAGCCTCAAGGTGGACTTCGACCCGGCGAGCACCGACCGGGCATTGCGCTCGGCAGGCTTGTCGCTGTGGAGCGCGAACCGGCCATCGATCCTGGGCTGGTGGCTGAATGACTCGGTCGAGGGCTCCAGCCTGGTGGGCGATGGCCAGGCCAGCGCCACGCCATTGCGGCGTGCCGCCCAGCATCGGGGGCTGGCATTGCACTTGCCGCTGGCGGACTTGAGCGAGCAGATCGTTGCCACCGCACCGAACCTGGAAGGCAACGACCCGGCGCCTTTGCGCGCTGCCTCGGAGCGCTACGCGACAGACGCCTTGCTGGCGGTCCACGCCAAGGAAGAGGGCGGACAGTGGAACGGCACCTGGCGCCTGTGGCTGGGCGATCAGCGTGAGCAGGGCACTGCCCAGGGCGCTGATCCTGCGGCACTGGCTGACGCGGTGATGTTGGCGGTGAACCAGCGCCTGGCGCCACGCTTCGTCGCCAAGCCGGGCGTGGCCACTGAACAGTTGCTGGAAGTGCAGGGCATGAACCTTGAGCGGTACGCGGCGCTTGGGCGTTTGCTCGAGCCATTTGGTGGGCAGTTGCAGCAGGTTGAGGGTGATCGGATCGTCTATCGAGTCAACGGCAGCGCCGAGCAGTTGAAGGCGCAACTGGGCCTGGCGAAATTGCAGGAGATCCCGCCCGGCGAGGCCGTCGCGCCAGTGCCTGTGGCGCCGCCCGCCGCCGATGGTTCGGCCCCGGTTGCAGCACCTGTGCCAGCGCCGGCAGCCAATCTGCGGTTCCGCTGGTAGGTTTTCTTTCTTTATATAGCTAGGAGTGGTTCATGGGCGATACGCGGCGTTGGTTCTGGTTGGGCGGGGTTGCCCTGCTGATTGCGCTTATCTATTTGCTGCATCCGATCCTGACGCCGTTCCTGGTTGCGCTGCTGCTGGCCTATCTGTTCGACCCGGTGGTGGATCGCCTGGAAAAACTCGGCCTGTCGCGGACCTGGGGCGTGGTGGCGGTGTTTGCGCTGTTCACCTTGATTGTGAGCGCACTGTTGCTGGTGCTGATCCCGATGCTCGCCAAGCAACTGCTGCGCCTGTACGAATTGGCGCCGCAGATGCTCGATTGGTTGCAGCACAGCGCGGTGCCGTGGGTGCAGTCGAAGTTGGGGTTGGCGGACGGTTTCTGGAAGTTCGACAAGGTCAAGGCGGCCATCAGCGAGCACATGGGCCAGACCACCGACATCGTCGGCGTGGTGTTGAGCCAGGCCACGGCCTCGGGCCTGGCGTTGATCGGCTGGCTGGCGAATCTGGTGCTGATTCCGGTCGTGGCCTTCTATCTGCTGCGGGACTGGGACCTGATGATGGCGAAGATTCGCAGCCTGCTGCCGCGTCACCGTGAAGAACGCATCATGACCCTGACCGGCGAATGCCATGAAGTGCTGGGGGCGTTCGTGCGCGGGCAACTGCTGGTGATGGTGGCCCTGGGCTTCATCTATGCGGCAGGTTTGATGCTGGTGGGCCTGGAGCTGGGGTTGTTGATCGGCCTGATCGCCGGCCTGGCCGCCATCGTGCCGTACATGGGGTTTGTGATTGGTATTGGCGCGGCATTGATCGCCGGATTGTTCCAGTTCGGCGGCGACCTGTACCCGATGGTGGGCATCGTCGCGGTGTTCATGGTCGGTCAGGCACTGGAGGGCATGGTGCTGACGCCGCTGCTGGTGGGCGATCGTATTGGCCTGCATCCGGTGGCGGTGATCTTCGCGATCCTGGCGGGGGGCGAGTTGTTCGGCTTCACCGGGATCCTGCTGGCGCTGCCGGTGGCGGCGGTGATCATGGTGCTGGTGCGTCATATGCACGATTTGTACAAGGATTCGGACATCTATAGCGGCGCCGAAGACCCTGATCTTTAGAGCGAATGTCGGGCGCAGCGTCAGGGAAACCGTCGCTCCGCTGTCTTGTCGCTGCAAACCTTTGATTTTGCTCGTGGTCCGGCGCATTGTGCGGTCCGCGCCACGGGTATAAACTTTGCGCACTTTACACAGAGGCCACTAACGGTTCCTTGGGAACTGTTCAGTCAGCATGAAACCGATTCAGCTGCCCCTAGGTGTGCGTCTGCGTGATGACGCCACCTTTATCAATTACTACCCAGGCGCCAATGCCGCAGCACTCGGCTATGTCGAGCGGCTTTGCGAAGCCGACGCCGGCTGGACCGAAAGCCTGATCTATCTGTGGGGCAAGGACGGGGTAGGGCGCACGCATCTGTTGCAGGCCGCGTGCCTGCGGTTCGAGCAATTGGGCGAACCTGCGGTGTACCTGCCGTTGGCCGAGTTGCTCGATCGCGGCGTTGAGATCCTCGACAACCTCGAGCAGTACGAACTGGTCTGCCTGGACGATCTCCAGGCCGTGGCCGGCAAGGCTGACTGGGAAGAAGCGCTGTTTCATCTGTTCAATCGGTTGCGTGACAGCGGTCGGCGCTTGCTGATCGCCGCCTCGACGTCGCCACGGGAGCTGCCGGTGAAGCTGGCGGACCTCAAGTCCCGTCTCACCCTGGCACTGATTTTCCAGATGCGCCCGCTGTCCGACGAAGACAAACTCCGCGCCTTGCAACTGCGCGCTTCCCGGCGTGGCCTGCACCTGACCGACGAAGTCGGGCATTTCATACTCACCCGTGGTACCCGCAGCATGAGCGCGTTGTTCGAACTGCTCGAACGTCTCGACCAGGCCTCACTCCAGGCCCAGCGCAAGCTGACTATTCCTTTTTTGAAAGAAACCCTGGGCTGGTAGAACCGTTGTAGGTAGTGGCTCTTGGCCTGCTCTGGACGCGGCGAAACCCGCGGTCCTGCTGGGTTGCAGGCCACGTGACGTTCAAAATGGGCTTAAGCGCTTAGATGTAAACGTAAAACCGAGAAGTCACATTTGCATCGATTGAATTTGCAAATGAGGTTGATAGAAGGCATAGTCTCGCCATCTTTACTACTTCAGCCACGGTCGTGCCCATGCTAAATCGCTTCGCACCCCTCGTGCCTCTCGCACTCGTTACCCTGTTGTTTGGTTGCGCTGCCCACTCCCCAGTGTCCCAGCAAGAGCAACAACCACAGGTCAAGACCTCCGTTACCGCCCAGTCTTCCTCCGTTGCGTTCCAGGAAGAAATGGCCTCCGACAAAGAACTCGCAGCCTTCGCCGGCAGCAAGCCTTACCAGCTTCCAGTACTGGCTGACAGCATCCTGGAACGCGGCATGTCGTTGATCGGTACCCGCTACCGTTTTGGCGGTACCTCTGAAGCCGGCTTCGATTGCAGCGGTTTCATCGGTTATCTGTTCCGCGAAGAGGCCGGCATGAACCTGCCGCGTTCCACTCGCGAAATGATCAACGTGAATGCCCCACTGGTGGCTCGCAACCAACTGGAACCCGGTGACCTGCTGTTCTTCAGCACCAACGGTCGTCGCGGTCGTGTCAGCCACGCCGGTATCTACCTGGGCGACAACCAGTTCATTCATTCCAGCAGCCGCCGCAGCGGTGGCGTGCGGATCGACAGCCTGGGCGACAGCTACTGGAGCAAGACCTTCATCGAAGCCAAGCGCGCCCTCGCCATGGCACCGACTGTGGTCACTGCTCGCAAGTAAGCACACAGTTTGTAAGGCAAACTTAAAGTCTTACTTGAAGTTTGCCGTATAGCCGCTAGAATCCTGATCATTGTTTGATGGCAATCCGCCTGCGTACTCCGCAGGCGGATTTGTTTTCATGCCCACGGCAGAAAAGCCGCATCCAGATCAGGATTGTTCTGCATATGTCGACGTCGGCCCGCCTCGCCCTCATGTTTCTTGCCGCGCTGCTCAGCGCGTGCGCCAGCCGCACTCCGCCGCCTGCTCCAGTGCGGGCTCCGGTGGTCTTTGCACCCTCGCAACCCTTTTCCCCGGCCGCCGAAGATGTGCTCTTCCGGGCGCTTGGCCTGGTGGGCACGCCTTATCGCTGGGGTGGTAACACGCCGGATTCGGGTTTTGACTGCAGTGGCCTGATTGGCTATGTCTACCGCGACGCCGCCGGCATTTCCCTGCCGCGTTCCACCCGCGAGATGATTGGCATGCGGGCCCCGGATGTCGGCAAGGAAGCCTTGCAGAGCGGCGATTTGATCTTCTTCGCCACCAATGGTGGCTCCCAGGTCAGCCATGCCGGGATCTATGTCGGTGAGGGCCGTTTCGTTCACGCGCCGGCCACGGGTGGCACGGTCAAGCTCGATAGCCTGTCCAAGACCTATTGGCAGAGGGCTTACCTGGGCGCCAAGCGTGTGCTGCAGCCGGAGCATCTGGCGCGCAATCCCTGAGTTGTTGTTTTCCTGATCTGTGGGAGCAAAGCTTGCTCGCGAAACAGGCGCCTCGATCTCTGAGAGACCGCATTGCTTCCATCGCGGGCAAGCCTTGTTCCCACAAATCGGGCGGTGCTCACAAGGGCGCGCCTGCCTTTATTTGCCTGACACGCGCCAGATCTTGTTCCCCACATCATCGGCCACCAACAAGCCACCCTGCTTGTCGATCACCACGCCCACTGGCCGGCCCTGGGCTTTTTCGTCGACGTTCAGGAAGCCGGTCAGCACATCCACCGGTTGCCCCACCGGCTTGCCGCCGCTGAACGGTACGAAAATCACTTTATAACCACTGTGGGGCTTGCGGTTCCAGGAGCCGTGCTGGCCGATGAAAGCCCCTTCGGTAAATGGTGCGGGCAAGGTACTGCCCTCGGCGAAGGTCAGGCCCAATGAGGCGGTGTGGGGGCCGACGGCGTAGTCCGGGGCGATGGCCTTGGCCACCAGGGCCGGGTTCTGCGGTTCGACCCGGACATCGACGTTCTGCCCATAGTAGCTGTAGGGCCAGCCATAGAAGGCCCCGTCCTTGACCGACGTGATGTAGTCCGGCACCAGATCGCTGCCGATCTCATCCCGCTCGTTCACCGCTGTCCAGAGTGCGCCGCTGCGGGGTTCCCAAGCCAGGCCGTTGGGGTTGCGCAAGCCCGAGGCGAAGATGCGGTGATTTCCGCTGGCACGGTCCACTTCCCAGATGGCGGCGCGACCTTCCTCGGCCTCCATGCCGTTTTCCGCGACGTTACTGTTCGAGCCGGTGGTGACGTACAGCTTGCTGCCGTCGCGGCTGGCAATCACGTTCTTGGTCCAGTGATGGTTGAGTGTCCCCCCGGGCAGATCGACGACTTTGGTCGGCTGCGCCTTGATTTGCGTATCACCGTCCTTGTAGGGGAAGCGGATCAATCGGTCGGTATCGGCCACGTAGAGGTCATTGCCGACCAGGGTCATGCCGAACGGTGAGTTGAGGTTTTCCAGGAACACCGTGCGGGTTTCTGCGATGCCGTCGTGATTGGCGTCGCGCAACAGGGTGATGCGATTGGGGCTGGGCACGCTGGCGCCGGCGCGGCCCATGACTTTTTTCATCACCCAGCCCCGGATGCCCTTGGCGTCGTCGGGCTTGGGTGGGGCGTTGGTTTCGGCCACCAGCACATCACCATTGGGTAGCACATAGAGCCAGCGCGGATGGTCCAGTCCTTCAGCGAATGCACCCACTTGCAGGCCCTGGGCCGGGGTTGGCTTGGCGCCTTGCGGCCAGCCGACGGCTTCGGCGATGTTGACGGTGGGGATCAGGGTCTTGTTCGGTTCGGGCAGTTTCGGCGCTGGGCCGGTGCCGTCGGACACTTGCAAGGTGGAAGACTCGCCACAAGCGACAAGTCCGGCGGCAAGGGCGACGATCAGGAGGTGGGGTGGCTTGAGCATGCTGGCTTCCCTATGAATGCATGTAGTTATTCATAGAGGAGCGTAGACGCACGATGGTTCAACCGTGGGTAGGCCTGTCAGCCAGGCAAGATCCCTGTGGTGTATGGGGGGGTGTCTGCTGAAATCCAGTGTGGGAGCGAGCTTGCTCGCGATGGCGGTGTATCAGCCTGCGTTGATGTTGAATGGCACACCGCTATCGCGAGCAAGCTCGCTCCCACAGTTTCTTCCACAGTTCCCAGTGTGCAATGAATCAACCATGGGCCTGTTTGAACAGCACCGCAATGCCAGGATGGTAATGCCCGGCTTCATTGCGCAACTTGCGGTAGGCGTAAGGGAAGTACCAGGCCACGGCGCAGGTATGTTCCTTCTGCAGGTCGTCGATCATGTCCTGCAATTCTTCGGGCGTGGCGCTTTGCTGGGCTTTTTGCGGCGAGACGAACAGGCAGCCCAGCTTCAGGTCGCTGGCATAGCTGATGCGCTTGGCATCGCTGGTGGCTTCCAGTAGCGGCTGGGTCAGATTCAGATTGCTGACCTTGGGCCAGCGCTGGGTGGCCTGGATGAAGGCGCGCTCCTCGGTGCTGGCGATGAACAGGTCGGCGCTGACGTTGCGTTCGCCTTCTTCATTCTGCTTGCGGGTCGGGGCGTTCTGCAGCGTGACCATCTCGGCCATCCAGGCCGCGGCCGAGAGCAAGCCGAGGTTGGCTTTTTCATCGAACCAATAAGGCGTGTCGTTATCGCCACGCACCGCGTTGTAGCGGTCGATACAGTCAAACCAGCGTTCCAGCACCGGGCGCAGGAATTCCAATTTTGGATTGCTGATGATCATGCCTTGCATGCTTTGCCCTCTTGTTCTTGTGATATCGGGTCGTAGTGTCGCTTTGATATCACTTGCCGCAGAATCACACAAGATTGGCGTCATTTTATTGATCGGCGCCAATGATCGCCCCGACAGGCGGCTTTAATTGACGCTCCCCCCCCAACCCTCTAACCTTCGCGGCTTGTTTCAGGTGCTCTGTGGCTGCGGTCGACAGAGTGAAACAGGGAAGCCGGTGAGTGCACACGAACCCGGCGCTGCCCCCGCAACGGTAAATGAGTCAACGCTGCGCTTTGTGGCCACACAGGCCACTCACCACTGTGTCGTATGACATGGGAAGGCGCGCAGCCAGGCACCACGCCGCTCATGAGCCCGGAGACCGGCCTGATTCATCCAACGGCATCACGGTGGGCGATGCCAGGCTTGTTGCCGTCTTTTTTTGTGCCCGCCCGCCGTTATCCAATCCCAAACGGAGGCTTCCCATGACCGACTCCCTCTTCACCGACACGTCTGATCGCAACGAACGCCACCTGGCGCGCATGCTGCGCAAGAAAGCCGTGATCGACGAGCGCATCGCCAACTCGCCGAATGAATGCGGCTTGCTGCTGGTGCTGACGGGCAACGGCAAGGGTAAGAGCAGCTCGGCGTTCGGCATGCTTGCGCGGTCCATGGGCCACGGCATGCAATGCGGCGTGGTGCAGTTCATCAAGGGGCGCAACAGCACCGGTGAAGAGCTGTTCTTCCGTCGTTTCCCGGAGCAGGTGCGCTTTCATGTCATGGGCGAAGGATTTACCTGGGAAACCCAGGATCGCCAGCGCGACATCGCCGCCGCCGAAGCCGCCTGGGCAGTATCGCGTCAGTTGCTCAGCGATCCGTCCATTGGCCTGGTGGTGCTCGATGAGTTGAACATTGCCCTCAAGCACGGTTACCTCGACCTCGATCAGGTGCTGAGCGATCTGCAGGCGCGCCCACCGATGCAGCACGTGGTGGTGACCGGTCGCGGTGCCAAGCCCGAGATGATCGAGCTGGCCGACACCGTGACTGAAATGGGCATGATCAAGCACGCGTTCCAGGCGGGTATCAAGGCGCAGAAAGGCGTCGAACTGTGAGCGATCCCGCCATGACCAGCCGCCACTGTCCGGCGGTGCTGATCGCAGCGCCGGCCTCGGGCCAGGGCAAGACCACCGTCACTGCTGCGCTGGCCCGGTTGCATCGCAACCAGGGACGCAAGGTGCGTGTATTCAAATGCGGCCCGGACTTCCTCGACCCGATGATTCTGGAGCGGGCCAGTGGTGCGCCGGTCTATCAATTGGACATGTGGATGGTCGGCGAGCAGGAAAGTCGCCGACTGTTGTGGGAAGCCGCTGCCGAAGCGGACCTGATCCTGATCGAAGGGGTAATGGGGCTGTTCGACGGCACCCCCTCGAGCGCCGACCTGGCACGGCATTTTGGCGTGCCGGTGCTGGCGGTGATCGATGGCACGGCCATGGCTCAGACTTTCGGCGCCCTGGCCCTGGGCCTGGCGCGTTATCAACCCGATCTGCCGTTCGCCGGTGTCCTGGCCAACCGGGTCGGCACCTTGCGCCACGCGCAATTGCTCGAAGGCAGCCTGACCGAAGGCCTGCGCTGGTACGGTGCGCTGTCCCGGGAAACCGGCATCGAATTGCCCAGTCGTCATCTTGGGTTGGTCCAGGCCAGCGAGTTGAACGACCTCGACGTGCGTCTCGACGCGGCCGCCGAGGCCCTGGCCGGCAGTTGCGAAGTGGCGCTGCCGCCAGCGGTGGAGTTCGCCGCGCCCGAGGTGATTGCCGTTGAGCCGTGGCTCGCCGGGGTACGCATCGCCGTGGCCCGTGACGAAGCGTTTGCCTTTACCTATGGCGCCAGCCTTGATCTGCTGCGGGCCATGGGCGCGCAGTTGAGCTTCTTTTCGCCGATTCATGACAGCGAACTGCCCGAGGCGGACAGCCTTTATTTGCCTGGCGGTTATCCGGAACTGCACCACGTTGCGTTGGCCGAGAACGCGCCGATGCTGGCAGCGATCCGTGCTCACCAGGCAGCCGACAAACCGTTGCTCGCCGAATGCGGCGGCATGTTGTATCTGCTCGATTCATTGACCGATGTCGAAGGCGTGCGCACCGAACTGCTGGGTTTGCTGGCGGGTGATGCGCAGATGCAAAAGCGTCTGGCGGCCCTGGCGCTGCAATCGGTGGACTTGCCGGAAGGCACCTTGCGTGGGCATACCTATCATCATTCGCTGACCAGCACCGAACTTGAACCGATTGCCCGTGGCCATAGCCCTAACGGCGGGCGCGGGGCGGAAGCGGTTTTCCGGCAGGGGCGCATGACGGCTTCCTATGTGCATTTTTATTTTCCGTCCAATCCCAGGGCGATTGCTGCGTTGTTTGCGCCGGATCCTGAGACCGCTATCGCGAGCAAGCTCGCTCCCACAGGGGACCCAGTGATCTCAAGTGCAACGCTAGCCAATGTGGGAGCGAGCTTGCTCGCGAAGAGGCCATGACCGACACCGCTTTCTCCCAGGCCGAACGTGACGCCATCTACCGCGCTATCGCCGAGCGCCGCGACATGCGCCACTTCGCCGGTGGCACGGTTGAGCCGGCCTTGCTGCGCCGTCTACTGGAAGCCGCACACCAGGCCCCCAGCGTCGGGCTGATGCAACCGTGGCGATTCATCCGCATCAGCGACCGCGCCTTGCGTGGGCAGATCCGCGAATTGGTGGAGCAAGAGCGCATTCGCACCGCCGAGGCCCTGGGTGAGCGCAGCGATGAATTCATGAAGCTCAAGGTCGAAGGTATCGACGACTGCGCCGAAGTGCTGGTGGCGGCGTTGATGGAAGATCGCGAGCGGCACATCTTCGGTCGTCGGACCTTGCCGGAAATGGACCTGGCCTCGCTATCCTGCGCAATCCAGAACCTGTGGCTGGCCTCCCGGGCCGAAGGGTTGGGGATGGGCTGGGTGTCGTTGTTCGAGCCCCTGGCCCTGGCCGACCTGCTGGGCCTGCCCGTCGGGGCCAAGCCGCTGGCGATCCTCTGCCTGGGCCCGGTCGAGGGTTTTTACCCGGCGCCGATGCTCGCCCTGGAAGGTTGGGCACAACCGCGCCCGCTCAATGAACTGCTGTATGAAAACCATTGGGGAGTGAGCCCATGAGTGTGGCGTTGCTCAGTGCCGCCGCCGTGGCGCTGGATGCGCTGCTGGGCGAGCCCCGACGCTGGCATCCGCTGGTGGCGTTCGGCGGTTTTGCCGATCGCATCGAACAACGCTTCAATTCCGGCGGACGCGGTTGGCGCAGCCATGGGGTGACGGCGTGGATCATCGCCGTGGTGCCGTTGACCTTGCTCGCCACGGCCCTGTCCTGGGCGCCGATGGTGGGCTGGCTGGTGGAGATCCTCGCCTTGTACTGTGCCCTCGGCCTGCGCAGCCTCGGTGAACATGTCGAGCCGGTGGCGCGGGCGTTGCGCAGCGGTGATCTGGACGAGGCGCGCAAGCGTGTCGGCTATCTGGTCAGCCGCGAAACGGCTGAACTGGATGAAACCGCCGTGGCCCGCGCCGCCACCGAATCGGTGCTGGAAAATGGCAGCGACGCGGTGTTCGCTGCGCTGTTCTGGTTCGCCGTGGCCGGTGCGCCCGGAGTGGTGTTGTACCGCCTGAGCAATACCCTCGACGCCATGTGGGGTTATCGCAATGAACGCTTCGAGCGCTTCGGTTGGGCGGCGGCAAAAATCGATGATGGGCTCAACTACATTCCGGCGCGCCTGGTGGCATTGACCTACGCGCTGCTTGGCAAAACCCGCCTGGCGCTCAAGTGCTGGCGCACCCAGGGCCCGACCTGGGACAGCCCCAACGCCGGACCAGTGATGGCCGCCGGTGCCGGAGCGCTGGGTGTCGAGTTGGGCGGGGCGGCGGTTTATCACGGCGAGCTGCATCAACGTCCAGCGCTGGGCGAAGGCGTGCCGGCGAGTGCCGACGCCATTGATCGCGGCTGGCAATTGGTCCAGCGCGGCGTATGGTTATGGCTGCTGATTCTCTGCCTGGGAGCTGAGTTTTATGCTTGAGCACGGTGGCCGTTTGCGCAACGCAGTCCGGCAATACGGCATTGCCGAAGCGGATTGGCTCGACTTGTCCAGCGGCCTGGCGCCTTGGCCATTCGACGTCCCGGCGATTCCCCTGCGGGCCTGGGCGCGCCTGCCGGAAACCGATGACGGCTTGGAACAGGCCGCCTGCGATTATTATGGCGCGCTGAATGTGCTGCCGGTGGCCGGTTCGCAGATGGCCATCCAGTTGTTGCCGCGCCTGCGCCGGGCCGGCAAGGTCGGTGTCTTGTCGCCCTGTTACGCCGAGCACGCCGAAGCCTGGCGCCGCAGCGGCTACATCGTGCGCGAAGTGCTGGAGTCGGAGGTGGATTTCTTTCTCGACAGCCTCGACGTGCTGGTGGTGGTCAATCCGAACAATCCCACGGGCCTGAGCCTTGCACCCGAGCGCTTGCTGGACTGGCATGCGCGCCTGGCCCAGCGCGGTGGCTGGCTGGTGGTGGATGAAGCCTTCATGGACGTCACGCCGGCGCTGAGCCTGGCGGCGCACACCCATCTGGTCGGGTTGATCGTGCTGCGCTCGTTCGGCAAGTTCTTTGGCCTGGCCGGGGTTCGCCTGGGGTTTGTATTGGCCGAGCGTCGCTTGCTCAAGTTGCTCGCCGAACAGGTCGGGCCGTGGGTCGTCAGTGGGCCGACCCGAGTGCTGGGCCAGGCGTGCCTGATGGACACCGACGCCCACGCCCGCCAGCGCCAACGCTGCGAAGCCACCAGCCAACGTCTGGCGCTGATGCTCGAACGCCACGGCTTCAAGCCACAGGGCGGCTGCGGATTGTTCCAATGGCTGGTCACCGAGCACGCCCTGGGGCTTCACGATTTCATGGCCCATCGCGGCATCCTCCTGCGCTTGTTTACCAACACCAGCAGCCTGCGCTTCGGGCTGCCGGCCGACGACAGCGAATTCCTGCGCCTCGAACAGGCTTTAGAGGCCTACGCCAAGGACACCCGATGACCACAGTGATGGTGCAGGGCACCACGTCCGATGCCGGCAAAAGTACCTTGGTCACGGCTTTGTGCCGCTGGGGCCGGCGCCAAGATGTGAGCGTGGTGCCGTTCAAGCCGCAGAACATGGCCCTCAACAGCGCCGTGACGGCCGACGGCGGCGAAATCGGCCGCGCCCAGGCGGTGCAGGCCCAGGCGGCGGGGCTGGAGCCGCACACCGATATGAATCCGGTGCTGCTCAAGCCCAACAGCGATACTGGCGCCCAGGTGATCATCCATGGCCGTGCCGTGACCACCATGAATGCGGTGGCCTATCACGATTACAAAGCCATCGCGATGCAAGCCGTGCTGGCCTCCCACGCGCGCTTGAGCGCGGCCTATCCGGTGGTGATGGTGGAGGGCGCCGGCTCGCCGGCCGAGATCAACCTGCGTGCTGGCGACATTGCCAACATGGGCTTTGCCGAGGCGGTGGATTGCCCGGTGCTGCTGATCGCCGATATCAATCGTGGCGGGGTGTTCGCCCATCTGGTCGGCACCCTGGAGCTGCTTTCGTCCAGCGAACAGGCACGGGTCAAGGGCTTCATCATCAACCGTTTTCGCGGCGACATCGCCTTGCTGCAACCGGGCCTGGACTGGCTGGAAGCGCGCACCGGCAAACCGGTGATCGGCGTGTTGCCGTACGTGATGGACCTGCACCTGGAAGCCGAGGACGGCCTCGACCAGCGCCAAACCGCCAAGGCTGAGCAGGTGCTCAAGGTGGTGGTACCGGTGTTGCCGCGCATCAGCAACCACACCGATT
This sequence comes from Pseudomonas sp. Root401, assembly GCF_001425105.1. Lineage (NCBI taxonomy): Bacteria > Pseudomonadati > Pseudomonadota > Gammaproteobacteria > Pseudomonadales > Pseudomonadaceae > Pseudomonas > Pseudomonas sp. Root401. The sequence goes on along the minus strand of NZ_LMDO01000005.1, from coordinate 41,273 downwards.
TCGATCCGTTGCGCCTGCACCCGCAGGTCGACTTGCAATTCATCGGCCCCGGCCAGCCCATCCCGCCGGCCGACTTGATCATCCTGCCCGGTTCGAAAAGCGTGCGCAGCGACCTGGCCTACCTGCGCGCCAACGGTTGGGTAACGGCGATCAATCGCCACCTGCGCTACGGCGGCAAATTGCTGGGCATCTGCGGCGGTTTGCAGATGCTCGGCCAGCAGGTCCACGACCCGTCGGGGCTCGAAGGCGCGGCCGGTTCCAGTGCCGGGCTGGGCTTGTTGGATTTTGAAACGACCCTGGAGCACGAGAAGCAATTGCGCAATGTGCGCGGGCGATTGGCCTTGGAAGAGGCTGAGGTCAGCGGCTACGAGATCCACGCGGGCGTGACCACCGGCCCGGCCCTGGAAAACCCGGCGGTGCATCTGGAGGACGGTCGTTGCGACGGTGCCCAGAGTCTCGACGGGCAGGTGTTCGGCACCTACCTGCATGGGCTCTTCGAATCACCGGCGGCCAGTAGCGCGTTGTTGCGCTGGGCCGGGTTGCAGGATGTGCAGGCGGTGGATTACCACGGGTTGCGCGAGCGGGATATCGAGCGGCTGGCGGATCTGGTGGAACAGCATTTGGATACTCGGTTGTTGCGTGAACTCTGTGGGATTTGAGGTGGCTGTGCCGGCCCCTTCGCGAGCAAGCTCGCTCCCACATTGGATCTCTGATGACCACCGAATTCATGAACACCTGGATCAACTGTGGGAGCGAGCTTGCTCGCGATGAGGCCAGTCGCCACACCGCCAAATAAAAGGTAATGACCCATGCTGCAACTGATCCTCGGCGGCGCTCGCTCCGGCAAGAGTCGCCTGGCGGAAAAACTCGCCACAGACACCCGATTGCCCGTGACCTACATCGCCACCAGCCAACCCCTGGATGGCGAGATGAACGCGCGGGTCGTGCAACACCGCGCGCGGCGCCCGACCGAATGGGCGCTGGTGGAAGAACCCCTGGCCCTGGCGCGGGTGCTGCGGGAAAACGCCGCCCCCGGGCAATGCCTGCTGGTGGATTGCCTGACCCTGTGGCTGACCAACCTGCTGATGCTCGACGACCCCGAGCCACTGAACGCCGAACGTGAAGCATTGCTGGACTGCCTGGCCGCGTTGCCCGGGGAGATCATTTTTGTCAGCAACGAGACCGGCATGGGTGTCGTGCCGCTGGGCGAGCTGACTCGCCGTTACGTCGATGAAGCCGGTTGGCTGCATCAAGCCTTGGCCGAACGTTGTCAGCGCGTCGTGCTGACCGTCGCCGGCCTGCCCCTGACTCTCAAAGGTACTGCGTTATGAATCACTGCTGGTGGCTGGACCCGTGCAAGCCCGTCGATAGCCAGGTCCTGGAGCAGGCTACGGCGCGTCAGCAACAACTGACCAAACCGGCGGGTTCCCTGGGCCGGTTGGAGTCGGTGGCGGTGCAATTGGCGGGCCTGCAAGGGCAGGTCAAACCGAGCCTCGACCGGCTATGGATCGCGATTTTCGCCGGCGACCATGGTGTGGTAGCCGAGGGTGTATCGGCCTACCCCCAGGAGGTCACCGGGCAGATGCTGCTCAACTTCGTCAGCGGCGGCGCGGCCATCAGCGTCCTGGCGCGGCAACTGGGCGCATCGCTGGAAGTGGTGGACCTGGGCACCGTCACACCATCGCTGGACCTGCCCGGTGTACGGCACCTGAATGTCGGGCCGGGCACGGCGAATTTCGCCCAGGGCCCGGCAATGACCGCGAGCCAGGGCGAGCAGGCCTTGCACGCCGGCCGCGACAGCGTGGCGCGTGCGGTCGCGGCCGGGACGCAATTGTTCATCGGCGGCGAGATGGGCATCGGCAACACCACGGCCGCCAGCGCCCTGGCCTGCGCCTTGCTCGAGTGTCCGGTGGCGCATCTGGTCGGGCCGGGTACCGGGTTGGACGCGGCGGGTGTCAGCCGCAAGGCCCAGGTAATCGAACGGGCCTTGGCGCTGCACGCTGCCCAGGTCCACGACCCGTTGCAGACCCTGTTCAACCTCGGCGGTTTTGAAATCGCCGCGTTGGTCGGCGCGTACCTGGCCTGTGCCCAGCAGGGCGTCGCCGTGCTGGTGGATGGTTTCATCTGCAGCGTCGCGGCCCTGATGGCGGTGCGCCTCAATCCCGCGTGCCGGCCATGGTTGCTGTTCGGCCATCGCGGCGCCGAGCCGGGCCATCGTCACGTGCTGGAAACCCTCGGCGCCGAACCGCTGCTGGACCTCGGCCTGCGCCTGGGCGAGGGCAGTGGTGCGGCGTTGGCGGTGCCGCTGTTGCGCCTGGCCTGTGACCTTCATGGGCAAATGGCGACCTTTGCCGAAGCGGCCGTGGCGGATCGCCCGGCATGACCTTGCGCCTGGACCTGCTGCGTCACGGCGAAACCGAGCTGGGTGGTGGCTTGCGCGGCAGCCTCGACGATGCCTTGACCGCCAGGGGCTGGGAGCAGATGCACACGGCTGTCGAGCAAGGCGGGCCCTGGGATCGCCTGGTGAGTTCGCCGTTGCAACGTTGCGCCCGTTTCGCCGAGCAACTGGGTGCCCGACTCGGCGTGCCGGTGCAGCTGGAAAAAGACCTGCAAGAGCTGCATTTCGGCGCCTGGGAAGGCCGTAGCGCAGCAGCGCTGATGGACACCGACGCCGAGGCACTGGGCCAGTTCTGGGCCGATCCCTATGCCTTCACGCCCCCCGAAGGCGAGCCCGTGCTGGCGTTTTCCAGCCGCGTGCTGGCGGCGGTCGAACGTCTGCACGCGGCCTATGCCGGTCAGCGGGTCTTGCTGGTCAGCCATGGTGGCGTGATGCGCCTGCTGCTGGCTCAGGCCAAAGGTCTGCCTCGGGAGCAATTGCTCAATGTCGAAGTCGGCCATGGCGCGCTGTTTTCCCTGACGGTGTCGGCAGGGCTTGTGCTCAAAGAGGCGGATTGACGATGCTGCCCTTCTGGATCGCCTTGCAATTTCTCAGCAGCCTGCCGGTGCGCCTGCCCGGCATGCCCGAGCCTGAACAGCTGGGCCGTTCGCTGTTGTTCTATCCGGTGGTGGGGCTGTTGTTCGGTGCCCTGCTGTGGCTGCTCAATGCACTGCTGATGGGGGCACCGTCGCTGCTGCACGCTGCGCTGTTGCTGAGCGCGTGGGTGTTGCTCAGCGGCGGCCTGCACCTCGATGGCCTGGCCGACAGCGCCGATGCCTGGCTGGGCGGTTTCGGCGACCGCGAGCGCACGCTGCTGATCATGAAAGACCCGCGCAGTGGGCCGATCGCGGTGATCACCCTGGTGCTGGTGCTGCTGCTCAAATTCACCGCGCTGCTGGCGCTGATCGAGCAGGAGCAAACGTTGGCCTTGATCATCGTGCCAGTGCTGGGGCGTGCCGCGCTGCTCGGCCTGTTCCTTACCACGCCTTACGTGCGTGCCGGTGGGTTAGGCCAGGCGCTCGCCGACCACCTGCCGCGACGCTCGGGCTGGCAGGTGTTGGCGGCCTGTGCGTTGGGGAGCCTGCTGCTGTTGGGCTGGGCCGGGCTGTGGACGCTGGTGGTTGCCGCGCTGGTGTTCATCGGGTTGCAACGGATGATGCTGCGCAGGCTGCAAGGATGCACCGGGGATACGGCGGGCGCATTGCTGGAACTGCTGGAAATGGCCGTTCTGGTAGCGTTGGCGTTGAGTTGAATCCGGATCTTGCTGACAGGACAGCGTTCCTTTAAATTTGCATTCGCTTAGTCGCGGGTATATACACGCATCATGCTTCCTTCCCAATGTCTGTGCATCAACCTGCGTCGTGCCGCACGTGGCGTCAGCAGGTATTACGACGGCGCCCTCGACGGCTTCGGGATCAACGTTGCCCAGTATTCTTTGCTGAGCAACCTGGCACGCCTGGACCAGCCGAGCATTTCTTCCCTGGCCGAAGCCATGGGCCTGGACCGCAGCACCCTGGGTCGTAACCTGCGGGTGCTGGAAGGCGAAGGGTTGGTGGCGCTGGCCGAGGGGGACGACCTGCGTAACCGCATCGTCGTGCTTACTGAAACGGGGCAGGCCCGGCTGGCGGCGGCGTTGCCGGCCTGGGAAGCGGCGCAACAGAAACTGATTGATAAGCTGGGCGCCGAAAAGCGTGCGACCTTGCTGGCCTTGCTGGATGAACTGGCGTGAAGCAGGTTCGTTCGATAATAAGTGGGTATATACCCGCGACCGGAGAACAAGAATGACATCGATGTGGCGTACCTGTGGTTGGGTCCTGGTGGGCAGCGCGCTGATCCTGGCGTTGTCCCTGGGCGTGCGGCATGGCTTCGGCCTGTTCCTGGCGCCCATGAGTGCCGAGTTCGGTTGGGGCCGTGAGGTATTCGCCTTCGCCATTGCCTTGCAAAACCTGATCTGGGGCCTGGCGCAGCCGTTCACCGGCGCACTGGCCGACCGCTTCGGTGCGGCGAAAGTGGTGCTGATCGGCGGTGTGCTGTACGCAGTGGGCCTGGTGTTCATGGGCATGGCCGATTCGCCATGGTCCCTGTCGTTGAGCGCGGGCCTTTTGATTGGTATCGGCCTGTCGGGTACGTCGTTCTCGGTGATTCTGGGTGTCGTCGGACGGGCCGTGCCGGCGGAAAAACGCAGCATGGGCATGGGTATCGCCAGTGCCGCCGGATCCTTCGGCCAGTTCGCCATGCTGCCCGGTACGCTGGGGCTGATCGGCTGGCTCGGTTGGTCGGCGGCGTTGCTGGCGCTGGGGTTGCTGGTGGCGTTGATCGTGCCGCTGGTGAGCATGCTCAAGGACGCGCCGTTGCCGGTGGCCGGCCATGAGCAAACCCTGGCCGAGGCCTTGCGCGAGGCGTGCAGTCATTCCGGGTTCTGGCTGCTGGCGATTGGCTTTTTCGTTTGCGGGTTCCAGGTGGTGTTCATTGGCGTGCATTTGCCGGCGTACCTGGTGGACCAACACCTGCCAGCCAGCGTCGGCACGACCGTGCTGGCCTTGGTCGGGTTGTTCAATATCTTCGGCACCTATACCGCCGGCTGGCTGGGCGGACGCATGTCCAAGCCACGCCTGCTGACCGGCTTGTACCTGATGCGGGCGGTGGTGATCGGTTTGTTCCTGTGGCTGCCCGTGACCACCACCACGGCGTACCTGTTTGGCATGGCGATGGGCTTGCTGTGGCTGTCGACGGTGCCGTTGACCAACGGCACGGTGGCGACCCTGTTTGGTGTACGAAATCTCTCGATGTTGGGTGGGATCGTGTTCCTGTTCCACCAGTTGGGCTCGTTCCTCGGTGGCTGGTTGGGCGGGGTGGTGTACGACCGCACCGGTAGCTACGACTTGATCTGGCAGGTGTCGATCCTGCTCAGCCTGTTGGCGGCGGCGTTGAACTGGCCAGTACGTGAACGTCCGGTGGCGCGCCTGCAAGTCCAGGCCGGCGCAGCATGAGTCGCATCGGCCCGTGGTTGATCGCTGCCGGTGCCAGTCTGCTGCTGGCGTTCGCCTGGTGGGGTTGGCATCAGGGCGGGTTGGCCTTGATGCAGCTGGGCATGGGCAACTGCTGAACAATGGACGGCATCGGACGCTGCGAGTAACGTCGTGGTCTGACGTGCTTTTAAGGAAGATCGACATGTTGACGCGCTGGTTTGCTGTTCCCGCCCTGTTGCTGGCTGTGACCGGGCAAGTCTGGGCCGCCGGTTGCCCACCGTTGCTGGAGGGTTCGTTGCCCAAGCTGCGGGCCAAGGAAACCATTGATTTGTGCCAGCGCTTCGCCGGCAAGCCGCTGGTGGTGGTCAACACTGCCAGCTTCTGTGGGTTCGCCCCGCAATTCAAAGGCCTCGAGGCGCTCAACCAGCGCTACAAGGACCAAGGGCTACAAGTGCTGGGTGTGCCGTCCAATGACTTCAAGCAGGAGTCCAAGGACGGTGCTGAAACCGCCAAGGTCTGCTACGTCAATTACGGCGTGACCTTCACCATGACCGAACCACAACCGGTGCGCGGTGCGGATGCGATACCGCTGTTCAAGCACCTGGCTGAACAATCCGGCGCGCCGAAATGGAATTTCTACAAGTACGTGGTGGACCGCCAGGGCAAGGTCGTTGGCAGTTTTTCCAGCCGGATCAAGCCTGACGATCCCGATTTCATCAAGGCGGTAGAGGCGGCCGTTGCCTCCAAACCCTGATCGTCAGCCACGAAAAAGCCCCGCCTCTTTACAGAGTGCGGGGCTTTTTTTCGCTTCGAGTGGCGAGTGGTTCAGGTTCGCCGTGAAACATCAGAAGCGGTAGGTTGCACCAACACCGAAACCGTTGGCGCTGTTTTCATATTCAGCGTTGTAGGATTGGCCGAGCGCATTGCTGCCGCCGACTTTGACTTTTTCTTCCTTGAGGTAGGAATAAGCCACGTCGATGGTCAGGTCTTCTGTCGGGCTCCAGCCGGCACCGAGGCTGAAGATGGTACGGTCGCCAGTCGGGATGCGTGGCGAGCGGTCGGCGTTGTTGGTCGGTGCCTGGTCGAACGACAGGCCGGTACGCAGAACCCACTGTTTGTTCAACTGGTAGGAAGTACCGATGGCGTAGGCCCAGGTGTCGTGCCAGTTTTGCTCTTCGGTGATGTTGCTGAAGAAGTTGGGAGCCAGGGGGCCAGTCACGCCTTCATTGTTCACGGTGATTTCTTTCAGGCGGCTCCAGCGAGTCCAGGTGCTACCGGCGTAGACGGTCCAGGCATCATTGATTTGTTGGGTGACCGAAAAATCCACCGACTCAGGGGTCGTGATATCCAGCGAAGCATCGTAGCGACCGCTGTCAAGCAGGAAGGCAGGTGTACCCGCTCCCGGGCTCACTTCAGTGTGGCCTTCAAGCTTGTACTTGACCTTGGAGTGGTAGGTCAGGCCAACGCGAGTAGTGTCGGTCGCCTGGACCAGCAGGCCGATGTTGTAGCCGTAGCCGATGTCGTCGCCCTTGATCTTCACGCTGCCGTCATTAGGCGACAGCGGCGTGGTCAGGTCCGATTCCAGGGAGCCGGAAATACGGTTGATGGTTGGGCCGAAACCGATCGATACCTTGTCGTTGAAGGCATAGCTGACGGTTGGCTGGAACGTGACGACCTTCACTTCGCTTTTGCTGCCGAAGTTGCCGCCCTGGAAGCCGTTTTCATAATCGGTGATCAAGCCAAACGGTGCGTAGACACCCAGGCCGAACGCCCATTGATCATCGATAGGCTTGACGTAATAACCCATCGGAACGCCGGTCAGCGGGACCATGTCGCCCTTGTTGGTGCCAGACTGGGTGCCACTGGCATCGTCGATATCGGTGGAGGCATCAATGGCGGCGAAGCCACCGGTGACTTGCTGGCGCTTGAGGCGCGACATGCCGGCAGGGTTACCAAACACGGTGCTGGCGTCATCGGCAACGGAAGAACGACCTGCGAAACCAGTGCCCATGCCACTGATGCTTTGTTCGTTCAAGGCAAAGCCACTGGCGAAAAGTTGAGTGGATGCCAAGGTCACGGCAAGGCCAAGGGTGGTTTTGAGCATGATTTTTTTCATTGTTAGAACTCCTGATGATCACCGGGGCGAAAATTACCAACATTTTCGCGCAAGCGCTATAGCCTGTATCGCTTGATTTAGAGGGGTTTTGTAGGACAATCCGACCAGATTCGCGACCATTTCAGGAAGTTTTAAAGTTTCCCCATCAGCAAGCGACCTGATTCATTGGTGAAACACAGCTTCGCCAGGCGCAGGTGAAATCTCGCAGGCGCCCTTGGGGGTGAAAGGTTTGTCGCCAGATGCGGGCCATGCCTAGCAGGTCATCGGCTTCGGGAAGCGGAGTGTTCTGTTCCTCCACCAGCAGCCAGGCGATGGCGGTGGCGTAGCGCAGGTTGACGGTCAATTCCAGGTGCGGGCCGCTGAGAAAGGCGTGCTGGCTGGCCAGGCCGCGTACCAGGCTGGCACGTTCGGGGTCCAGCGCCAGGTAATGATCCCAGAGTGCCTGGTGTCGGGGCTCGGTAATGCGATACAGGCCATGCCCGCGGCGATCATGCAGGGCTGAACCCAGGGCGGACTGGCTGGCGGCAATACCCAGCAACAAGGATTCCGCAGTTGCGCTGTGACGCTCAAGGTAGAGGAGCGTCGGGCGGATCACATATCGACACAGTTCGCTGGCAGCGATACCCATAAAACCCTCGAAGTGTGAAATGGGCGGAGCCTGAAGAGTGTGGGCTTGGCAGCGGTGGATCGGTCCAGGCCCCGCCGGAAGCGGATCATGCCGCTTGACTTGAAGTGTAGTGTCATATTTGCGTTGTAAAGGACTGTTTTTAAAACATCTTCAGCGAACGGTTATAACTGTTATATCCCTTGGCACTTACGCCGTTTCGCTTGATCGAGAAATTCCAGGCAATAAAAAACCCCGCTTTTTGGGCGGGGCCTTTGGGGTTTCAGCCTTTCTGGCGTCTCAGGCAACCAGTGCCTGGCGGGTACGCTCGATCACGGCCTGCAGCGGTTCGGCGCTGGAGTACTGATCGGGGTACAGGCGTTCGCTGTGACGGGCGATGCCGTGTTCGTTGACCAGAGTGAAACTGAAGCAGCCTTTGCGAGCGGCCATGATCAGGCAGTTCATCGGGGCAAAAGCGTTGGTGAGGGTGCGGATAGCATCCTGTGCGTGGATTTGAGTAGACATGTTATGGGTGTTCCTACAAATGACACGGTTAAGAACCGTGCAACGTTAAAACGTTCCAGTAACGTCGACCACCATTGGTCGAACGAAGAACCCGACTGGAACAAAGCAGCCAGTTTGAGCGCTATATAAGTGCGCGCTTGGGCTGGCAGGTAGGTACTTAGGAGGGCAGGCAACACATCGAGGGCAAAGGTTCTGGGCCCGGGGTGAAGATCCTGATCAATTTGCAGGTTGGTTCGGTCAGAGTAATGAGCTTGGCAACACCCTTTGCATTCGATCAAAGGCTGTGTTGGCGCAAGGTTTACCTGGAAACCATCGAGGGGGCCGGTCTCCTTTTTTCGGTGAGGCGTCCTTTGAAGGATGGCTGACCATGGAGGTGTGTTCGACCCGGAATTGACTTTCAGCTTGGTACTAACGCTGCGGATACTAACGGATCGAACTCGTGAAGGGAAGGGCGTTGGTTGAAAAATATTCAAGTAGGGCCATGAACCGATGTCGGGATCGGACGCGTAGCACAGGACCCGAGTGTATTCGGGTGTGTCCATGCCACCCACGCCGCGCGCAAGGCCTGAGGTTTATCCCCAGGTTTTACCGCCAGATGCGCCAAAAAAATGCAGCGTTATAACCAGTTCGGCTGTTACTTGTGCACACTCGCTACACCACTTGTCACCGTACTGTCATGTCGAAACAATCCGGGGTGGGTGCCTGTATCCAAAATTTAAGTCAATGAAAAACATCGCTTTTTTTTACTGGTGAAAAAATCGTCAGTTTAAGCGCAGGCCCCGTTCCACAGGGCTTTGCGCGAGTTCAGGGTGGGTTGTCCACTGAGTTATCCACAGCTTCTGTGGATTGTCCCAAGCGCTTGCTCTAGCACGGGCGTGCTGGTTTTTTTCGGCTTTACCCGTACGAAAAAAGGAGTAGAGTGGCGCGCCTTCCGATCTATCCCACAGTGTTTTATGAAGTTTCGCTCCGTATCAAATCCTGTTACCTCCACACCCCCTGGTGTTACCCCACCCAAGCGTATTTCGATGCGGGTGGCCGAGTGGCTGCTCGACAGCCCGCGACTGGGGGACAGCCCCAGCGTCAAGCACTTGGCCGGCCGTTTACTCAAGCAACCGGCACGTGAAGGCGTGGTGGCCGCACAAAGTCGCCTCGGACAGTTGATGTGCCGTGAATGCGGCAACGCCCGGGATCGCCGCATTGGCCAGGACCTGCTGCGCCAAGCCGCGCGGGCCGGCGATGATCGAGCCCGCCGGGCCCTCGGTGAAATCGAAGGCTGAAAACGAAGACCGAGCTGGGCAACCCCCAGCCGCTTGGTTAACCTTCGGGCTTTATTTGATCGGCAGGAATTGTCATGGCTATGGATTTGACCAGCCTGTTGCTTGGCCTGGCAGGCGCTGCGGTGCCGTTGCTGGCACTGGCCTGGCACCTGCAACGACAGGCCGGTGCCGCGCAGAACGAGCAGGCCCTGCTGGAAGAGCGCCTGGCCACAGCCCACATGGCCCACGATGGCCTCAACGCCCAGCTCGATGCCTGCCGCGACGAGATCAGCGACCTGAGCCAGGCCAACGCCGCCAAGCAAGCCGAGCTCGCCGCAGCCTGTCGTGAAGTCGAGTTGTTGCAGATCGAGCGCGACAATGCCCGGGATGCGGCCCACGCCTGGAACCTGGAGCGCGCCAACAAGGAAGCGGAACTGCGGCGGCTCGATGCCCAGGCGGCGTCGTTGCATGCCGAACTGCGCGAGCAGCAGGAAAGCCATCAGCAACGCCTGGATGATTTGCAAGGTTCGCGCGACGAGTTGCGGGCACAATTCGCCGAGCTCGCCGGAAAAATCTTCGATGAGCGTGAGCAGCGCTTCGCCGAAACCAGCCAGCAACGCCTGGGCCAGTTGCTCGATCCGCTGAAGGAGCGCATCCAGTCCTTCGAAAAACGTGTTGAAGAAAGTTATCAGGCCGAGGCCCGGGAACGTTTCTCCCTGGGCAAGGAGCTGGAGCGCTTGCAACAGCTGAACCTGCGCTTGAGCGACGAGGCCACCAACCTCACCCGCGCGCTCAAGGGGCAGAAGACCCAGGGCAACTGGGGTGAGTTGATTCTGGAGCGGGTGCTCGAACATGCCGGCCTGGAGAAGGGCCGCGAGTATCAGACCCAGGTCAGCCTCAAGGGCCCGGACGGCGAGCGTTTCCAGCCGGACGTGCTGATTTATCTGCCTGGCGACAAGCAAGTGGTGGTCGATTCCAAGGTCAGCCTCACGGCTTATCAGCAGTACGTGGCCGCCGAGGACGACGCCATAGGTCAACACGCCCTCAAGCAACATGTGGCGTCGTTGCGCGCTCATGTCAAAGGCCTGGCCGGCAAGGATTACAAACGCCTGGATGGCCTGCACAGCCTGGATTTCGTGCTGTTGTTCGTGCCGATCGAAGCGGCGTTTTCCGCCGCCCTGCAAGCCGAGCCGAACCTGTTCCAGGAAGCCTTCGACCGCAACATCGTGATCGTCAGCCCGACCACGTTGTTGGCGACGCTACGGGTGATCGACAGCTTGTGGAAGCAGGAACGCCAGAGCCAGAACGCCCGGGAAATCGCCGAGCGGGCTGGGTGGCTGTATGACAAGTTCGTGTTGTTCATCCAGGACCTGGACGAGATTGGCAGTCGCTTGCAGCAGTTGGACAAAGCCTACAGCGCGGCGCGCAACAAGCTGACGGAAGGGCGCGGCAACCTGATCAGCCGCAGCGAACAACTCAAACTACTCGGCGCCCGGGCCAGCAAGAGCCTGCCCAGCGAATTGCTCGAACGGGCGATGACCGATGCGGATGGGCTGCCTGAGTTGCCGGAAGAAGCCAGCGAGAAAACCCAGGGCTGAAACAGACCTCAAGGCTGAAGCCGAACCCTGTGGTGAGGGGAATCTTGTGGGAGCAAAGCTTGCTCGCGATGGCATCCTTGAGACCGCCATCGCGGGCAAGCCTTGCTCCCACAGATTTTCCATCGCCACAGTGGAACAGCGTGCCCCTCTGCCCATTACAACGGCAAATGCCGACTCAACAACGCCCGCAACGCCGCCGGTTTCACCGGCTTGGCCAGGTAATCCAGGCCTGCGGCATGCACCTGGGCTATCATCTCAGGTCGGCCGTCGGCGCTGATCACCACACCGGGGATCGGTTCCCCCATGCGCGTGCGCAACCAGGCCATCAGCTCGGTGCCGGTCTCACCGTCGTCCAGATGAAAATCCACCAGCGCCAGTTGCGGTCGACCGCCCTGGGCCAGCCAACGCTCGCATTCTTCACGGTTGCGCGCCGTCCACACCTGGCAACCCCAGCGTGTCAGCAAGCTGTTCATGCCGATCAGGATGCTGTCTTCGTTATCGACGCACAGCACCTGGGCGCCGCTTGGCAAATGACCGTTGGGTTCAGCCGCGGGGCTCGGTGCGACGACCTGTGCATGGGCCAAGGGCACGCTGACGCTGAACACGCTGCCGCGCCCCGGCCAGGAGCGCACGCGCAAGGTGTGGCCCAGCACGCGGCATAGCCCGTCGGCGATGGCCAGGCCCAGGCCCAGGCCTTTTTCGGCGCGGGTCTGGTGGCTGTCCAGGCGTTTGAACTCCTCGAAAATGACCTGCAGCTTATCCTCGGCGATGCCCGGCCCGCGATCCCAGACTTCCAGGCACAACTCGCCGTTGTGCCGACGTACCCCTAACAGCACCGGGCCCTTGGCGTAGCGGAAGGCGTTGGTGAGGAAGTTCTGCAGAACCCGCCGCAACAATTTCATGTCGCTGTCGACCCGCAGCCGCGAGCCCCGCATTCGGAATTTCAGCCCTTGTTCCTGGGCCAGCGCCGTGAACTCGGCGCCCAAGGTGTCGAACAACTCGTTGAGGACGAACGGCTTGCGATCGGGGTTGATCTTGCCGTTTTCCAGGCGGGAGATGTCCAGCAGGTCGGTGATCAGGTCTTCAGCGGAGCGCAGCGAACTGTCCAGATGCTGCACCAGTTGCCGGGCCTCGCTCGGCAAACTCTCGTGCTGGTGGGACAGCGCGGCAGAGAACAGCCGCGCGGCGTTGAGCGGTTGCATCAGGTCGTGGCTGACCGCCGCCAGGAACCGGGTCTTGGATTGATAGGCCGCTTCGGCGGTGCTCTTGGCTTCGGTCAGGGCCAGGTTCAGCTGCGACAATTCCCGGGTGCGTTCGGCCACCCGTTGTTCCAGCCCCTCGTTGGCTTCGGTCAGTGCTTGTGCGGCCTCACGGAACGCGGTGATGTCGGTGAAACTCATGACGAAACCGCCACCGGGCATCGGGTTGCCGATCAGCTCGATCACCCGGCCGTTGGGGAACAATCGCTCAGAGGTATGGGCGCGGCCCTGGCGCATCCAATGCAGGCGTCGGGCGACATGGACTTCGGCTTCGCCTGGGCCGCAGAGGCCGCGTTCGGCGTTGTAGCGGATGATATCGGCAATGGGCCGGCCGACACTGATCAAACCGTCCGGATACTTGAACAGCTCCAGGTAGCGACGGTTCCAGGCCACCAGCCTGAGAGACTGGTCGACCACGCTGATGCCCTGGCTGATGTTCTCGATGGCGCCTTGCAGCAGGGCACGGTTGAACTGCAGCACTTCCGACGCTTCATCCGCGATCCGGACGACGTCTTCGAGCTGCATCTCCCGACCTTCAATGGCGGCTTTTACCACAGCCCTTGTCGAAGACGCCCCGAGTACACCGGCCAGCAGGCGTTCGGTGTGGGCGATCCATTCGCTGTCGGCGTTCTGGGTCGGATTGAAGCCTTTGCCCTGGCGGTAGGCAAAACGGATGAAACTCTGCCGTGCCCGCTCCTCGCCGACGAAACGGGCGGCCAGTTGCAGCAGGTCTTCGATGTGCACCGCCAACATTGAGCGGGGGTTGGGGCGGGCGCTGATTTCCTGGCCGATGAAGCGTCCGGCCTGCCAGTGTTCCGAGACCCGTGTGCGCGACAGCACGGACACCCAGGCAAACAGCGTGAAGTTGCCGGCCAGGGACAGCACCACCCCTTGGGTCAGGGGGGTAATCGGCAGGTTCAATGGGTTGCCGTGCAGCCAGGCCAGGCCTGGGAAGCTGCTGAGCGACCAGCCCAGGCTGTGAGCGGCGATCGGCAACACCAAGGTGTAGAACCACAGGAAAATCCCCATGGCGAGGCCGGCGAACACACCGCGGCGGTTGGCCTGTTTCCAGTACAGCGCGCCGAGCATGGCCGGAGCCAGTTGGGTCACGGCGGCGAAGGCGATCTGGCCGATGGTCGCCAGGCTCGCCGTCGAACCCAGCAGGCGGTAGCTGACGTAGGCCAGCAAGAGGATCACGACGATGCTCACCCGGCGCACCGACAGCATCCACTGGCGGAACACTTCGAAGGGTCGCTCGGCGTTGTTGCGGCGCAACAGCCACGGCAACAACATGTCATTGGAGACCATGGTGGACAGCGCCACGCTCGCGACGATCACCATGCCGGTGGCCGCCGAGGCACCACCGATGAACGCCAATACCGCCAGGGCTGGATGGGCCTGGGCCAGCGGCAGGCTGATGACGAAGGAGTCCGGCAGTACCGAGCTTGGCAGCATCATTTGCCCGGCGAGGGCGATGGGCACCACGAACAACGCGGCCAGGGCCAGGTAGGCGGGGAATACCCACTTGGCCAGGCGCAGGTCCTGGGGTTCGATGTTCTCCACCACGGTGACGTGGAACTGCCGCGGCAAGCAGATGATTGCCATCATCGCCACCCCGGTCTGCACCACCATGGATGGCCAGTTGATGGTTTCTTTCCAGTATTGCTCCAGCCGTGGGGCGAGCATGGCCTGGTTGAACAGGTCGTCGAAGCCGTCGTACAGGCCGTACGTTACGAACGCACCGACCGCCAGGAAGGCGAACAGCTTGACCAGGGATTCGAAGGCAATCGCCAGCACCATGCCACGGTGGTGTTCGGTGGCGTCGAGGTTGCGGGTACCGAATACGATGGTGAACAAGGCCAGGATCAGCGAGACGATCAGCGCGGTGTCCTGGGCGCGAGTGCCCATGGCATCGGCGCCAGCGCCGATCAACAGGTTCACCCCGAGCACGATGCCCTTGAGTTGCAAGGCGATGTACGGCAGAACCCCGACCAGGCAGATCAGCGCGACCACCACCGCCAGGGATTGGGACTTGCCATAGCGGGCGGCGATGAAGTCGGCGATGGAGGTGATGTTCTCCTGTTTGCTGATCATCACCATTTTCTGCAGGACCCACGGCGCCAGCACCAGCAGCAGGATCGGCCCGAGGTAGATCGGCAGGAATGACCAGAGCTGTTCGGCGGCCTGGCCGACGGCGCCAAAGAACGTCCAGCTGGTGCAATACACCGCCAGCGACAGGCTGTAGACCCAGGCCCGCACCCGTGGCGGCAGCGGTGTGCTGCGCCGGTCGCCGTAGAAGGCGATGGCGAACATGATGGCCATATAGGCCAGGGCGACAACGGCGATCAGCCCGCTGGACAGCGACATGGAAACTCCCGGACAAAGACACCGGGACTTGAGCCCGGCAGGACAGTCTCGCATGCCCGCTCGGGTTCGTCAGTGTCGACCAAGGTCGAGGCGTGGTGGGGTGTCGCAGGTGGGGGGAATTCTTGGGTTATGCAGGGTTTTGCTGGCCTCATCGCGAGCAAGCTCGCTCCCACATTTGATCTGCTGCGAACGCAAAATCTATGTTCGCCCAGGACCCAATGTGGGAGCGAGCTTGCTCGCGATGGCGGCCTTACTGAGCCAACGCAATATCCACCAACCGATACAACTCCCCAACCTCAAGTGGCGCGGTGGCAAAGAGGATACGAAACACCGTCGGCGCCACCACCACATTGATCAGCCGTTCGACGCCTGGATTGGGCTCATCGGGGTAGCGGTCCAGGATGAT
This sequence comes from Pseudomonas sp. Root401, assembly GCF_001425105.1. Lineage (NCBI taxonomy): Bacteria > Pseudomonadati > Pseudomonadota > Gammaproteobacteria > Pseudomonadales > Pseudomonadaceae > Pseudomonas > Pseudomonas sp. Root401. The sequence continues at coordinate 25,736 of NZ_LMDO01000005.1, read as the reverse complement.
CTGCAACTGACGGCTGAGGATCCCCACGCAATACCCCGGCGTGGCGCAGGCCTGGATGTCGCGCATCATGTTGCGACCGGGCTCGGAACTCATTTCGTCCAGGTACTGTTCGGCCCAGGCGAGCAGGTCGCCGCGCAGGCTGCCGGTGTTGGCGGGGTCGCTGTCGGGGCGCAAGCGGGCGATGGCGACATCGGCCAGCAGCGCCGGCAGATCACCCCAGCGCCGGTAGATGGTGGACGGCGTCACCCCGGCGCGCGCAGCGATTTGCGGCACGGTCAGTGTCGCGCGGTCCTGCTCTTGCAGCAGGTCGCGGACCGCCGAATGAATCGACTCTTGGACCCGGGCGCTTCGACCGCCGGGGCGTAAACCTTCTTTAATTGCCATGCGTCAGACCTTAACACAAAGAATTTGCTTTAAGCGCACACCGGTAGCACACTCCGCAAAAGCAAAAAATTAGCTTTTGTGAATACTCCTGTGGAGCGTGCCCATGTCCCGTCCAGCTTCGACCCGCGCCAGCCTGATATTCCTGGCGCTCACCTTGCTCGGTTTTCTCGCCGCATCCAGCGCGCCGACGCCGTTGTACCACCTCTACCAGGAACAATTGCAATTTTCCCCGGCCGTCCTGACGCTGATTTTCGGTGTGTACGCCTTCAGTCTGCTGGCGGCCTTGCTGACCGTGGGTTCGCTGTCGGATTACCTGGGCCGCAAACCGGTGATCTTCGTGGCGCTGTTGCTCAACATGCTGGCGATGCTGCTGTTCATCAGCGCCGACAGCGTTGCCTGGTTGATCAGTGCCCGGTTGATCCAGGGATTTGCCACCGGCATGGCCACCAGCGTGCTGGGGGCAGCCTTGCTGGATTTCGACCGTCGCCAAGGCCCGCTGATCACCAGTGTCGCGCCGCTGTTGGGCATGGCATGCGGGGCGCTGGGCTGTGGCCTGCTGGCTGAGTTCGCGCCGTTGCCCTTGCAACTGACGTACTGGCTTCTGTTGGGCTTGTTCCTGGCCCAGGCCGTTTACCTCTGGCGCCTGGCGGAAAGCGTCAGCTCGCAACCCGGTGCCTGGCAGTCCCTGCGGCCAACCCTGCATGTGCCGCCCCAGGCGCGGCAAGCCTTGTGGCGGGTCCTGCCGCTGGACCTGGCGGCCTGGGCTGTGGGCGGTTTCTACCTGTCACTGGCACCGTCCCTGGTGCGAGCGGCAACCGGATCGACCTCCAACCTGATCGGTGGCGCGCTGGTGGCGGTGTTGACTCTCAGCGGCGCGTTATCCATCTACCTGTTGCGCAACCAGGAAGCCGACAAGATGTTGCGCCTCTCCGCGAGCTTGCTGGTGATGGGCCTGGCATTGGTGCTGGCGGCGGTGCATGGCGCTAGCTTGCCATTGTTCTTCATTGGCACGCTGGTCACCGGTGGCGGCTTTGGCGCAGGATTCCTGGGCGCGCTGCGCAGCATCATGCCGCTGGCCTTGCCCCACGAACGGGCCGGCTTGATGTCGGCGTTCTATGTCCTCAGTTACCTGGCCTTCAGCCTGCCGTCGCTGCTGGCGGGGAACCTGACGCGAGTGGTCGGATTGATCCCGACCACCGATGGCTATGGCGCGGTGTTGATTGTGCTGTGTGTCGTCGCGTTGTTGGGGTTACGTCAATCCATGAGACCGGTCAGCGATGGCGCGCGGCCTTGAAACCAAGCATGCAGGGGCTGCTGGGAGTGGGTTAGTCTTGGCGCCTCAGTCTTTTTCCGGACGATCTCTTGAAAATCATTCGCAGCAAGTCCTTCACCGGTGACCGCGCCTGGGCGGCGCTGGATATCGCCAACATGAACGGCATCACCACGCGCCTGCACTGGACCGATCAGCCGTACAAATGGCACGTCAATGATGGGGAGGAAGTCTTCGTGGTGCTCGATGGGCAAGTGCGGATGTGTTATCGGGAAGAGGGTGTCGAAAAGGAGACCTTGCTGGAGGTCGGGGACATTTTCTACGCATCGGTGGGCACAGAGCATGTGGCCAGGCCCTTGGGCGAAGCGAGAATCCTGGTGATCGAGACCGAAGGCAGCGTCTGATGGTTATCTGCTAAATAGATAACATATAGAGAAATTACCCGTTATATAGATATTCGATCCGGCTCTAGCATGGCTTCACCTCATCCGAGGACAGGAGTTCGCCATGACATGCTGCGCTGCAAAAAACCGCTTGCGTCCATTGAGCCATTTGCCCAGGCCGCTGGAGGCCATTCGCCAATTCACACCTAACTGGTTTGCCGTGGTCATGGGCACCGGAGTGCTGGCGCTGGCCTTGGCACAATGGCCTGGGAATGTGCCGGGCCTGCGCCTTTTGGGTGAAGGCTTGTGGTTGTTCAACACGCTGTTGTTCGTGGTGTTCGCCCTCATGTACACGGCCCGTTGGGTGCTGTTCTTCGACGAAGCGCGACGGATTTTCGGTCATTCAACGGTCTCGATGTTCTTCGGCACCATTCCCATGGGGCTGGCGACCATCATCAACGGCTTCTTGGTATTCGGGCTGCCGCGCTGGGGGAGCGGTGTGGTGGCGGTGGCTGAGGCGTTATGGTGGATCGACGTGGCCATGTCGCTGGCCTGTGGTGTGCTGATCCCATTCTTGATGTTCACCCGCCAGGAACACCGCATCGACCAAATGACCGCCGTGTGGCTGTTGCCGGTGGTGGCTGCGGAAGTCGCGGCAGCCAGCGGCGGGCTGTTGGCGCCGCATCTGGCCGACGCTCATGGGCAACTGGTCATGCTGGTGACCAGCTACGTGCTCTGGGCCTTTTCCCTGCCGGTGGCGTTCAGCATCCTGACGATTTTGCTGTTGCGCATGGCCCTGCACAAACTGCCTCACGAAAACATGGCCGCCTCGAGCTGGCTGGCCCTCGGCCCGATCGGCACCGGCGCCTTGGGCATGTTGCTGTTGGGTAACGATGCCCCGCTGATTTTTGCCGCCAATGGCCTGTCCGGCGTGGGCGAAATCGCCGCCGGGTTGGGGCTGGTGGCCGGCATCACGCTGTGGGGGCTGGGGTTGTGGTGGATGTTGATGGCGCTGCTGATTACCGCGCGTTACCTGCGCGCAGGCATTCCCTTCAACCTCGGCTGGTGGGGCTTTACCTTTCCCTTGGGCGTGTACGCACTGACCACGTTGAAGCTTGCGGACCTGCTGGGCCTGGGTTTTTTCAGGGTGTTCGGGGCTGTGCTGGTGGCGATGCTGGTGGTGATGTGGCTGATCGTCGGGCGGCGTACGGTGCAAGGCGCCTGGCACGGTGAGTTGTTTGTGTCGCCCTGTATTGCAGGGCTGGCGAAATAATCGCTAAAGACAGGTAATGTGTGGCCTGGATCGAAAAACGTTCATTCCAATAAGTGTCCACGCCACTCAGGAACATGGAAGATGAGTCACCCTTCGCAGTTCACCTTGCTTCGCACGCGGCGTTTCCTGCCGTTCTTCATCACGCAGTCCCTGGGCGCGTTCAACGACAATATTTTCAAGCAGTCGCTGATCCTCGCCATCCTCTACAAGCTGACCATCGAGGGTGATCGCTCGATCTGGGTCAACCTCTGCGCGCTGCTGTTTATCCTGCCGTTTTTTCTGTTCTCCGCTTTGGCAGGGCAGTTCGGGGAAAAATTCGCCAAGGACGCGTTGATTCGGCTGATCAAGCTCGGTGAAATTGCCATCATGGCGGTCGGCGCAGTGGGGTTTCTGTTCGATCACTTATCGCTGATGCTGGTGGCGCTATTCGCCATGGGCACGCATTCGGCGTTGTTCGGCCCGGTGAAGTACTCGATCCTGCCCCAGGCCTTGCGTGAGGAAGAGTTGGTCGGTGGCAACGGCCTGGTGGAGATGGGCACCTTCCTGGCGATCCTGGCCGGCACCATCGGCGCAGGGATCATGATGTCCTCGGCGCAATACGCACCCGTGGTGTCCACCGCGATCATCGGCGTAGCCGTGCTCGGTTACCTGGCCAGCCGCAGCATTCCGCGCGCGGCGGCGGCCTCGCCGCAAATGCGCCTGAACTGGAACATCTTCAGCCAATCCTGGGCCACCCTGAAACTGGGGTTGGGGCAAACTCCGGCAGTGTCCCGTTCGATTGTCGGCAACTCGTGGTTCTGGTTCGTCGGTGCGATCTACCTGACGCAGATCCCGGCCTATGCCAAGGAGTGGATGCACGGTGACGAAACCGTGGTGACCTTGATCCTGACGGTGTTCTCGGTGGGGATCGCCTTGGGATCGATGCTTTGCGAAAAGCTTTCCGGGCGCAAAGTCGAGATCGGCCTGGTGCCGTTCGGCTCGTTCGGGCTGACGGTGTTCGGCCTGCTGTTGTGGTGGCATTCCGGTGGAATCCCCGACAGCGTCGAGGGGCACGGTTGGCTTGAAGTGCTCGGTTTCGGTCACGCCTGGCTGGTGCTGATCGACATCCTGGGCCTGGGTGTCTTTGGCGGTTTCTATATCGTGCCGCTGTACGCGTTGATCCAGTCGCGCACGGTGGAGAACGAGCGGGCGCGGGTGATTGCTGCCAACAACATTCTCAACGCGTTGTTCATGGTGGTCTCGGCCATCGTCTCCATCGTGTTGCTGAGCCTGGCCAAGCTGTCGATCCCGCAGTTGTTCCTGGTGGTGTCGTTGCTCAACATCGGCGTCAACGCCTACATCTTCAAGATTGTTCCCGAGTTCAGCATGCGTTTCATGATCTGGCTGCTGAGCCATTCCATGTACCGCGTGGAGCACCGCAACCTGGAGGCGATCCCGGATGAAGGGGCTGCGCTGCTGGTCTGCAACCACGTCTCCTTCGTCGATGCCTTGCTGATTGGCGGCGCGGTGCGTCGGCCGATTCGCTTCGTGATGTACTACAAGATCTACAACCTGCCGGTGCTGAATTTCATCTTCCGCACCGCCGGGACGATCCCGATTGCCGGGCGCCAGGAAGACATTCACATCTACGAAAAAGCCTTCAAGCGAATCGCCCAATACCTGAAGGACGGCGAGCTGGTCTGCATCTTCCCTGAAGGAAAATTGACCGGTGACGGTGAGATCAATGAGTTCAAGAGCGGACTGACCCGCATCCTCCAGGAGACCCCGGTGCCGGTGATTCCCCTGGCGTTGCAGGGTTTGTGGGGCAGTTTTTTCAGTCGCGACCCGGCCAAAGGGCTGTTTCGTCGATTCTGGTCGCGGGTGACGCTGGTGGCGGGTTCGGCGGTCGCGGTGGAAGTGGCTGAGCCGGCGAAGTTGCAGGCGTTGGTGGGGGAGTTGCGCGGGACCGTCCGCTAGAACGAAAAACTGTGGGAGCAAAAAGCTTGTGGGAGCAAGCCCTGTGGGATTAAAACCTGTGGGGAGCAGGGTCTGTGGGAGCAAGCTTTGCTCCCACAGGTTTAATCCCACAGACCTTGCTCCCATAGATTTGGCTCTTGCAGGAGGGCTCAGGTGCTGACCTTGAGCCCGATCAACCCTGCAACGATCAACGCCACGCTGGCCAGACGAACCAGCGCCATCGACTCACCAAACAAAATGATCCCGGCGATCACCGTGCCCACGGCACCGACCCCGGTCCAGATCGCGTAGGCCGTACCCAGCGGTAGTTCCTTCATTGCAAGGCCGAGCAGGCCTAGGCTGATCGCCATGGCGGCGATGGTCAGCGCGGTGGGGAGAGGGCGGCTGAAACCGTCGGTGTATTTCAGGCCAACAGCCCAGCCGACTTCGAACAGGCCGGCAAAAAACAGAATGATCCAGGACATCACGCACCTCATCGATGGGTGGGGTCGTCCCCGGATAATGAACGCTATGGTGTTGCGAGGTCGTCCCCGCATTGGGCGCAAGAATGCCCAATGCTGACGACTCGGTCAAGATTCGCCTTCAGTCCGTCGCTTGACGGGCCTGCAGTTCACGGTCCTGTTTTTCGCTCATGCGCCGGAAGTACGTCGAGAGCAGGGCCCCGGAAATGTTGTGCCAGACGCTGAACAGCGCGCTGGGCACCGCCGCCAGTGGCGAAAAGTGTGCACTCGCCAGCGCTGCGCCCAGGCCGGAGTTCTGCATGCCGACTTCCAATGACAGGGTTTTGCGCTGGGCCAACGGCAAGCCGAACAAACGCCCGGTGAAGTACCCCAGCAGATAACCGAAGCTGTTGTGCAGCATCACGATGGCCATGATCAGCAGGCCGGATTCGGCGATTTTCGCCTGACTGGCTGCAACCACCGCCGCGACGATGATCACGATGCTCACTACCGATATCAGTGGCAGCACTTCTACCGCATGACGAACCCGGGCACCCAGCAGGCGTTGGGCAATGATGCCCAGTGCGATCGGCAACAGGACGATTTGCAGGATCGACCAGAACAGCGCCGAGAACGACACCGGCAACCAGGCCGAGGCCAGCAACCAGATCAGCGCAGGGGTCAGCAGAGGGGCAAGCAGGGTCGTGATGGCGGAAATCGCCACGGCCAGGGCCAAGTCACCGCGAGCCAGCCAGGTCATGACATTGGACGATGTGCCGCTGGGGCAGCAGCCCACCAGGATCACGCCGACGGCGATCTCCGGCGGCAGGCTGAACACCTGGCAAAGCAGCCACGCCGTGCCGGGCATGATCACGAATTGGGCAACTACCCCCAAGGCGACGCGTCCCGGATGACGGGCCACTTCGGCGAAGTCTTCCAGCTTGAGTGCCAGGCCCATGCCGAACATCACCAGGCCCAGCAGCGGCACGATGGCGATTTTCAGGCCGACGAACCACTGCGGCTGCAGGAAGGCCAGCACCGCGAAAATCAGTACCCAGTAAGCGAAGGTATTGCCGACAAAGCGGCTCAATGCAGCCAATGCGCGCATGACCTGATCCTTATTATCTTATTATTAAGAACACCGAATACTAATGTGGGAGCGAGCTTGCTCGCGATAGCGGAGTGTCAGTCAACATCTCGGTGGCTGTCATACCGCTATCGCGAGCAAGCTCGCTCCCACAGGGGAGGCGGGGTTTAGATCCCCTGCGGAATCTCTTCCCCACCCAAGGCTTCAACCAGCGCCGGCAGGAACTCGCCGAACGTCAACATCATCAGCGTGAAGCTGGCGTCCAGTTGGCCGAGGGCTTCGTCGCCACCGTCCTGCTCTGCCTGGTCCTGCAGCAGGTCTTCGAATTTCAGGCGCTTGACCACCATCTTGTCGTCGAGCACGAAGGACAGCTTGTCCTGCCAGGCCAGGGACAGTTGCGTGACCACCTTGCCGGTGTTCAGGTGCAGCTGGATTTCGTCGCTGGTCAGGTCCTGGCGCTTGCAGCGCACGATGCCGCCGTCTTCGTGGGTGTCGCGCAGCTCGCATTCATCGAGCACGAAGAAATCGTCCGCGGCTTTCTGGGTCTTGACCCAGTCGGTCATGGTGGCGGTCGGGGCCATCTTGACCGTCAGCGGGCGTACCGGCAGCGAGCCGATGACTTCGCGCAGGGTAGACAGCAGGTCTTCGGCGCGTTTCGGGCTGGCGGAGTTCACCAGGATCAGGCCCTGTTTCGGCGCGATGGCGGCGAAAGTGGACGAACGACGGATGAACGCACGCGGCAGGAACGCCTGGATGATTTCATCCTTGAGCTGGTCCCGTTCCTTTTTATAGACCTTGCGCATTTGCTCGGCTTCGATCTCTTCGACCTTTTCCTTCAGGGCATCGCGCACGACGCTACCCGGCAAGATGCGTTCTTCCTTGCGCGCGGCGATCAGCAGGAAGTCCTGGCTGACGTGCACCAGCGGTGCGTCTTCGCCTTTGCCAAACGGCGCGACGAAACCGTAAGTGGTCAACTCCTGGCTTGCACATGGACGCGCCAGTTTGCTGGCCAGTGCAGTTTCCAACGCCTCGGCATCAAAAGGCAGATCTTGGGTCAGGCGATAGATAAGCAGGTTTTTGAACCACATGGGGTGAGTCTCTCCTTTATACAAAGGGGGGCATTATTCTCTTCGCAGCGCCATAGGCCAACCCTTCGCTAAGCCTTTGGAAGGCCTGAAAAAATTAATTTAAAAAGTGCTTGCCAGCTTAAAGAGTGCTCCGTAGAATGCGCGCCACACCGAAAGCGAAGGGTGATTAGCTCAGCTGGGAGAGCGTCTGCCTTACAAGCAGAATGTCGGCGGTTCGATCCCGTCATCACCCACCATTCGTTCAACGTGTTACGCGCAGCGGTAGTTCAGTCGGTTAGAATACCGGCCTGTCACGCCGGGGGTCGCGGGTTCGAGTCCCGTCCGCTGCGCCATATTCGGTTACCTGGAACACTGAACGCCAGGTCACCACGGAAAGCCCGCTAACGCGGGCTTTTTGCTGTTTGCAGTTCCTGTGGTGTGCGTTTCTCATATTTTTTTGCTGAATTTGCTAATTAAATCAGCACGTTACAAAAAACTGTGAGAGAATGCGCCCCGCATCGAAAGTGAAGGGTGATTAGCTCAGCTGGGAGAGCGTCTGCCTTACAAGCAGAATGTCGGCGGTTCGATCCCGTCATCACCCACCAAACTTTCAGTGTTACGCGCAGCGGTAGTTCAGTCGGTTAGAATACCGGCCTGTCACGCCGGGGGTCGCGGGTTCGAGTCCCGTCCGCTGCGCCATATTCGGTTATCTGGAATGCTGAACGCCAGGTGACTACTAGAAACGACGCTTTTCCTTTACGAGGGGAGAGCGTCGTTTTTTTTGGCTCTCTTTTTTGTGCGTATATCCGTTACCAAAAAAACGGATATACACCCCAATCCAACCTCTACAGCTCAGCATTCCGTCGATGACGATAATCGCTGACCGCCTCATACACCGCCTTACGCAAGCGATTGATCCCACCAATAGGCCGATGCGCCTCAATACCAAACCAAGGATTGAACGACTGATTATCACAAGCCAGATTCAACTTGGGCGTATCAAAATCCTGAGCCGGAACCTTGATCCGTGCCACGGTCTCGAACGGCGCATCACTTTCCTGCCACTCAATACTGGTGTCTTCGATCGGCATGTACTTGCTCGGATCCTGACGCTGGATCTGCAAGACAAAACACGCCGGCACCCGGTCTGTGGATAACTGCTGATTCAATGCGCTACGCAAGAAGTTCGGCAAGTCCTGGTTCTGGGGAGGCAGGGTGTAGCTCGGGCAACTGTCCGGGTCCGGAGCGACGCGAAACTTGGCGTTGGCCTCACCGAACTTGTAGGGCGATACCGAAAAATACGTGGTCTGGGTCGGACTGGCCGGTGGCGGTGAGAGGGTCGCCAGGGCGATGAATAAATGCCGGATCTGCCAGCTGCGCGGGTCCAGGCTTGGAAAGAAAGCCATCGCCTTCTTCCCGTCAGCCTGGGCGGCCACATTCTGACGATATTCGGCGACATCGCTGACGAAGAAGTTCGGATGGTTGAACATCACGAAATCCTGCTCGCCCTGTGATTGCCGGTCAGCGAGCAGTTGCTTGCCCGGTACGTTCATCAGCTTGATCGCCATCCCGCGGGCATCGCGCAGGCTGTCGAACTGCGGATAGGCATTGCCGTTGGACAGGCGAATCGTCGCCTGCCAGACCTTCCCTGGCTCGGCGAATACGCCTTGGCGCAACGGTGCCGGCAGGTCGCTCGGCACCTGGACTTCGGCCATGACACAGCCGTGGGCCTTGGCGTGGGCGTCGCGCAGGTAACGCGTGCTTTCGCGGTGCTGGTCGACGATGCGAATAGCGGTCTGGATGATGTCCTGGGTCATGGCCGATTCGCCGGGCGCAACCTGTTCCTTGTCCGGGACCGGTCCCTTGTGTTGCCAGGCAAACCAGGCCGTGGACAGTGCCCAGCCGAGCAGTCCGATGCCCAGCAGCCACAGGAGCGTCTTGCCCAAAAAGGCACCGAGGCGCAGCCAGAGCGTGATCAACATTGAAACTTCCTTTTACCGGTGGGGTTCATCATTGCAGTTGCGACTCCAGTGGCCCGCCCAGCACCTTTAAATACTCCAGCAAGGCCCAGCGTTCCTGCGGTTGCAGCAAGCGGCCAATGACGCCATTACCTCGCTCGCCCGCGCGGAATTCATGGCCGCTGTTGTGGTTGCCGGTAATGCGGGTATCGAAGAGAAATGCGTTGGTAAAGGCTTCAGTGCGATAGCCCAGGTGGCGTGGGTCGTATTCGAAATTGCCTTTATAGAACGTGGTCGCGCGCTCGTCCTGGGGGGAGAGCAGTTGATAGATCGTCGGCACCGAGCCGTTGTGCAGGAACGGTGGCGTGGCCCAGACGCCCGCCAGCGGCCGGGCCTTGTAGGCGCGCAATTCACGTACGCCAATGGGCAGGCCGAAACCATCCAGCGCCGGGCGCTCGGCGGGGGTGACACCAGCGTCGCGGTAAGCGCGGTTTTCGACGAATGCCGTGACGTAGGCCAGGCCTTTGGCGACCGAGAGTTGGCTCAAGTCCAGCGGCTCCGTCGGGGTCGGGTGCAGTTGCACTTCCAGCTTCGCCAGCTCGGCCGGATCCCATTGCAGGCTGGTCAGGTCGTAGCGGTGGTCGGCGATGTTATTGGCGGTGCCCGGGTCGGTGCCGATCACCTGCACGGGCAGCATGTGCAGTTGTTGGACCGGCCTGTCGGGCCCTTGGACTACCTTGGGTACATGGCAGCCGGCGCAGTTTTCAGTGAACAGGGCCCGGCCCTTGGCCGCCAGCGGTTTGTCGATCGAGCCCAGCAGCGCTTCCGGCCACACGGGCGGCTTGAGCAGTTGCAGGGTCTCTTCGATCTTGTTCAAGTCGCGCACACGCACGCTGGAGGGGTAGCGCGCATCGCCTTGCAGCGGTTTGCCCTGGGCGTCGAAGAAATTCAGCGTGGCGCCGACCCCCAGCGCCTCACCGACGTTGCGAGCCATCGGTTGCTGGGCCGATCCGTTCCATTGCACCCAGTCGAATGTCCACATTTCCCACAACTGCGGGTAATCCACCGGTGCGTTGGCCACCCGGTAGTTCTGCGGCGAAATGGCGTCGCCGAAGCTGGCATTGGCGATGCGACCGAAGGCGTCGGTACGGCCAGGGCCCTCTTCGGTGGGGTAGAGGCCGCGATGGGTGTCGTTCCAGGCCACCCGCAGGAACGTGTCCAGGGAGACTTTGAAGGCCTTGCGCAATTCCTCGTGACGGGCGTCGTAGTCCTTGCCCAGCACCTGGCGGGCAAAGCGCTCGAATTTCCAAGGGTTGTAGTAGGTAGACGCCAGACTGGCGACCAATGCTTGTCCGAAGCTGCCACCGCGCAATGTAGGAACACTGGAAGGCAGCACGTGTTGAGCCGAGCCGCCGTCGATCCGTATCGCCTGGCCCTTGAAGCGCAGTTCGCCGGTATGGCACGCCGCGCAGGTGATATCCAGGAACTGCTCGGTGCTGCCCGGGTTCTGGTGCCGCGCAAACCCTACCGGCAAGTTGCCGGGATTGGCCGGCGAGGCTTTCTGCGCCGGATCGATCAGGAACCCAAAGCGCGCCAGGTACTCAGGCGAAGCGAAGCGTTGTTGCGAAAACGGTAATTCGAGGGCCGTGAACCAGTCGTAGCGCAGGCCTTTGACCTGAGTGCCCTGGGGCGTGAAGTAATACGTCTGGCGCTCGGCGGCGCTCCATTGATCCAGGTAATGCACCTGCTCGACGGGCGTATAGAACGGCAAGCGAGGATTGGCGACGTAATAAAGCACCACGGCCACGACAATGATCAGCAGCGCGAGGAGCAGCAAGAGGATGCGAGAGAGAAGGCGCACGGTAACGTCCTTGTTTTTTTGATAAACCCTTATGCCTCAGTGCCGCGCGGCGGGCAAGTGGCCATTACCTCTGGCCTGTGGAGGGGCGGCAATTTGTCCCTGTACGTAACTGATGACAGATGCTTCATTCGTCCAGGATTAAAAAGCGTTTGCGGACCTGAACTTATCATTACTTTGTGGCTCACATGCCGGTAGCCATTGGTCGTGGCCGCCTGATAAGCTCGCGGCTTTATTCGATTGCCCTTTAGGCGCATGAACAAGGAAATAGCATGAAACAGCATCGGTTGGCAGCGGCGGTGGCCCTGGTTGGCCTGGTACTCGCGGGTTGCGACTCGCAGACCAGCGTAGAGCTGAAGACCCCGGCGCAGAAAGCTTCCTACGGTATTGGCCTGAACATGGGCAAGAGCCTGGCTCAGGAAGGCATGGATGACCTGGACTCCAAAGCGGTCGCCCAGGGCATCGAAGATGCCGTCGGCAAGAAAGAACAGAAGCTGAAAGACGAAGAACTGGTCGAAGCCTTTGCCGCGCTGCAAAAGCGTGCAGAAGAGCGCATGGCCAAGATGAGCGAAGAGTCGGCAGCCGCCGGCAAGAAATTCCTCGAAGAAAACGGCAAGAAAGCCGGTGTCACCACCACCGCTTCCGGCCTGCAGTACGAAGTGGTCAAGAAGGCCGATGGTCCACAGCCTAAGCCGACCGACGTAGTGACTGTTCACTACACAGGCAAGCTGACCAACGGCACTGTGTTCGACAGCTCCGTTGAGCGTGGCAGCCCGATCGACCTGCCGGTCAGCGGCGTGATCCCGGGTTGGGTCGAAGGCCTGCAACTGATGCACGTCGGCGAGAAGTACAAGCTGTACATCCCGAGCGACCTGGCCTACGGCGCCCAGAGCCCGAGCCCGGCCATCCCGGCCAACTCGGTCCTGGTGTTCGACCTGGAACTGCTGGCGATCAAGGATCCGGCAAAAGAAGACGCAGCCAAGTAATCGCGTCTGCTATAACGACAACGCCTCGCTTATGCGGGGCGTTGTCGCATCTGGGCTGCGGCAAAATGGCAAAAAAACCGAACGCACGATGCAGGGTATAGTCATAGGCAATACAGGCGCTGTGCTAGACGCAGTCAGCCGGTCAAGTCAATGAAATATTGGGTTTTTTTATGTGAGTAAAAAACGCCCGATCTAAGCCGGGCCCTTATGAAACGGGGGCTTCAGCGGTGAAATGCAGCTCTGTTCACAAGGTTATCCACAATTTGTGTGGATAACATTTCAGTGGGAGAAAAAATGAAGGCCCCGTGGAATTTTGCGCGATTTCTGCCCTTGGCAGGCCGCCTGCTGGCCCGCGGTCGATTGCCGACATTATTGTTCGCCGTCGCCAGCAAAGGTGCCCGGGAGGGCGGACGGCTGGGCAAGCTCAAGGAGGACCTGCGGCTGTTGCAGGCCTTGTGCCTGGCCTACTGGCGAGGCGAATACCGTGCTGTCAGCGCCAAGTCGATGCTGTCGGTGGTGGCAGGGCTGATGTATTTCCTCAGTCCCCTGGATGCGATTCCAGACATCTTGCCGATGTTTGGCATGTTCGACGACATCGCGGTGCTGGCATGGATCATGAAAACCCTCGACGTTGAACTCGAGGCTTTCCGCGCCTGGCGTTATAGGCAATCGCCCGAGAAGCTTGCCCGGGTCGAAAGGCTTCCCGATACCCCGGAACAACTCCAACTCCAAGGTCAGAAAAAAACCTGATTCGCTAGCACTTGCCCCTAGAATTCATCGCCCCGCGACCTTAGCCGGTATTAGGATTACACTTCTAAGAAAAAAGGCTGACTCGCTAAGTGTTGTTGTCCTACGGGGTAGACATGGATATTCAGATAATCACACGTGACGGAGAGCCCGAGTACGCGGTTTTGCCGTGGGATCAGTACCAATCGTTGTTGAAGGCAGCAGGCATCGATCAAGCTCCGCCGCGCGAAGCGACAGTCTCTAACGCGGCGGCACCGGACCAGGTTCTCCCTGGCCTGGATCAATTACGCAGTTTACGCGAAGGGAAGGGCATCGCCATTGAGGCGCTGGCCCGCACGGTAGGTATCAGCCCGTCTTATCTGGCCTTGATCGAGAGCGGCGAGCGTCAGCCCGATGCCGCGATTCGGCGCAGTCTGGCCTGGGAGTTGACGGTTCCGGGTTGGAGGGAAGAATCGTGAGCGTACGCATCAGTCGGCAGCATTGGGATGGGTTGTTGGGTGAGTTGGACCAGGCGCGCCGCCAGCGCCATTTATTGACCTACCGCGCCTTGTTGGAGCGTCTGCAACTGCCCAGTCCGGCCATGCAGACCTTGACTGCGGCCCTTGAGCACCTGGCGGCGCTGGACGCCCGGGCGGAACAGCCGCTGCGCAGTTCATTGGTGATCAGCCAGGGCGCCAGTCGGTTGCCGCGCACGGGGTTCTTCGAGTGCGTAGAACGCCTGGGGCGCTTTTCCGGGCCTTCCGATGGCGTGGCCGCTGCTTCCTGGCACGCTTCGGAAGTGGTTCGGGTATTTGAATACGAGTACCCCGAGTCGGCGGAGGCCTGAGTGCTCTGGCGACTCAAGGCGCGGGCCGGTTACTGGCTGGCGCGTCGGTTGTTTCATTGGTCCTGGTTCGTCCGTCAGCCACGTGGCTGGGCCTGGCTCGAGGGGCAGTTCTCCCGCATGGCGAACCTGGGCGACGTCGGTGCGCAGAGCTTCTATGGGCACATCCTCACGTTTCGCGGCCAAGGTCTGGGTGCCCGTGAAGAAGGGGTTCGCCTGCTGCGGCTGGCGGCATTGGCCGGTGATGGCAAGGCCGCCTACCAGGTTGGCGTGATCAGCCTGGCCGGCACAGCCAGCAAGGCGCCGGACCCGGTTGAAGCGGCGCGTTGGTGGACCTTGGCGGCGAAAGCCGGGCATCCGCTGGCCGAAATCAAGCTCAAATCACTTGAAGCTCGCGATATCTAGGGTTATCCACAGGCGATTCGTTGTACAGGTCAGACGAATTTAGCGAATCGCCCTACGTACTCTGTCTCCTTCCCCTGACTTAATTCCCCTGTCATTCCCGGCAAAGTCTCGCGCTCCCTGAGTGCTGCGAGACGTCTGCCCATGTTCGACCGTTTTTTCCTGCCGGCCCTTGAGCGAGCCCTGTCCTGATGGATCAGGTGAGCCGAATCGAGCAGGAACTCGACAGCTTCAAAGACACCCTGTCGGTCTACCGCGAGCAGCTCGAGCGCTGGTACAGCAGAGCGGCGGACCAGGCCAGTCATGCGGCGGACCTGCCGTCGCTGATGGGCATGGAGCGGCTGATCCGCTTTGGCGACAGCACCACCGCTGTCAGCATCAGTGACGATGACTTCCTCTCCACGGTCGTCCAGTGCCCCAAGGGCGGGCCGATGACGATCGAGAGCAAGTTCGAGTCGGTGTACGACATCCCGCTGGGCGACATCGTGGTGGATGTGGTGGAGGTGGCCAGCGGCGAGGTCACGCCGGTCACCCTGGATGCCCAGGGCCTGGGGACCTTCACGGGGGAGGCGGGCAAGTCCTATCGGGTTCATGTCCAGGGCGAGGTGTCCGCCAAGCAAATCGCGAATCTGTTTTCTTCCTACGATGGCCTGACCACCGATCTGACGGACTGGTTGCGCGGTGAGTGGCAGGGTTTCAAGCCGCGATGGGCACAACAATCGCTGTCGACTTCGGCGGCGGCGGTGGGGAACGGGCTGCTCGCCGGTAGTTGGGCGGCGATTGAAAGTGTGTGGGACAGCATCAGCTTGCTCTCGGACATCCTCAAGGACCCTGGTCAATTTGTTGATCGGTTGGGCGAAAGCGCCAAGCAGCTGGAGGACCTGGCGGAAAAAACACCGCTGGTGATGGCCAAGCTGCAACTGCTGTCCAGCGACGAAGCGGCGCTGTGCCTGTTGGTGCGCACCGCCAGTCTCTGGTTGGACATGTTGCCGCCCAGTGAGGTTGCCGGTGAAACGGCCGAAGCCTTGTCGAGGGTGGCGGTGCAGTTGTTGATCGACCTGTTGATTGGTGTCGTCCTGACCTTCACCGGGGCGGGGGCCGGTATCGTTTATCTGTCGATGCGCCTGGGGAATGTGGGCGTGCGCCTGCTGGCTGCCATGCAGCGTTTCATCGGGGCGATCTTCGCGGTGGTCAATGGCTTCATGACCTACGTGGACCGCTACAAAACCGTGGCGGCACGCGGTATCGCGGCCGGGGTGAAAAAGGGCCGGATGCAACTGCGCTGGGATGCGCAGCGCAACACCGCGCTGAAAAAACACGAGCATCACGACGACGCCCCCGCCCAATCGAAAAACCCCAACGGCGACAGCGCCGACACCGCGGCCCAGACCCAGACCAGCGGCTGTCCGGTGTCGATGGTCACTGGCGAAGAGCTGCTGACCCTCGACGATGGCACCCTCGATGGCCGCTTGCCGTTCGTCTTCACCCGTTTG
>NZ_LMDO01000005.1:8687-9534 GCF_001425105.1 Pseudomonas sp. Root401 | reverse complement strand
CCCTCCAGCGCAACATCCATGGCGACATCAGCCGCCTGGACAACGGTGCCGGGCGCGCCCTGCGCCTGCGTTACGAGCAGCGCCACCTGATCGCCGTCGATTACCAGAGCTTCCATCCCGCTATCACCCTCGACGAAGCCTGGCGGACCGAACAGACGCTGGTGTCCTACCGCTACGACGGACGTTTCCGACTGATTGAAGCGACCAATGCCGCCGGTGAAAGCGAACGCTACGACTACGACGACCAGCACGTCATCCTCCAGCGGCAACTGGCCGGTGGAGCGAGTTTTTATTGGGAGTGGCAAGGCGTCGGGCCGGCGTCTCGCTGCGTACGGCACTGGGCCTCGTTTGCGCAGATGGACAGCCGCTACACCTGGGGCGAAGACGGCAGCGTCACGGTCCAGCACCTGGATGGCAGCCAGGAGGTATATGTCCACGACGAGCGGGCGCGGCTGGTGCGCAAGGTCGAGCCCGACGGCGGCGAGCACCTCAAGGCCTACGACGAACAGGGCCGGCTGACCGAATACCGCTACGACGAGGTCGGACGGCTGGTGGCGCTGCTTCCCCCGGACGAGACGCCGACGTCCTACGAATACCGCAACGGTTTCCTGCACTCCCGTGCGCGCGGCAAGGCCGTGTGGAGCTACCGGCGCAATGCCCGGGGGGACGTGATCGTCCTCATCGACCCGGACGGCCAGCGTACGGAGTATGCCTACGACGCCCACGGGCAACTGCTGGCGACGTATGCCCCGGACGGTGGCGAACATCGCTTCACCTGGAGTCGCCTGGGCCAACTGACCGAAGAGATCCTGCCCGACGGCGGTCGCCGGTGTTTTTCCTACGACGC
>NZ_LMDO01000005.1:7240-8672 GCF_001425105.1 Pseudomonas sp. Root401 | reverse complement strand
CGGTGCCACCCGGACCTGGCTCTACAACGCCTACGGCAAGGTTACCGCCGAGTGCGATGAACAAGGGCGGGTCACCCGCTACGAATACGCCGACGACCTACACCTGGTCAGCCGCCGGCTGAACCCCGACGGCAGCGAGCTGAAGTACCGCTACGACTCGGCGCGGCTGTTGCTGACCGAAATCGAAAACGAATCCGGCGAAAAATATCAGCTGGACTACACGCCCAACGGCTTGATCCGACAGCAAGTCGGCTTCGACGGCCAACGCACTGCCTACGCCTACGACCTCAACGGACACCTGCTGGAAAAAACCGAGCACGGCGAGGACGGTTCACAACGGCTCACCCAGTACCAGCGCGACGCGGCTGGGCGGCTGCGGGTCAAGACCTTGCCCGACGGCCAGGCCATCGAATACCGCTACGACGAGTTGGGCCGATTGGTCCACGTCAACGACGGCAGCGATCATCCGTTGGCCTTCGAATACGACGCCCAGGACCGCTTGGTCTGCGAGCACCAGGGCTGGGGCACCCTGCGTTACCGCTACGACGCTTGCGGGCGCCTCAACCACCTGCGCCTGCCGGACGACAGCCAGCTCGACTACCACCATGCCCCGGGTGGCGCTCTGACCGCCATCGACCTCAACGGCTCGCGCCTGACCGAACACCGCTTTGACGGCGGACGCGAACGGCAACGCCAGCAGGGTCGGCTGCTCAGTGACTACGACTACGACGAACAGGGCCGTCTCAAGGCCCAGACGGTGTGGCAGAGCCGACAGCAGCAACTGTTCTGGCGCGATTATGCCTACAGCGCCAAGGGCAACCTGCAAACCCTTTCCGACAACCGAAACCGCCGCAGCTACCAGTACGACCCGCTGGATCGCCTGACCCGCATCGATTTTTCCCACAGCGAACCGCCGGAACACTTCTAAGGAGGGCGACCGCCACTACGACTACGACGCCTTCGGCAACCTGCTCCGCGAACGCCGCGGCCAGGCCCTGGTCAGCGCCTACCGCTACGACAGCCAACACCGCCTGATCGGCGTCATCACGGCCAACGGGCGTGAAACGTCCTACCGCTACGACGCCTTCGGCCGACGCATCAGCAAGACCGTGGACGGCCTGACCACGGAGTTTTTCTGGCAGGGCGACCAGGTCATCGCCGAAAACAGCCCACGCCACCACCGCAGCTACGTCTACGAACCCGGCACCTTCCGCCCACTGGCGATGCTTGATGGCGAAGGCCCGGAAAAAGCCACGCCGTTCTACTACCACCTCGACCACCTGGGCACGCCCCAGGAACTGACCAGCTTCAGCGGCCAAATCGTCTGGTCGGCGCGCTACAACGGCTACGGCAAACTCACCGAACTCCAGCACGGCGGCGGCGAACAGCTTGAGCAACCTTTGCGCTTCCAGGGCCAATACTTCGACCCGGA
>NZ_LMDO01000005.1:0-7221 GCF_001425105.1 Pseudomonas sp. Root401 | reverse complement strand
CACCCTGAACCCGACGGGGTGGGTGGATCCGTTGGGGTTGGTGGATTGTCCGGGGAAGGGTGGGTGTAGGCCGGCGGTTGGGGAGCAGGATCCGGCGGTTAAGGCTGGAGTGGATGAGGGTGAGCCGCGGCTGCCGATGACGGCGGAGCAGCGGGCACAGGAGCATGAACTAGCGGAGGCAAAAGCTTATAAGGAGTTAAGGGAAATGGAAGGTTCTATTGATGGCGCTCACTTTCTGGAAAAACACGGTGCGCAGACCACCTTGCAATCGCAAATGGAACGGCTGCAATCTGGTAAAAACCCTACAACGGGTGAAATTGAACGTTATACCAAGGGTAAAAAAAAGGGAGAACCTAAAATTCCTACTGCGGCAACACACTTCATAAGTCATCGAGATCAACTTTATGCGATAAATAGAGCACGGCTCGTTTTCAAAGAGAGTGGTCTGCAACAATCTCGTGAGCCTATTGAGTTTGGAAGAAAAGTCGGAGAAGGATATAAAAAGGAAGGGTTGGAATATGGCGAGCAAACAAAGGCTGTGGTGATACTGAATGATAAAGGCCTTCCGATAACCAGCTATACGGAATTTGAGTGATGACGAAGTCGTCTGATATGGTTGTGCTAAGAAGTCTCTTATTTGTATTTGATATAGAGAATACGATAGATGAGGCAAGGGAGGAGGTTATCGTCTCGAAGGATATCAACGCCGACTCCGAGTTGGTGGAGTTGTTTGATTTCTTGCTTAAATCCGATTTTTTAATATTTCAATCTCATGAGCGCGAATGGTTTATTGAAAGAATTTCCTTCTATCTGGAAGAGGGGGCGAATTTTGATGAGATATTTTCGAGGATAACCACATATTTCGATGATGATGTTAAGGATCAGCGTCACTTTATGAGAGTTTTGCTGAGCTGCCTCAAACGCTATCAGTCAGAGGTGGCCGAAAACTCATAACTTAATTGTATTTGATCGTTCCCTCGCTCTGCGTGGGAATGCATCCCGTGACGCTCTGCGTCACATCCGGAAGCGGAACGCGGAGCGTCCCTGGCGGCGTTCCCACGCAGGAGCGTGGGAACGATCAGCACGCAGCCCAGGGTTTGCGCCAGGCGTTCGGGCTGTGGTGAATGGAGAATCTGCTTACACCGACAAACCCAACGCCACCACAGACTCCCGCTCCGCCAAACCATCCACCAAATACACACTCCCCCCCAGAATCTCCTTGGCATGGTGCTTGGCCTGTGAAGCCAGCTCAGCCAACTGGCTGGCATCCAACTCCTCACAGGCCTCGGCACGCAGATGCACCACCCCAATCGATAGCGACAACAACGCGAACTCCTGCCGAACGCCCTGTCGGTTCAACGCCGTAAAACATCCCGCCTCCAGGTGCTCGGGGCGGTAGAAGCGGCGGCAGTGGGTCTGGAAGTCGCTGAGTAGCTGATCCAGGCGTCTGCGCCAGTCTTCCGGGCCGAGGACCAGCAGGAAGTCGTCGCCGCCGATGTGGCCGACGAAGTCGCGGCTGGGGTCGATGCGTTCGTTCAGGCATTGGGCCAGGCACAGCAGGACTTCATCGCCGCGACCGTAGCCGTAGATGTCGTTGAAGGGTTTGAAACTGTCGATGTCCACGTAGCAGATCACCGATTCCTGCCGTTGTTGCAGCAGGCGCGTGAGGCATTGCTGGATCGGGACGTTACCCGGCAGCAGGGTCAGGGGGTTGGCGTAGCGGGCCTGTTGGATTTTCAGTTCGGTGATGAGCTTGAGCACATCGATCACCCGGCCCAGGCCCAGGTAGCCGCCGTTGAGGGTGATGATGAAGTCTTCTTCGATGCGTTGTCGGGCGCGGCTGGTGATCAGGCGGCTGACTTGTTGCAGTGACTGGTTCAACTCCACCGCGAGAAAGTCGTCGCTCATCAGGCGACTGATGGGTTTGCGGGCGAACAGGTCGGTGGCGAAGGGTTTGAGCAAGGCATCCGAGAGCGAATGGCGGTGAACGATGCCGCAGGGCTGGCCTTGATCATCCAGCACCGCCAGGGAGTTGAGGTTGGCCTGGCGACGAAACGCTTCCAGGACGGTGGCTGTCGGTGTGTTGTGGGCCACTGCCGGTTGTTCGTTGAGCAGCGCACTGAGGTCGTTGACCTCGTCGCTCAACGCCGCCACGCCGCTGTCCTGCTTGGGCATCAGCGCTCTGGCATCGCGTGACGGTTGTTCCTGAGGCCGGGCCAGCAGATAGCCCTGGACCAGGTCGACGCCCATTTCGATCAGCACCGCCAGTTCTTCCGGCAGTTCGATTCCCTCGGCGATCACCTGGGCGCGGGAGGCCCGGGCGATTTTCAGGATCGAGCCCACGAACTCGCGCTTGAGGGCGTCCTGGTGGATGCCGTCGATGAAATGCCGGTCGATCTTCACATAATCGGGCCGCAATTCAGACCACAGCCGCAGGCTCGAATAACCGGCGCCCAAGTCGTCCAGGGCAATCGAGAAACCCATCGCACGATAATGATGCAGCGCGGTTTGCAGGAGCTGGAAGTCATCGATCGGGGTTTGTTCGGTCAGTTCGATCACGACCTGGCTGGGGGCAATGCCGAAGTCCTGCAGCAGTTGCAGTGTGCGCCCCGTCTGGTGTGCCGATTCCAGCAGCGACTCGGGCGAGACGTTGAGAAACAGCTTGCCCGGCAGCTTTTGCTCATTGAAGCGCTGGCAGGCGCTGCGGCGGCAGGCCAGTTCCAATTCGCTGAGGCGGCCGGCCTGGCGGGCCACGGAAAGCAGCGCGATGGGGGAGTGCAGCGGGCTGTTGGAGGGGCCGCGGGTCAAGGCTTCATAACCCACGATGCGCCGTTCGGAAAGGCAGATGATCGGTTGGAACAGACTGTGCAAACCGCTTTGAGCCAGGATCGAACTCAAGGCACTCAGCTGTTCTGTCGTGGTCATGGCAATCTCTGGCGATAAAAAAAGGACCGGGTACGGGGCACCCAGTCCTGTATTTCACGACAGACTGATGTCAGTTTGATGACACTCCGACGAGCATCACCATTAAATGGCCATCATCTTAGTGCTTGGCGATCGCCGTGTTGAGTTTCAGGTAATCCAGCAGGATCCGCCCGGTCTCGCTCAGGTAGGCATCGTCTTCCGGCTTGGTTTTCTCCGGCTCGGTGATCAGGTCCTCGTCCTCTTTCTTCAGCTCTTTGAGCGGTTCTTCGCCCTTGGCCTTGCGACGCAGGTTTTCCATGGTCAGTTGCTTGGTCTCGATGTCGGCATGCTGAGCGCGACGTTCGGCTTCGTTGAGGGTGACGGTTTTTTCCATCATCAACTTCTGCGCCAGGGCCAGCTTGTCGCGGATGAACACGAATTCCGCGTCCTGGGACGAGCGCGCATCGTGGTCGGACTTGAGTTGGGCCAGGAACGGTTTGAACGGGTCCACGGCCGGTTTGATCGCAGGCCGGATGGTGTCCCATGGCATGGCTTCGGGCAGGGCGCTTTCACCGATTTCCTTGGTGTCGATGATCGACGGGTAATCGATGTCAGGCAGCACGCCCTGGTGCTGGGTGCTCTGGCCGGAAACCCGGTAGAACTTCGCCAGGGTCAGTTTCAGTTCGCCGTGGTTGAGCGGCTGGATGGTCTGCACGGTGCCTTTGCCGAAGGTCTGGCCGCCGATGATCAGCGCACGGTGATAGTCCTGCATGGCACCGGCGAAAATCTCCGAGGCCGACGCGGACAGGCGATTAACCAGCAAGGCCATCGGTCCCTTGTAGAACGCGCCCGGGTTTTCGTCTTCCAGCACATCCACCCGGCCATCGGCGTTACGCACGAGCACGGTCGGGCCCTTGTCGATGAACAGGCTGGTCAGCTCGGTGGCTTCCTGCAGGGAGCCGCCGCCGTTGTTGCGCAAGTCGATGACCACGCCGTCGACCTTTTCCTTCTGCAGTTCGGTCAGCAGCTTCTTGACGTCGCGGGTGGTGCTCTTGTAGTTCGGATCCCCGGCACGGAAGGCCTTGAAATCCAGGTAGAAGGCCGGGATCTCAATGATGCCGAGCTTGTAGTCCTTGCCGTCCTGCTTGAGGTTGAGGACCGATTTCTTCGCCGCCTGTTCTTCCAGCTTCACCGCTTCACGGGTGATGGCCACGATCTTGCTGGTCTGGTCGTTCGGCGCATTGCTGGCCGGGATGACTTCCAGGCGCACCACCGAGCCTTTCGGGCCACGGATCAGCTTGACCACTTCGTCCAGGCGCCAGCCGACCACGTCGACCATTTCCTTGTTGCCTTGGGCCACGCCGATGATCTTGTCCGCCGGGCTGACCTGTTTGGTCTTGTCCGCAGGGCCCGCCGGGACCAGGCGCACGATTTTCACCTGGTCGTTGTCGCTCTGCAGCACCGCACCGATGCCTTCCAGTGACAGGCTCATGTTGATGTCGAAGTTTTCCGCGTTATCCGGCGACAGATAATTGGTGTGCGGGTCGTAGGACATGGCGAAGGTGTTGATGTACGCCTGGAAAATGTCTTCGGCGCGGGTCTGGTCCAAGCGAGCCAATTGGTTCTTGTAGCGCTTGGTCAGGGTTTCCTGGATCTGCTTGGGATCCTTGCCGGCGATCTTCATGCGCAGCACTTCGTCCTTGACGCGCTTGCGCCACAGGTCATCGAGTTCGGCTGTGCTTTTGAGCCAAGGGGCATCCTTGCGGTCGACCAGCAAGGTTTCCTTGGTATTGAAATCGATTTTGTCGACGCCTTTGTTCAGCTCGGCAATGGCGTAGTCCAGACGCGCCTTCACGCGGTCCAGGTAGCGCTTGTAGATGGTGAACCCGGCGTTCAGGTCGCCGCTCTTGAGGAAGTCGTCGAACTGGGTTTTCCACTTGTCGAATTCAGCGATGTCGCTGGCCAGGAAATAACTGCGCGACGGATCGAGCAGCTTCAGGTAGCTGTCGTAGATGATGACCGAGCGCGCATCATCGAGCGGCGGCTTGCTGTAGTGATGGCGCTTGAGCAACTCGACGACGTTAAGGCTGGCAATCACCTCGTCGCGATCGGGCTGAAGCTTGTCCCAGCTGTTGGCTGCGAACGTATCGTTCGACAACGGTAACAGGCCGAGGCCAATGACTAGCGCGAGGGCGGTACTGGGGAACAGGTGCTTCATGCTGATTCGACGCAGGGACAATTGATAACGCATATTAGGCCGTCTTTGAAGTCGCCGGTTCCATGTGGCCCGGGCGCATAATGCAAGAAAGCCCGGCGTTGAAGCAGCGGGCCCAGTCGAGACTCACTATGGAGGCACCGTGAAAGCATTGCAAGGCGTTGAAGGCCAAGTGGTATGGGCAGATGAGCCGAGCCCAGCGTGTGATGTCGGGCAAGTTCGTATTCGTGTGGCAGCCGCGGGCCTGAATCGGGCCGATTTGCTGCAAAAAGCCGGACTTTACCCGCCGCCACCCGGCGCCAGCCAGGTGTTGGGGCTGGAGTGCGCCGGGGTGATCAGCGAGGTCGGGCCGGGCTCGTCCTGGCAGGTGGGTGATCGGGTTTGCGCGTTGCTGGCCGGCGGCGGGATGGCCGAGGAGGTGGTGGTCGATGGCCGGCATGTATTGCCGGTGCCGGAGGGCTTGTCATTGGCTGAAGCGGCCGCGCTGCCGGAGGTCTACAGCACCGCGTGGCTGAACCTGTTCCAGCTGGCGGCGCTCAAGCCGGGTGAAAAAGTCCTGTTGCACGCCGGGGCCAGTGGCGTCGGCTCGGCCGCGATCCAGCTGTGTAAGGCGTTCGGCAACCCATGCTGGGTCAGTGTCGGTTCGACCGAACGGCTGGCCTATTGCGAGGCCCTGGGCGCCCAGGGCGGCGTGGTCCGCACCGATGGCTTGGAGAGTTTGAACGATCTCGGCCCTTTCGACGTGATCCTCGATCCGGTGGGCGGCAGCTACGCCAAACTCAACGTGAAACTTTTGTCAGTTGACGGCCGCTGGGTGTTGATCGGCCTGATGGGCGGGCGCTCGACCGAGCTCGATCTGGCGCAGGTGCTGGGCAAGCGCATCCAATTGCTTGGCTCGACCTTGCGCAGCCGAGACGAGCAGTTCAAGGCCGACCTGATCAGCGAGCTGGGCCAACAGGTGTGGCCGCTGTTTGCCGACAAACGCCTGAGCCCGCAACTGGCCAAGACCTTCGCCATCAAGGACGCCGAAGCAGCGTTCGCGGAACTGGCGGCCAACCAGGTGTCCGGGAAGCTGGTGTTGGTGATCGATGAGAGCCTGAGCTGATTTCGACAGCTATGTGCAACCTGTGGCAGCTGCGAAGGAGCTGTGCAGGAGCTGTGTAGGAGCTGTGTAGGAATCTCAAGCGAAAGATCAAAAGATCAAAAGATCAAAAGATCAAAAGATCAAAAGATCAAAAGATCAAAAGATCAAAAGATCGCAGGCTTCGCCAGCGCCTACAGGCCCGCGCCGACATGACTGGCAGCTTGCACCTTTGGTCGGCAGCCCGTATCCGACGCGCGCGCGCTGCTAGCGTTAACTAATGGGGGATGGGGTAACCGCAGCTTTCATTTCACCCGCCAGGTGAAGAGGTTGATCATGTCCATCGCCGAATGGCGCATGCAGGGCGTCGAGTTCGTTGCCTGCAACTGCAATTGGGGCTGCCCCTGCCAATTCGATGCGCCACCGACCCATGGTCACTGCCAGGCGGTGGCGTCGATGCGAGTGGAACACGGGTATTTCAATCAGGTGGCGCTGGACGGTTTGTGCTGGGCTGCCACCTTCGCTTGGCCGGGTGCTATCCATGAGGGCAACGGCAGTTGCCAGGTGTTCATCGATGAACGCGCCGACGAGGCGCAGCGCCAGTCCTTGCTGGCCATCCTCTCTGGTCTGGAGAGCGACCCTGGGGCCAACGTGTTTCAGGTGTTCAGCAGTACCATGAGTGAAGCGTTCGAACCGCTGTTCGTGCCCATCACCCTCTCCATCGATGTCGATCAGCGCTTGGCGCACCTGGACATTCCAGGCGTGTTGCAGGCCAGTGGCGAGCCGATCCGCAGCCCGATCGACGGCTCTCCTCATCGAGTCCGCCTGTCCCTGCCCAACGGCTTCGAGTTCCTTGAGGCCGAAGTGGCCAGCGGCAGCTACCAGACGCATTCTGCCCTCAAACTCAGCCCTTTCAAGGTCTTTTGGCTTTAGCGGCCTTGAGCACCCGATCCGTCGACACGTGAGCATTCGCGGCTTTGCCTTCCAGCCACTCTTTGGATTTGGGCACCTTCGGGCCCCG
>NZ_LMDO01000004.1:0-199207 GCF_001425105.1 Pseudomonas sp. Root401 | reverse complement strand
TCGGGAGCGTCACATATGAATCAGGCGTTACCGAAGAAACTATGGGACCGGTTTGGACTGGTCTCGATACTGGATACGATCAATGGTTTATCCGCATAACCTGAACCGCCGTATACGGAACCGTACGTACGGTGGTGTGAGAGGACGGCGGATGTAAATCCGCCTCCTACTCGATGTGAAACTAAACCTGAAGTTCGGCCAGAACCTGTGGCGAGGGGGATTTGTGGGAGCAAAGCTTGCTCGCGACACAGGCGCCTCGATTTCTGAAAGACCGCATCGCCTTCATCGCGGGCAAGCCTTGCTCCCACAAATAACCTCGCCACAAAAGCGGGTTGGGCTCGGCTGTGGCTAATCACCCAGCTTTCTTTTCTGCGTTCTTCAATTCTTCCAGGCGCTTATCAATCAGCTGGCACTTATCCGGCACATCCTTACTGGCAGTCTCCCGGTCCATGGCCTGCAACTCATCGTTGATTTCCTTGGCCTTGGCCGGGTTCTGCTCGGTGAGTTTGGTCACTTCATTTGCCAGTTGTTCGCGCTTGGCAGTCGCTTCCTCAGGTGTACAAGTGGCCCAGGCGGGCAGGGCGCAGGTGAGGGTGGCGGCGAGGGTGAGTTTCAAGAGGGTTTTCATGGCAGGGCCTCATATTCCTTGTTGGGCAGGTAATGAGTTGAGGCCCTGGTTGGTTGGAAAGTTCACCTTGAGTCGCCACCGCTTGAGGTCTTTTTCGGCGTTCTCCTAGCCGATATTAAACAGTCGACTACCATGGAGGATGCGCCTGCCGTACATCTCTCTTCCAACCCCATGCGTCGCCATGAATAACAACGGAGGTGACTACAAAAACGGTTGAGCCTGGACACTTCGCTGTCGGTGCAGATCATGCTTTTAGCAAATGGAATAACTATCCAGGCATACGTATGACCTGAGGTAGTCACTCACTCAAGGAATGAAACCTATGAGCCTTAGAACGATACTCGGTCGGTTGGTGTTGTGTCTGTGTGGTTTATTTGCGCTCTCATCGGCCTATGCGGAGCGACTGATTACTGCCACGCCACTATTACAAGGTGGGGGGATTGTCGTCGATGTCTTTGACAATCCAGCCGCCTCAGGCGGCAAGCCTTCTTCGACGCACACTGTGCCATTCAAATCCACATACACTGTTCCGGTGGTGCAATCGTTCAAGGGCCAAGTCTATATTTTCTGGACCAGTAGAGATGATCAGAAAAATATCTATTATTCCTCCTCGGTAGAGGGGAAAAGCTGGTCCGCGCCAAAATTCATCCCGGTGGGCAGCATCTTGACTGATGTCTCGGCAACCGTATTCAAGCAAGAACTGGTGCTGACCTTTGCTGACGTGCAAGGTCGCTTAAATACTATCAGCTCCCGGGACGGAAGCGGCTGGCCGCCTAATGTCAGCTCTGTTCCGACCGTCCATACGGCCGCAAGTAACAAGCCTGTCGTCTATAACGGTCAGTTGTTCGTCTTGTATAACGAAAACAGGGGTAAGGCTGTTTATTACGTGACCTATGATGGCGTTAAATGGAGCTCGGAGAAAACCGCATTCCAGGAAGGCCCCGAGACGATCGTGAATCTGGTACCTGTCGTCTATAACGGTGATTTGAGAGTTTATTACACTTTTTTTAACGGCGGCTTGTTCGAGCGTACTTATGACCGGGGTGGTAACTGGGGCGCGAAGCAGGGGCTGACGGGGATACCTGGCAATAGCCCCCTGAACAGTGCAACGATGGTCAATGAACGCTTGTTCATCAGCAGTGGCCCCAATACATATTATTCAGCCGATTCAATCGGCCCAACCGGTTCAGCCGCTGGACTTAAATGGGCGCCCTATTACGCTTTTCCCGGGCGTTCTGCCTACCCCTCGGGTTTGGGGGTTTCCTATGCCATTACTACAAGCGATCTAACCGCGCGTGACCCGCAACTGCCTGTGGATCTGCCGACGGGCCTTAGCCATACCGACTATGCAACCTTCGCCTGGCGCAGCTTTTTCGCACTGAACAATACGGCTGCGGCACCATTGCCCGCTAACCGCGGCGTCGGCAATCCCGCCAGCAGTTTTGCTGATTCGGGCAAGGTGCCACAGTCTCCCAGCCCCTTGTTATGGCAAACCTTCGCGCACCGTACTGAGTTGTTTCCAGGAACAAACAGAAACGGCGCAGGCGGGCCTACGCGTCCGTTTGGTTCTGACCCGCAATACAGTTATATCGAGTTTCCCAACGGCGCGCCGTTGGCTTCAGGCGCTACCTTCAATCATTACAACAATCTGGATGAGGCGACCCAGATAGGGCAAAACGCGATATTTTTTCCGAAGTCCCCTCCAAACGTGGCGATGAATGGGACCGACTACGCCCCTTCATTGGACAGCCAGATTCTCTTTGAGGCCAAGGCCAATCCCGTCATTTACAACTATGCGAAAGAACTGAGCACCTATCCCGACACAAATATCGTCTTGCCCGACGGCGCGGTGGAGGTCAAGGCGGCATGGCGCAAGCTGGCAGATATTGCGCCACAGAATCAGTCGCGCTACCACACGGCAACTGTGGTGACCTATCAGGGCTCCGACGCTAAGCCGGTAGCGCACAATGAAGACTACGCTTTGGTCGCCTTGCATATTATCCACAAGACGCCCAACTACCCGACCTTCATCTTCGCCACGTTCGAGCACGAAGATGCCCTGACATTACCTGACGGCAAGTCGCCGACCGGTCTCTACTACATCGCCAACTACAACAGGATTGCCTATCCCACGACCTCCCCATTAGCACCTAACCCACCGTTTGCCATCTTCTCCGACGGCAACGCAACCCATAAGCTTTTCCTGCCCAAGACCGATTTCGTGGAGTCGAGCGTTCCGCAAATCTACTCCGGTACCAAGGGGATACCCAAGGGGCAGGCCGGCCCGATCACTGTAGTGCAACCGCAAACCGTCTTTAATGAAGTCGCTGCGGTCAACAATCAGGTCCAGGCGCTGATGGAGGGGAGCAGCGAATTCACCCATTCAGTCTGGAAGCATTACCGGCTTAAAGGGGTGCAGGCCATCCCTTCGAGCGAACAAACAGATCCGGATTACTACCTGGCCAATATCATGGTCGAAAGCAGTCAGCCGGGGATCCAGCTGTTTCGCGGAAGCAATTCATTCCCCATTCCAGAGGACAGCGTCCTGACCAATACCCGTGACTTTAAGAACATCAGGGTGCCGGATTATGACCACGGTACTCAAAGCCTGACCATGGGCGGTTGCATGGGGTGTCACGGCATTGCCCAGAGCCAATTGAAACAAGGCTTCAGTTTCCTGTTTGATGCGATCAAACCACCCAAGGTCAAACCTCATACACCGAACTTCGTTGAGCCTACCGGCTTCAGGAACCCAGAAACCGTAGGCTTGCCGGATCCTCACACCATGACTGAGCGGGCTCGAAAATACGCTTTGGGCTTTCAGAGTCAGGACGTGGTTGACAGTACGGGCAAGTAGCTGCCAGACACCACGAGCAGGGGGCGTCGTAGACGCGGAGCAGACTGCAATTTGAAACAAGAACAATGCTCTTTCGATAAAAAAACCGGACTTGCTTCCGGTTTTTTTCGGGGGGAGGACCCGACCGCAGGTGCAAAGTGAGAAACGGGAATAGATAGAAACCTGGGCTGTTCCCGCTTTACGATCTGTGGGTTGCTCGCCAGCATGTTGATTTGTTGCAGGTAGGAAAGCTCGCTTTCGCATGATTCATTCCCTGGACAATTCGGTCATCCCCTTGGCGCGTGCGACTACTTCCATCGCTTTGGCGATGTAGCTTGCATCGTCGGTTTCCCGGGCATCTCTCATGAACTCCGCAATGGCCTCTGGAGTACTGAGATATTCTGCGGGGTCAAATTCTGTAAAGGTCTCAATCATTTTGCTCTCCGCGTATGTGAAAAACGGGCGACCCAAGGGTCGCCCGTTTTCGTTACCCAGCAGCTTGCGCCCGCAACCGTCTCCCAATCACGTCCATCACATCACAACCATCGCGCAACGCTATCGTCAGCATCTTGCAAAAGTCTGAAAGCACCACCGTATCGGAGCTGATATCCGAACGGAACGCGATATTTTCCAGTAACTGGGTCACGGTGCGGATGCGGTAATCGGCGGTTTCGAAGAGGACATCGAGCGGCGCTTCGGTGTCGATGAGCAGGGTGGCCGGGGCGCAGTCGATTCCGGTGATGGGCATGTATCTGGTCATAATCAGAGCCTCGAAAGTTGATGAGCCTCTCTGTAGATCGGGTCGCCAAACCCGGCCGCGTTTTTGGGCGACGAGGGACTATAGTGCGATCCGCTCTTGAGCTACAAGACACCGCTTTCCGAGCTTCACGTAGGACCTTTACCCTGGCAGTTGTCGGCTTAAGGCAAGCGACTGCTGCGCAGTCGAGCGGGAGCAAGCTCCCTCGCCACGGGAGCGATGATCGACTTGAGAATTATGCTTATCCGCATTAGTCGCCGCAGGGCTGGGCCTCTCAGTGTTCGTTGTGATGTGAATAAGTCCTGGTTTCCTCTACTACGAACTGGTTTGTCATCTGTCCGTTTAGTAGGAAGTTTCAACCTCCGAGCGGGATCCTTCGTACTTCTATACGGGATGCGTCTGATTTCAGAAGGACGGTTTCGACAGTAGTCTTTGGTCAGAGGTGCGCCGCGTCGAACCATCGGCCTGATCAGTGTGTGGTTGGCGTGGTTGGTTACACCGAACGGCGAGGCGATGAGATCTGCATGTCTGCGCCCGAATAGCCACTAAGCAGGAGGCATATGTTATGTCGGAAACATCGAAAACCGATTGGGAGCGTTTGGCCAAGTTGGACGACTCGGACATCGATACCAGCGATATACCCCCGCTAGGTGAGGATTTCTTCCGCCGCGCCGTGCTGATGAATATGCACAATCCTCCCATCCTGGGGAGTTCATTGCCGAGACTTACTTGGATCCGAACGGCATCAGCGGCCTTGAACTGGCGGAAAAGCTCGGGATAACCCCCCTCAACACTGAGCCGTGTTTTGAAGGTCTCCAGCCGCGTGACGCCCGAAATGGCGTTGCGGCTGTCTGTAGCGCTTGGCCGTTCGCCGGAGAGTTGGCTAGCCATGCAGGATGCTTACGATCTGTGGGTGGCGCAGGGCAAGGGGATTTGAGATAGACGAATCGAGATCGGTCTGTCTTTTTAATCGTGGTCTGGTCCGGTTCTCGTATGGAAGCAGGTCCCCTTAGTTTCCCATCCTTCCATTACCCGCTATTTACGCTGGCAGGCACAGAAGGCGACCGCTACGCAGTCGAGCGGGAGCAAGCTCCCTCGCCACAGGGATCGCGCTCGACTGGGCGGGTTGGCGCGTCAGCTGTGGCAGCAGCCGTGGGGCTTGGCCTCTTCGTATTTATCGTGATGCCGCACCCAGTCCATGATTTCGTCTTCGTTGCGGCCCTTGGGCGTCAGGTCGAGGTAGTTGTAGGTGCCGACCAAGATGTCGAGGCCGCGGGCGTAGGTGGAGTAGGTGTGGAAGATGTCGCCGGCTTCGTTGCGATAGAAGACGCTCAGGCCGGGGAGTTCACCTTCGGTGGTGTCGGTTGTTTCGTAGTTGTAGGTGGCTTTTCCGGTGGCGGTGTCTTCGGCTTTGAAGCTGACGCCGAAGTCGTAGTTGAAGTCGCAGCCTTCGGATGAGACCCAATCGAAGGCCCAGCCCATGCGGCGTTTGAAGGGTTGGAATTCGGCGAAGGGCGCGTGGGAGACGGCCACGATGGCGACGTCGTGGTGGGCCAGGTGTTGGTTGGCGCCGTCGATGTGGTCGGACAGGAACGAGCAGCCCTGGCAGCCTTCTTTCCAGCCTTCGGCGAACATGAAGTG
The DNA here is from genome assembly GCF_001425105.1 of Pseudomonas sp. Root401. NCBI lineage: Bacteria > Pseudomonadati > Pseudomonadota > Gammaproteobacteria > Pseudomonadales > Pseudomonadaceae > Pseudomonas > Pseudomonas sp. Root401. The sequence continues at coordinate 193,345 of NZ_LMDO01000004.1, read as the reverse complement.
GTAGATGATCAGTTGGCTGCGGCCGCCGAACAGGTCGGCCAGGCTCAGTTCGCCGTCGGGGCCTTGGAAGCGGTAGGGTTTTTCGATTTTGACCCAGGGCAGGGCGCGGCGTTCGGCGCTGAGTTTGTCCCGTTCGCGGGTGAAGGCTTTTTCGTGGGCCAGGTGTTGGCGGCGGGCGGCGAGCCATTCTTCCCGCGAGACGACTGGATGATTCTCTACGTTCATGGTGATTTCTCCTGTGGTCAGGGCCGCTAGATCGGCCTTCAACAGTTGGTCGTTTGGCCTCGGAGCAATTCGACAGGCCGTTGGTCGGTTCAAGGTTGGGACCGACTGGAAACCCGGCTGAACGGCGGCGCGGCTCCTCGGTCACAACCTAGGTAGGCATCTCACTCTTTGGAGGATGGACCAGGATGACGACTTATAACTGGGACTTGATCGAACGGTTGTTGCACGAAGTGCAGAACGGCGCCGGTCACAGCTTTGCTCCTCGGGCTTACGCGGAGGAATACGCGGCGGCGAAAGGGGCTGAAGGCGAGGCGATCGATAACCTCGATCATCTGAAAGCGGTTGCCGGGGAGTACGAGAAGTTGCTGCTGGAGCGTGGCTATATCGAGCCGCGGCCGGAGGAAGAGGGCGGCAATGGCGAGAATTTTGTGCTGACGCCGCGTGGTTCGCGGTTGTTGAGCCTGATCGACAGCAGCATCCCGGGTAATGATCATCCGCGCCAGGTGCTGGATGAGCAGGAAGATGCGCTGGATGAGTTTACGTTTGATGATTTGGCTTCCAAGGCGCAGATTGCCTGACAGGCCTGCACTGAATCCCGTGGGAGCTGGGTTTGTGTGGGAGCAAGGCTTGCCCGCGATGTAGGCAACATGGTCTATCAGATGGACCGAGGTGATGCTATCGCGGGCAAGCTTTGCTCCCACACAAGCTCGCTCTCACATGGGATCTCCGTGGTTTTAGGAGCGTGCTGCTTTCAGGCACTTCAAATCAGTGAAATCTTTCTTCACACCGTCGATTTTCTTCAGCAGCCGTTCGCGCTGGGGCGGGGTGCTTTCGGCCATCAGGTCCACCAGCAGGCTGCGGGCCTGGGCTTCGGTTTTGCTGAAGGCTTCGCGGTAGGCGGGGGTCCAGAGGCTTTCGCGGTTGACCAGCAATTGTTCGATGCGTTTGGGGAAGTCGGGGCTGTGGCGTTGGGCCACGGCTTCGCTGAACTGGTTTTGCCAGTGGGCGCGGTTGGCGATCCATTGCTGGTTCTGGTCCCCCAGGGCGGTGGACCAGGCCGTCACCCGCTGGCGCTGGGTGTCGGTGAGCGGGCCGAGCCAGTCGTCCAGGCGTTTGACCATGCGGTCGCTGCGTTGCTGGATCTGTTCCTGCAACGTCGGCTTGAGGTACTGCTGCTGGCGTTTGCGCTGGTCCTTGACGAAGGCGGCGTCCATGTCATCGACCTGATCGTCGTTCAGGCCCTGCAGCAGTTCGATGGCCGAGGGGGTGATTTCCCGGGCGGTTTCGGCGATGGCGGCCTCGGCTTCCTGGGTGCGTTGTTGCAAGGCTTCGTCGGTTACCTGGTCGGTTTGCACCATGGTCTTGAGGCGATCCAGCCAGTCGAGGTAGCCGGGCAATTGGGTAGTGCAATGCCAGGTCAGATGGTCCTTGAGGCGTTCGTTGAACCAGTCTTTTTGCGCGCCTCTGATGTCCAGGTAATCGTTGAGGGTCCAGGGAATGATCAGGTCGAGGTTGCGGTAGGCCAGGCCTATGCGGCTGCAGGCGGTGAGCGTCAGCAACAGTGCGATGAACATGGCAGAGCGGGTCAACCAGCGCGGCATGAGCGAGTCCTTGCGAAGGCGGAGGTGCTTTGTTTGAGCATCGCAGACGCGCGGCAGTTCAGCCGATTAAATGCGTAACGCTTAGTAAAAAGGGTGGGCCATCTTGAGGGTCAGCAGGCTGTCGCATTCGCTGTTGTGGCCGGAGTATGCCGAGCAACTGCTGCCGCTGAGGCTTGAGTCGCTGTAGATCAGGTCCAGGTCGAGGCCCTTCCACGGGCGGGAAATTTTCAATGACCAGTCGCTGAAACTGCCGACATAACCGTTCTCGACCGAGACCGGTGTGTTGAGCTGGTGGGTGGTGTATTTGGCGCTGATGCCAATGCCGAACGGTATGTTGCCGCCCAAGTCGGCAAACAGCGTGCTGTTCTGTTTGTCCGGGTCGTTGCTCAGGGCAGCGCCGAAACGGCTGCCGAGCACGGTCAGGCCGCCATAGAACTCCTGGCTGTCGAGGGTATCGACGGTAGGGTAGCTGTAGTGGATCAGACCGACTTCGTAGCCCAGGGTCTGGTCGAAGGGTTGTTTAAAGCCCATGTAGGAATCGACCTCAAGGTCGGCGGACGATGTCAGGCCGGCGCTGGGTGACCACTGGCCGACGTACCAGCCGCTGTCGTGGCTCAGGTCCAGGCCACCGTGGAACGAACCGGTGCTCGACGGCGTGACCAGGCCCTGGGCCATGCTGCGGCTGGGCGTGGTGCCGAGCTTGAGGTCGAAGTCGCCGAGCTCGCGCTGGAATACCTGCCCCTGGGCGAGGGAACATGGCAACAGGCTGATCATCAGCAGAACAATAGGGCCACGCATGCTTCACTCCATGAAAAGCGGGAAGCAGGATCGGTTATTAAGCTGAAACGCTTGAGCTAGAGAGGTGCAAGCATACCGGCGAATGCTCGGCTGCGAAGGCCGTTCGTCGATTCATGGGAAATGGGTGGGACGGGGGAGGGTTCCAGTCCAAGCGCTTCGAAGCTCAAAGCGCTTTGGGACCAGGTGACGCGCAGGTTACTTCTTACCCAGGCTGATCTGCTTGGACGGGCCGAATGTCTGGCCGCTGACGCCTTTGGCAATTTGCTGGATCTCGCCGCCGGACTTGAGGAACGCAGCGATCTGGTCGTTGATCGACTCGCTGGTTTCAACGGCTGGAGCTGGCTTTGCTTTGCTGTTGGATGCTTTTACGCGCATGACGGCCATTAACCTGTAGATAATTAATTGGGCCAGGCATCGTACAGGAAATACTTGACAATTGCTTGGCAAATATCCTTCTGAATTATCGCTGTGGGGACGGGAATAATGAGCGATTATCCTGCAATTATTGCCCTAAGCCTCTGTTTTAAATAACAACCGCTGGCGAAATACGGCGTTGATCGCGAGCTGTACGCACCGTCGTTCGCCTGACGAATGGCCGTGTCTGGGGCGAAAGCCCAGGAAAATCAACGGTTGTGCAGGGCCTTGCCGGCAAACCTTGCCGGCGGCCACGAATCGCACCGCAAAACCGGGTAGAATGCCGCCCACGCAATGAGGGTATTGGAAATGGCTTTAGTCGGGCGCTACAACAGTTTGCAAGTGGTTAAACACACTAACTTCGGTTTATATCTGGACGGCGGTGCGGACGGCGAAATCCTGCTGCCCAACCGTTATATCCCCAAGGATATTCCCAGCGAAGATGAAGACTGGCTCAATGTTTTCATTTATCTGGACAGCGACGACAAACTGATCGCTACCACGGAAAAACCCAAAGTTCAGGTGGGTGAATTCGCCAGCCTGAAAGTGGCTGAAGTCAACAGTATCGGCGTGTTCCTGGACTGGGGCCTGCCCAAGGATCTGTTGCTGCCGTACTCCGAAGAAAAGCGCCAGATGACCGCTGGCGAGTACTGCGTGGTGCACGTCTACCTCGACAAGCACACCCGCCGCATCACCGCCACGGCGCGCCTGGATCGTTATCTGGACAAGACGCCGGCCAACTATACGCCGGGCCAGGAAGTGGATTTGCTGGTCGCCGAAGCCACCGACATGGGGTTCAAGGCGATCATCAATAACAAGCACTGGGGCCTGATACACAAGAACGAAATCTTCAAGTTCATGCGCGCCGGCAAACAGGAAAAAGGCTTTATCAAGGAAATCCGCCCGGACGGCAAGATCAGCCTGAGCCTACAGCCGGTGGGCCAGGAAGCCGCCACCAGCCTGAACGCCAAGATCCTCGCCAAGTTGCGTGAAAACAACGGCACGTTGCCGGTCAGTGACAAGAGCGACCCGGCGCTGATCAGCAGCCTGTTTGGCGTGAGCAAGGGCAACTTCAAGAAGGCCATTGGTGCGCTGTACAAGAATGGGCAGATTGTCATTCATGCTGATCGCATCGAGTTGAGCTGATCTTCAGTCGAGCCACTCATCTGTGGCAAGTAAGGGTTTTATGTGGCCAGCGAGGCCAGTTGTGGGAGCAAGGCTTGCCCGCGATGAAGGCGATGCGGTCTTTCTGAAACCGAGGCGCCTGTTTCGCGAGCAAGCTTTGCTCCCACATAGCGGTGCGCTGCGACTTTCCTCTGTATACAAAACTCTGCACCTTTAGCATGCGCCCGCGCCCTGTTCGTGGGCACATGCCTGCTCTTGCTCGGCTTTAACCGCCGCTACACCCCCCGGTTTGTCTCACATTTCGCTGCTATGGCACGCATTCTGCGTAGCAACGCGTATACAAACCATGCCGGCTCCCGTGCGCAGTATGGTGAGCAGGTCGAGGCGGGGGCACGGCGGTACTCAAAGGAGCCCCGCAATGTCCGAGCAATTGCCCAACGGCTACAGCCCCCGCCTCTATAACGAGGACTTGGGCCCGCTGCCGCAGAAATGGAATTGGTACAACATCTTCGCCTTCTGGATGAGCGATGTGCACAGTGTGGGCGGCTATGTGTTTGCCGCCAGTCTGTTCGCGCTGGGGTTGGCGAGTTGGCAGGTGTTGATTGCCTTGCTTGGTGGGATCTGCATCGTGCAGTTGATCGCCAACCTGGTCGCCAAGCCGAGCCAGCAGGCGGCGGTGCCGTATCCGGTGATCTGCCGGTTGGCGTTCGGCGTGTTCGGGGCGAATATTCCGGCGGTCATTCGTGGCTTGATCGCCGTGGCCTGGTACGGCATTCAGACGTATTTGGCCTCCAGTGCGCTGATTATCGTGGTGCTGCGGTTTTTTCCTTCGATGGAAGTCTACGCGACGCCGCATTTTGCCGGTTTGTCCTACCTGGGCTGGTTCGGTTTCCTCAGCTTGTGGTTTGTCCAGGCGCTGGTGTTCTGGACCGGTATGGAATCGATCCGTCGTTTCATCGACTGGGCCGGACCGGTGGTCTATGCGGTGATGTTCCTGTTGGCCGGATGGATAGTGTGGAAGGCCGGTTGGAGCAATATCAGCTTCACCCTGGCGGAAAAGTCCCTGTCTGGTTGGCAAGCGTTTGGTCAGGTGATCGTGGCGACGGCACTGGTGGTGTCGTACTTTTCCGGTCCGACCCTGAACTTCGGCGATTTCAGCCGTTATTGCCGGAGCATGTCTGACGTACGCCGGGGCAACTTCTGGGGGCTGCCGGTGAATTTCCTGGCGTTCTCCCTGGTCACCGTGGTGATTGTTTCCGGGACCTTGCCGGTGTTCGGCGAAATGCTTCATGACCCGATCGCCACTGTGGCGCGCATCGACAACAATGTGGCCGTCTTGCTGGGCGCCTTTGCCTTTGTGACCGCCACCATTGGTATCAATATTGTCGCCAACTTCGTCTCCCCGGCGTTCGACTTCGCCAACGTCGCGCCGAGCAAGATCAGCTGGCGCGCCGGCGGCATGATCGCGGCGGTGGCCTCGATTTTCATCACGCCGTGGAACCTGTTCAATAACCCTGAAGTGATCCACTACACCCTGGACGTGTTGGCGGCGTTTATCGGGCCGCTGTTCGGGATCCTGCTGGTGGATTACTACCTGATCAAAAAGCAGCAGATCGACGTGGATGCGTTGTTCAACGACGGGCCGAGCGGGCGTTATTACTACAGTGGCGGCATCAACTGGACCGCGGTCAAGGCCTTGATTCCAGCGACGTTGATGGGCGTGGCGATCACCTTCACCCCGCTGTTGCAACCGATGGCCAACTTTGCCTGGTTCACCGGTTGCTTCCTTGGCGGAGTGTTGTATTTCGCTCTGGCGCGCCGCGAGCCGGCCACGCAACTGAACAAATCGCTCAGCCCGGCCGGCCAGGCCTGATCAACGCAGGGCGGTCTGGGCGCAAGGCCTTGCCGCGCCCTGGCTGGCGGGCCGCAGCAACAGGCCGCCGGCCAGCAGCAGACCGCTGCCGGCAATGATCAGCGCCGGTTGCAGGCCTCCGCTGAAATGGCTGCTCAGCGCCGCCAGCAGCGGCCCGCTGAGTTGGCCCACGGCAAAACAGGCGGTCAACAGGCCAGCGTTGCGCTGAGTGGCGTGGGGCGCCAGTTCCCGGGAGCGCAGCATCACCAGTTGCATGCAGGCCAGGAATGGCGCGCCACACAGGATCACGCCCAACGCCAGCCCCGGCCCGCTGCCCAGCAGGCAGGCAAATACGCCGGCGGCTTGCAGCCAGAGCGTACCGATCAACCAGCGACCGGTGGTGTTTGGGTTGGGGCGACGCAGGCTGACCAGCAACACACCGGTGGCGGCGGCCAGGCCGAAGCAGGGCCAGAACAGGTCCGCCAGCCATTGCCCGTGGAACTGCGCCGAGGCCATTTGCGACAGGAACGTGGCTGGAATGATGTAGCCCACGCCATACAGGGCGTACACCACGCCCAATCGGGCGATGCCACGGTTCGGCGAGGAGGGAACCGGCGCGGCAACGGTCGCAGTCGCGGCGGGTTGCGGCAGGATCGGCAAAATCACCAATAGCATCGCCAGCGCCACGCCGGCGTACACCAGCCACAGAGTCGCGGAGGTCTGGCCCAGCAGGTTTGAGCCCAGCGCCAATATGCCTGTCAGAAAAATCCCCAATCCAGGTCCGGCAAATACCAGGGCGCCGAGCCGTGGCCGTCCCGCCGCCGCTGCCAAGGGTTGGCTCAAGGCGGTGATCATCACCAGCACCCAGGCACTCGCCACGCCGGTGCCAAAGCGCAATGCCAGGTGTGGCCAGAAACCCCAGGCCCAGAACGAGGCCAAGGTCAGCAGCACGCACAGCCACAGGCCGCCGAGCAACCGTCGCCGCACCTGTTCCGGACGGCGGGCGAACATGGCGTCCAGCGCGCCGAGGAAATAACCCAAGTAGTTGGCCGCGGCAATCAGACCGGCGGCGGTCAAGTCGAGCTGACCTTCGCCGATCAAATGAGGTAACTGGGGCGTAAGGGCGAAGCGGCCAATGCCCATGGCCATCATCAGCGCGATGAAACTGCCGAGCAGGCGAATAAGAGGTGACATGGTCGTTCTCCAGCGTCGAGGCGAATGACCGTCAGGCTAGGATCGATTGACTTTCATTAAAAATGAATAATAGTGAGTAACTTGTTCTTTTTTGGAGAAGGTCGTGGAGTTCAGCCAATTACGGATTTTCCAGGCCGTGGCCGAGGAAGGTTCCATCACCCGGGCCGCCGAGCGCCTGCACCGGGTGCCGTCGAACCTTTCGACCCGGCTCAAGCAGCTTGAAGAGCAACTGGGCGTGGACCTTTTCCTGCGTGAGCGTCAGCGTTTGCAGTTGTCACCGGCAGGAAAAGTCCTCTTGGACTACGCAGCCAAGCTGTTCGCCTTGCACGACGAAGCCCATGCGGCGGTGCAGGGCGGGCAGCCGGCCGGGGACTTCCTGCTAGGCACGATGTACAGCACGGCGGCGACGCATCTGCCGGACTTGCTGGCGACTTATCACCGTGCGTATCCGGCGGTGAACCTGCAAGTGCAGTCCGGGCCGAGTGGCGAATTGTTCGAGGGCCTGCTCACCAACCGGCTCGACGCGGCGTTGGTGGACGGCCCGCTGGAGCTGGCGGGGCTGGATGGTGTGCCGTTGTGCGACGAGCGGTTGGTACTGATTACCGAGGCCGATCATGCGCCGGTACGCAGTGCATTGGATGTGCAGGGCCGCGCGGTGTTCACGTTCCGGCGTGGTTGCTCCTACCGGATGCGCTTGGAGGCCTGGTTTGCCCATGATCACGCGACCATGGGCCGGGCGATGGAAATCGAGTCTTACCAAGGGATGCTGGCGTGTGTCATCGCCGGGTCCGGGGTGGCGTTGATGTCAGAGTCGATGCTGGCCAGCCTGCCGGGCCGCGAGCGGGTCACGGTGCATCCGCTGGCCGAGCCGTTTGCCAGCGCCACCACCTGGCTGATGTGGCGCAAAGGCATGGTCGGGGCCAACCTCAACGCTTGGATCGAATTGCAACAACAGGCCTGGCCGCGAGCGTCCATGACGACGGCGCAATCGGCTTGAACTCCGGGAGGTGGATTTGGATCAATTCAGTAACAGATCATTGCAAACTGAGACGAGCATTGCGTAGAACATCGGACTATTATCAGTGCGAAGGGGCCACAGTAATTTGCCGCTCGTACCACCCTGAGGGGGCACCACGATGAAAGAGAAAATCCAGAATTGGCTTCACGACCTGGGTGTCGCGCTTGGCCTGATCGAGCCACCGATGCAACCGGTACCGATCCGCACCGATGATGAGCAACGCCGCCGCCAACCGCGCCGCCGGTAAACCCACCAGGAGTTGGAGAGATCGCAGTTGCGGACCATTTCAATTGAGATGGCCCGGAACTGCGATCTTTTTTATTGGCGATGTGAATCCTGTGGCGAGGGAGCTTGCTCCCGCTGGACTCTGTAGGAGCTGGCGAAGCCTGCGATCTTTTGATCGTGATCTTTCGCTCTCGACTCAATTGTCAGTGGAAAGATCGCAGCCTCGTTGCACTCGACAGCTCCTACGGGCCGTAATCCTGCGAGCGCATGTTCCCTCGCCTCGGGTGCTGTGTCGTATCGGTCAAACCACCTTGGCCACCACCTTCGGCCGTGGCGACAACAAGCTCACCAACACAAAACTCACCAGCGCCACGCTCAGGCTGTAGTAGATCGGCGTGTTGGCGTCCAGGCCGTCCTTGAGCATGAAGAGCAGCGCGGTCAGGAAGCCCAGCGACATGCTGGTGATTGCGCCAGCGGTGGTGGCGCGTTTCCAGTAGATGGCGCCGATCAGCGGGATCAGCATGCCGCCCACCAACAGGTTGTAGGCCAGGGTCAGGGCGCTGATGACGTCGCTGACCACCAGGGCGATCACCAACACCACCGCCCCCATCAGCAGGGTCGCGATGCGGTTCTCGTGGACGTCGCCATTGCCACTCTCACGGCCCTGGCGCAGACGGGGCAGCAAGTCCTGGACGACGGTGGTGGACGCGGCGAGCAGGCCCGCTGCGGCGGTGGACATCAAGGCCGCCAGGGCCGCGGCGATTACCAATCCACGAATGCCATTGGGCAGGCTGGTCTGGACGATGCTGGCGAAGGCGTTGTTGACGTTTTCCAGGTCCGGCAGCAACACCTTGGCCGCTATGCCGATCAACGCACCGGCCAGGCCATACAGCACGCAGTACAGGCCGGCGGCGGTGCCAGCCACTTTGGCCACGCCTTCGCTGCGAGCGGTGAACACCCGCTGCCAGATGTCCTGGCCGATGAAGATGCCGAAGAAATAGATCAGGAAGTAGGTGAGGATGGTGTCCCAGCCAATCGCGGTGAAATCGAAGTAGCTGGCCGGCAAGGCCGCCACCATTGCGTCCCAGCCGCCGGCATCGACGATGGACATCGGCATCAGCAGGAACACCAGGCCAACGGTCATGATCAGAAATTGCACGATGTCGGTGAGGGTCAGCGACCACATGCCGCCGATGGTGGAATACAGCACCACCACGCCACCGCCCACCAGGATCGACACCCAGAACGGCAAGCCGAACAGCACCTGCATCACGGTGCCGATGGCGATGGTCGAGGTGGCGCCGATCATCAGCGCATAAACCAGCATGATCAACGCACTGGCCTGGCGCGCGGCCGGGTTGTAGCGGCGCTCCAGCACTTGGGTCACGGTGTAGATCTTGAGCTTGAGCAACGGCTTGGCGAGGAACAGGCTGAGGCCGACGATGCCCAGGCCGATGGCGCCGCACAGCCAGAATCCGGAAATACCGTAGACGTAGCCCAGGCGCACGGTGCCGATGGTGGACGCACCACCCAATACGGTGGCGGCCATGGTGCCCAGGTAGAAGCCCGGGCCGAGGTTGCGCCCGGCGACCAGATAGTCGTCACGGGTCTTGGCGCGGCGCATGCCGTACCAGCCGAGGGCGATCATGCCGGTGGCGTAGAGAAGAACGACGATTAAGTCCAAAGCCATGGTGGCGTGTCTCCGATTGTCTTTTTTTGTATGGGACGAGGCGGTGCTGTCCCTGGCACTGCAGCCTCAGTGCGAACGCGCTTTTGTGGCCAGAGATTGCTCCAGCTGGGCTCTGTAGGAGCTGGCGAAGCCTGCGATCCTTTGATCTTTCGCTTGAGATTCAAGTGTCTGGGGAAAGATCGCAGCCTCGTTGCACTCGACAGCTCCTACGGGCGCGACCCAGCGGGAGCAATCTCTGGCCACAGGTATTTCGTTTGCTCGGATCAGGCGGTTTGCCTGAGGGCGGGTTTATCGATGGGCACCGAAGCGCCCTTGCTCCGCGGATCCCCTGGCCCATATACCGCCGCCGGCTCTGGAAACAGGCTCAGCAGTACCAGGTACACCACCGAGGCCAGGCCCAGGGTCACCGGCAGGCTGATGTCGATCCCACCAGCCAGTTCTCCCAGCGGCCCGACGAATTGCCCCGGCAGGTTGACGAAGCACAACCCCACCAGCGCGCTGGGGATCCATGCCCCCAGGCCGCGCCAGTTCCAGCCGTGGCTGAACCAGTAGCGTCCGCCGGTTTCGCCGCGGGTGAACACTTGCAGGTCATCCGGGCAGTAGAAGCCACGGCGCACCAGCAGGCCGATGATCATGATCACCATCCACGGCGTGGTGCAGGTGATGATCAGCACGGCGAAGGTCGAGACGCTCTGCACCAGGTTCGCGGCGAAGCGTCCGATGAAGATGAAGACAATCGACAGCACCCCGATCAGCAGCGTCGCCTTGACCCGCGACAGCACCCGTGGAAACACGCTGGACATGTCCAGGCCGGTGCCATACAGCGACGTGGTGCCGGTGGACATGCCGCCGATCACCGCGATCAGGCACACCGGCAGGAAGAACCAGCTCGGCGAAACCGCCAGCAATCCGCCCACGTAGTTGTTGGCCGCGATGTAGTCCGGCGCCTTGATCGCCACGATGGTGGCGGTGGCGAGGCCGAACAGGAACGGGATCAACGTCGCCAGTTGCGCAGCGATCACGGCCAGCATGATGCGGCGCTTGGGCGTGTTGCGAGGGATGTAGCGCGACCAGTCACCGAGGAACGCACCGAAGGAAATCGGGTTGCTCATGGCCACCAGCGCCGCGCCGATAAATGCCGCCCAGAAGCCCGGCTGGCCGAGGCTGACGGTGCCGGCGAACTGGCTGTCGAAGGTCGGTGCGAAAGCCAGGATGCCCAGCAAAAACAGCAGGCTGGCGGCCCATACGGCGATGCGATTGACCCACAGCATGAAGCGGAAGCCGTAGATGCACACCGTCAAGACCAGCAGGGCGAACAGGCCGTAGGCCAGGCCCAGGCTCAGGTCGGTCTCTGGCACGCCGATCAGCCGCTTGGCGCCGCCGATCAACGCGTCCCCCGAACTCCACACCGACAGCGAGAAGAACGCGATGGCGGTCAGCAACGACAGGAACGAGCCGACGATTCGCCCGTGCACGCCGAAGTGTGCTCCGGAAGAAACGGCGTTGTTGGTGCCGTTGAGCGGGCCGAACAGGCCCATCGGCGCAAGAATGATCGAACCCACCAGGACGCCCAGCACAATGGCCCAGACCCCGGCCTGGAATGACAGGCCGAACAGCACTGGGAAACTGCCAAGCACGGCGGTGGCGAAGGTGTTGGCGCCGCCGAAAATCAGGCGAAACAGGTCGCCCGGACCGGCGCTGCGTTCGTGGTCGGGAATCTGTTCGACCCCGTTGGTTTCAATGTGCGTAAGGCTTTTATCGTTATTGTTATTCATGATCTGCTCCGATCATCGAGGCGCATTCATCGTGTGTGAATGTCGCCTGTTGCTAAGGGGATGGCAGCCCTTCCGGCATTGCGGACAAATGTTCGTGACAGGCCAGCCATAGGCCTTGTTGTTCTTGGCGAAACACAATGGTTTCGCGCTCCTGGCTAAAGTGAAGCTCCCCTTGCATGCGCAGCTCGGTGGCCACGTCATGGATGAAAATCGCCACGTCTCCTTGCAGGCTGACGAAGGCGTTGCTTGACGTGCAATTGAGCACCTCGAAGCCATCCTCGGACCGCCAGCGATCCCACAACGCCAGGTAGGCATCGCGGGACAGCAGGGGCTGTTCGAGGGTGTAGAACACGAAACTCGCATCGGCGGTGAACGCGCCGAAGTAGGCGTCACGGTCATTGCGGGCGAAGGCCGACACCAAATTTGCGGCGGCCTGGAGCACCTGGTCCTGGTCGTTCATGGGCGCACCTCAGCGATGAACCACGCCAGGCAGTACGCAGAGCATCTCGTACAGCAGGTTGGCGCCCAGCAGCGAGGTGTTGCCGGTGGTGTCGTACGGCGGCGAGACTTCTACCAGATCGCAACCGACCAGGTCGAGGCCCTGGCAGCCACGGACGATTTCGATCGCCTGGATGGTGGTCAGGCCGCCGATTTCCGGGGTGCCAGTGCCAGGGGCCCAGGCCGGGTCGATGCCATCGATGTCGAAGCTCAGGTACACCGGGCCGCCGCCGACTTTCTCACGCACTTCGGCCATCAGCGGGGCCAGGGATTTGTGCCAGCACTCTTCGGCCTGGACCACACGGAAACCCTGGTTGCGGCTCCAGTTGAAATCATCGGCGGTGTAGCCCTGGGCCCGCAGGCCGATCTGCACCACGCGGTCGCAATCGAGCAGGCCTTCTTCCACGGCGCGGCGGAAGGTGGTGCCGTGGGCGATCTTCTCGCCGAACATGTGGTCGTTCACATCGGCGTGGGCGTCGATGTGCACCAGGCCGACCTTGCCGTGTTTCTTGTGGATGGCCCGCAGGATCGGCAGGGTGATGGTGTGATCGCCGCCCAGGGTCAGGGGGATGACATTGTGTTCGAGGATCTTGTGGTACGACTCTTCGATGATCCGCACCGCGTCCAGCAGGTTGAAGGTGTTGATCGGCACGTCGCCGATGTCGGCCACCGACAGCGAGTCGAATGGCGCGGCGCCAGTGGCCATGTTGTAGGGGCGGATCATCACGGATTCGGCGCGGATCTCCCGCGGCCCGAAACGGGTGCCGGCGCGCAGGGAGGTGCCGATGTCCAGCGGCACGCCGACGAACGCAGCGTCCAGGCCGGCAGCGGTTTGCAAATGGGGGAGTCGCATCATGGTGGCGATGCCGCCGAAGCGCGGCATTTCGTTGCCGCCCAGTGGTTGGTGAAGAATCTTGTCCACGGGTAGGGCCTCATCGTTGTTTTATTTATCAGGGGCCGATTCTGCGAAAAGCGTGGGATGGGAAGAATCGCTAGGGGCAAATACTTAGTTCAGATTTTTCTAAACTAATGGCGGGTGGGGCGATAAACTCGCGATTGATATGTTGAGGTTAAATGGTGGGTGCAAGCCTGTGGGAGCAAGGCTTGCCCGCGATGAGGTTCATGCGGTTTCCTCTGGAACCGAGGCGCCTGTATCGCGAGCAAGCTTTGCTCCCACAGATAAATTCCCTCGCCACAAAGTTTGCAGTGTCCTGTTTGTATTTTGGAGACCCCATGGCCAACGCTCTACCCGACCTGAAACTGCTGCGCATTTTCGTCAGCGTGGTCCGGCACCAGGGGTTCGCCAATGCCCAGCACGAGCTCAACCTGTCCACGTCGGCCATCAGTACCTACATGAGCCAACTTGAGTCGGCCCTGGGCCTGGTGTTGTGTCATCGCGGCCGGGGCGGGTTCAGCCTGACCAGCAAGGGCGAGTTGTTCCATCAGGAAACCTTGCGCCTGTTGGGCGAGCTCGAAGGGTTCGAGCAGTACGCGGCAGCGCTCAAGGGTGAGCTGCGCGGCACCTTGAACCTGGGGGTGATCGACTCCACCGTCAGCGACAAGGCCTTGCCGTTCGCCGAAGCCATCGGTGCCTACAGCCAGGAGCATCCGGCGGTGCATTTGCACCTGTCGGTCATGAGCCCTTACGAGTTGCAACTCGGTGTGCAGGACAACCGCCTGGACCTGGCCATCGGTGCGTTTTCCACGCGCATGAGCGGGCTGGTCTACATGCCGCTGTACCGTGAGCAGCACTGGTTGTATTGCAGCAACCGCCACCCGTTGTTCAACGAGCGGCGCATCCCCGAGCAGGTCATCACCCAGCAGCGCATGGTCGGGCGCGGTTACTGGAGCCAGGCCGAACTGGCTCGCCATGGCTTCAAGCACAGCGCGGCGACAGTGGAGAGCATGGAGGCGCAGTTGATCCTGGTGTTGTCCGGCGCCTACGTCGGCTACCTGCCCGAGCACTACGCCCAGGCCTGGGTCGACAAGGGCGACTTGCGCGTGCTGCTGCCGGCGACCTTCGGCTATCAGGCGCCGTTTTCGATGATCGTGCGCCGTGGTCGCAGCCGCGAGCCGCTGATCCAGACCTTCCGCGATTTGCTCAAAGCTCAACTGAATCAGGCCTGACCATGTCCAGAACTCAATGCCCGCGTTGCCTCAGGCCGCAAAGCCACTGTCTGTGCCCGTTAATCCCCAGCCTCGAAAGCCGCACCCGCGTCTTGCTGTTGCAGCATCCCAGCGAAGTGAACCATGCCTTGAACACCGCCCGCTTGGCGGCGTTGGGGCTTAACAACGCTGAACTGATCGTGGGCGAGGTGTTCGAGGATTTGCCCAGGTTGCTCAATCAGCCGGGTTATCAGGCGCGGTTGTTGTTTCCGGCTGACGATGCCCAGCCACTGCAGGTCCATGCGCCCTGCGATGAGCCGTTGCTGCTGGTCGTGCCCGACGGCACCTGGCGCAAGGCGCGCAAGCTGTTGCACCTCAACCCGCTGCTGGCGGCGCTGCCGAGGGTGACATTGGCCGAGGGCGGGGTGTCTCGTTATCGTTTGCGCAAGGCGCCAGGGCCGGGGGCGTTGTCGACGGTGGAGGCAGTTGTCCAGGCGTTGCAGGTGCTTGAGGCGCCAGCGAGCTTCGAGCCGTTGCTGAGGCCGTTCGAGGCGTTGATCGAGGGGCAGATAGCGGCGATGGGGGAGGAGACTTACCAGAAGAACCATGGAGGGGTTTAGAGGCCCCTGTGGCGAGGGAGCTTGCTCCCGCTCGGCTGTAGGAGCTGTGTAGGAGCTGTCGAGTGCAACGAGGCTGCGATCTTTCCCCAGCCACTTGAATCTCACGCGAAAGATCAAGATCAAAAGATCGCAGGCTTCGCCAGCTCCTACATAGCCCAGCGGGAGCAAGCTCCCTCGCCACGGGGTCGAGGTAAATTCGGATCAGCGCTCGCGCATCGCCTCGGTCCGCGCCTTCAATACCGGCTTGAGCAAGTAATCCAACACACTTTTCTCCCCGGTAATGATGTCCACCGTCGCGACCATTCCCGGAATGATCAACAACGGTTTGGCATCCCCACCCAAGTGATTTTTATCGGTACGCACCTGGATCAGGTAGAAGCTGTTGCCCTTGTCGTCGGTGATGGTGTCGGCGCCGATCAGTTCGAGCTTGGCGCTCATCCCGCCGTAGATCGTGTAGTCATAGGCACTGAATTTGACCATGGCTTTCTGGCCTGGGTGCAGGAACGCCACGTCCTGAGGGCGGACCTTGGCTTCGATCAGCAGGTTGTCTTCCAGGGGCACGATTTCCACCATGTCGTTGCCCGGCTGCACCACGCCGCCGATGGTGTTGACCTTCAGTTGCTTGATCACCCCATGCACCGGCGAGACGACGGTGGTGCGGGTCACGCGGTCGTCGATGGCGATGCTCGAGGCGGTGATTTTCGACAGTTCGGTGCGTTTCTCGTTGAGGTCCTTGGCTGCTTCGGAGCGAAAGGTCTGTTCCGATTCGTCGATCTTGCTCTTGATCTCGTTGATCGCCGATTCGGCCCGGGGAATGGCCAGGGTGGTGGCGTTGAGCGAGCCGCGAATTTCCACCGCGCTGCGTTTGAGCCGCAGGATCTCCACCGGAGACACTGCCCCGGTGCGCACCAGCGGGGCGGACATGTTCATTTCTTCTTGCAGCAAGGCCAGGGCCGAGCTGAACTGGCCTTGCTTGGAGCGAAACTCCGCCAACTCCTGGGTCTTCTGCCGAAGTTGTTCGGTCAGGGTGCGTTGTTCGCTGGCCAGGCGCCGCTGGCGTTGTTCGTACAGTGAGCGCTCGTCCTCGGCGACTTGCGGGGCCTTGGCGATGACCTCGGCCGAAAGATTGAACGGCCGGCCCTCGGCCTCGGCCGACAGGCGTTCGACCTGGGCGGTCAAGGCATAGCGGTCGGCCTCGCTCTCGCCCTTGTTCGACAGGAACCGCGTGTCGTCCAGGCGCAGCAGGGTGTCGCCCTTGTTCACCATCTGGCCTTCACGCACGAATATCTCAGTGACGATGCCGCCCTCCAGGTTCTGGATCACCTGGATTTTGCTCGACGGAATCGCCTTGCCTTCGCCGGTGGTGACTTCCTGCAACACCGCGAACTTCGCCCACACCAGTCCGGTGATGATCAACCCGGCGGCCAGCCACACGGTCACCCGCGAGCGGCGGGGAGAATCCTGCAGCGTGGCGCCGGCGGTTTCCGGCATGAACTCGCTTTCGGCGCTTTTGCTGAAACTGCCGAAGTAGCTTCGGGCGGCTGAATCCGGTGTTTGAGCAGACATGGGGCGGTACCCGTTGGTTAGAGAAAATAAAGCCGAAAACATACCTGTGGCTTGAGAGGGTTATCTGTGGGAGCAAGGCTTTTGTGGGAGCAAGGCTTGCCCGCGATACAGGCGCCTCGGTTCCAGTGAGACCGCATCGGCTTCATCGCGGGCAAGCCCTGCTCCCACACAAACCTGTTCCCACACAAACCTTGCTCCCACAGGTTGCTGTGTTGTTTCTAGACTGCCGCGGAGCCCACCCGGCCCTTGCGCAGCGCATCGATCACCGCCTCTTTCGGGCCATCGGCCACGATCCGGCCGTTATCCAGCACCACCAGGCGGTCCACCAGGCTCAGCATCGAGGTGCGGTGGGTGACCAGCAGCACGGTCTTGCCCTGTACATGGGTATGCAGCTTCTGCCGCAAGACGTCTTCGCTGCTGTTGTCCATGGCGCTGGTGGGTTCGTCCAGCAACAGGATCGGCGGGTCGAGCAGCAAGGCCCGGGCCAGCAGCACGGCCTGGCGTTGGCCGCCGGAGAGCAGTTGCCCGCGCTCGCCCACCGGGCGGTCGAAGCCTTGGGGATGTTGGCGCGCCAGTTCTGTGACACCGGTCAGTTCCGCCACTTCCAACATGCGCGCGTCGCTGACGTAGCGGGCGCCCAAGGTGAGATTGTCCCGCAGGCTGCCGGCCAGCAGCGGCAGGTCATGGGCGACGTAGCCGATCTGTTGGCGCAGGTCGGCGACGTCCAGTTGCCGCAGGTCGAGGCCGTCGAGCAGCAACTGGCCTTCCTCCGGCGCGTAGAAACCCATCACCAGGCGCGCCAGGGTGCTCTTGCCCGAGCCACTGCGGCCGATGATCCCGACCCGTTCACCGGGTTTGAGGCTGAAACTGATATTGGCCAGCGCCGGGGCATTCTGGCCGTTGTAATGGAATGTCACGCCGTTGACGTCCAGCGCGCCCTGCAATTGGGTGCGATCCAGGGGCCGCTGCTTGGCGTCACGTTCCTGGGGCAACGCCATCAAAGCATCGGTGCTGCGCATGGTGAGCTGGGCTTGCTGGTAACGGGTGATCAGCCCGGCGATCTGCCCGAGCGGGGCGAGCACCCGGCTGCCGAGCATGTAGGTCGCCACCAGCGCGCCGACGCTGAGGTTGCCGGCGATGATGCTGTAGACCCCGGCGACGATGGTCGCCATGCCCGCCAGTTGTTGCAGGAACAACGTGCCGTTGGTCGCCAGTGCCGAGAGGTTGCGCGCGTGGCTGTCCAGGCGGGTGAGGGCGCCGTGGGTGCTTTCCCATTGATGCTGGCGCTCGCTCTCGGCGCTGCAGGCCTTGAGGGTTTCCAGGCCGCCGAGGGTTTCGATCAGCAGGGCCTGGCGCTGGGCGCCGAGGGCGAGGCTTTTTTCCACGGTGTCGCGCAGGCGCGCCTGGATGATCATCGCGAAGACAATGGTGATCGGAAACGCCACCACGGGAATCACCACCAGCCAACCGCCCAGCAGGCCGATCACCACCAGCATCAGCAGGGCGAAGGGCAGGTCGATCAGGCTGGTGAGCGTCACCGCCGTGAGGAATTCGCGCAGGCCCTGGAAGTCGTGGATGCTCTGGGCGAAGCCGCCGATTGTCACTGGCTTGGCCTTCATCGCCATGCCGGTGATGCGCTCGAACAGGGTGGCGGAGAGAATCACGTCGGTTTTTTTGCCAGCGGTGTCCAGCAGATGGGCGCGTACCACCCGCAATACCAATTCGAAACCGGTGCCGATCAACAACCCCACGGCCAGTACCCACAAGGTCGACGTAGCCTGGTTCGGCACCACGCGGTCGTAGGTCTGCATCACGAACAGCGGCACCATCAGGCCTAGCAGGTTGATCAGGAAGCTCGCCAGGATTGCGTCGCTGTACAGCCAGCGCGACAGTTTCAAGGTGTCGCGAAACCACGCCTCGACCCGCGGCACCAGGGGCGCGCGCAGGTCTTCGAGTTCATGGCGCGGCCGGGCGAACAACGCCTGGCCGCTGTAGTCGAGGGTCAGTTCCTCGCGGCTGACCCACTGCTCGCCGCCGTCGGCTTCGCTGGGCAGGATCAGCGCCTTGCCGTCCTCGCCCCAGCGTCGCAAGACCGCACAGCGGCCGCCCGCCAGGATCAGCATCACCGGCAGGTTCAGGGGGGAAATATCCGCCAGCTCACGACGCAACAGCCGCGCCTGCAAGCTTGCCCGGGCTGCTGCGCGTGGCAGCAGGTCCAGGCTCAAGCGTTGGTGCGCCATAGGAAGCCCGGCGCTGAGGCTGGCGCGGCTGACCGTCGCACCATGGAGTTTGCAGAGGATCAACAGACCGTCCAGCAAGGGATCATCGAAATTCAGGCGCGGATCAGCGCTCGGGGTTGCGGGTTCCATGCTGGTCACGTCGGTTGCTCCCATATTTTTTTGAGGGGGGCTACTTCAGTTCCGGCAGCCGAGCCTGGTTCTTGACTTCGGTCTGAGCGACCGCATCGGCCGGCAGCACGATCCGTTGCTTGTGCAACAGCAGGCCCATGTTCGCCAGCACTCGGTACATCGAGTATTCCTCGGTGTAACGCACCTCGGTGTAGCGACGGTTGGCGTTGTACAGCTCGTTTTCGCTGTCGAGCAGGTCGAGCAGGGTGCGCTGGCCGAGACCGAACTGATCCTGGTAGGCGGCGCGCACGCGGGAAGTGGTTTCGGCGTATTCGCGGGCGGTGGGGGTTTGTTTGCGGGCGTTGAGCATCGCGTTCCAGGCCAGGCGCGTGTCTTCGTTGAGCTGGCGCAGGGCATTGTTGCGGATGTCCATGGCCTGGTTGATCTGGTGGGCGTTGGACGCCAGCCGCGCCTTGTCGCTGCCACCGCGGAACAGGTTGTAGTTCATCACCACGCCGACCCGCCAGTTGTTGTCATGGCCTTCTTCGCCACCGATGTTGTTATTGGCACCCACCGCCGCCTCGGCGTCGAAGCGTGGGTAGAACGGCGACTTCGCCACTTCGTACTGGCTCTCGGCGGACTGTATGTCGGCCTGGGCCGATTTCAGGTACGGGTTGTTATCCACCATGCTTTGCTGGGCTTCGCGCAGGTCGGCGGGCATTTCGCCTTTGGTCGAGGGCGGCGCTTCCAGTTCATCGGGCATGCGCCCGACCACGCTGTAGAAGTTCGCCTCGGCGTCGGCCAGGTCGACCTGGGCGGTGTCGTAGTTGTTTTCCGCCAGGGCCCGACGGGCGTTGGACTGGTCGGAGTCGGCGGTGCTGCCCACCCCACGCTCGGTGCGCAGGCCGATCTGGTCGTTGACCCGCAGATGCGCCTGCAGGTTGTTCTTGGCCAGGGTCACCAACTCGCGACGCTTGAGCACTTCCAGGTAGACCTCGATGGTGCGCAGCGCCAGATCCTGGGCGGTGCCCTGGGCGTAGTAGGCCCGGGAGTTGACCACGCCCTGGGTGCGCTGCACTTCATTGGCGGTGTTGAACCCGTCGAAGATCATCTGCCGCAGGCGCAGCTCCGATTGGGTGTAGGTCAGGATATTGGTGTGGTGATTGCCCAAGGCCCGGGTGTTGGTGTTGTCGCTATAGCCACGACCGTAACCGGCATTCAAATCCACCGACGGGAAAAAGCCCCCTCGGGCGACCTTGACGTCTTCATTGGCCGACAGACGGCTGTCCACCCGTTGTGCCAGCTCTGGGTGAGTGGCAATGGTGCTCTGGATCGCTTCGGTCAGGGACATGGCCTGCGCCTGAGAAGAGCAGGCCATGGCCAGCAAAACCGCGCTGCAGAGGGGGGTTAGAACGCGCATGGGGTGCATCTCCTGAGGTCTGTAGTGCTTCGCTTGTCGCCAAAATATTGACGTGTTTAAGATCAAAACCGTTTCAACCTTGTAACAACACAGCTAAGAACATCCTGAGCAAAAGCTAAGAAGAATTTCTCATAAGGCTTATGCCGAAAAAAACTTATGTGCTTAAAAAAAACCGGCACATTGTTCAAAGCGAAAGCCTTTGAATATGCGGGTTCTGACGGCTTTTAGGCGTCAATAAAAGTTCCATGCAGATTTTTAAGCAACGTGAAGAAGTGTCGAAAGAGCGATCTGTGAAGTGGTTTTTGGTGACGGTTTTTTGTCGTTTAGGCGAATTGCCAGCACCTTCTGCTTTCACGAAAGCTGGCAGATTTTCCAGCTTTTGGTCGCCAAACCTGAGGACGGATTCTTCACCCAGACAGGTGCCGATTGCGGTCGGCAACGGAGGAAATGCACATGGCAGCGCTCATCGGTATCGTCAGCAAAGTGGTCGGGCAAGTTTTCGCAGAAGCGGTCGGTGGCCTGCGGCGGCCTCTGGTCGAAGGCGATCGGCTTTATGCCGGCGAACACCTGGTCACCGGTGCCGAAGGGGCCGTGGCTGTTCATATGCAGAACGGCCAGACGTTGACTCTGGGCCGCGGAAGCAACCTGACTCTTACCCCGCAGTTGCTCGCCAACCATGCGCCTCATGTCGACACGCCTGACGCGGCGACACCGAGTAACGCGCAACTGACCGATGTGCAAAAGCTGCAGCAAGCCATCGCCGCCGGTGCCGACCCGACCCAGACCGGTGAAGCCACGGCCGCCGGCCCCGAGGGTGGCAACCCGGGGGGCGTGGGCGGCGGGCACAGTTTTGTGCTGCTGGAAGAAGTCGGTGGGGAGGTCGATCCGCAGATCGGTTTTCCGACGGCCGGGTTCAACGGGATTCCCGAGTTTCCACAGCTGCGCCTGGCCGGCGATCCGGACAACACGGGCGACGATGCAACCGTGCCGCCGGTGACACCGGATAACCCAGTGACCCTCGACGGGGTTGATGTCGAGGGCGGTGAGCTGACCACCAACGAAGCCAATCTGGCCGATGGTTCGGCCAGCAATCCGGGGGCGCTGGTGCAAAATGGCACCTTCACGGTTTCCGCGCCTGACGGGCTGAGCAGCCTGAGCATCGGCGGTATCAACGTGATCAGCGGCGGCGTGCCCGCGGGCTTCCCTCAAACCATCACTTCGGCGCTGGGCAACACGTTGACCATCACCGGCTATGACCCGGCCACGGGGGTGGTCAGTTACACCTACACCCTGACGGACAACGAAACCCATCCTGCCGGTGGCGGTGCCAACAGCATCACCGAGCAGTTCCCGGTGGTGGCCGTCGACACCGACGGTGACACGGCCACTGGCACCCTGGACGTCAACATTACCGATGACGTGCCCCAGGCGATCGACGACAGCCACGCCAACACGGCGTCGGAAACCCTGGTAACCCTCACCGGCAACGTATTGCCCAACGACCATCAGGGCGCCGACCGGATCCCCACCGGTCCCGACAGCGGGCCGATCATCGGCGGAACGTTCACCGGCACCTACGGCACCCTGGTGCTCAACCCCAACGGCACGTACACCTACACCCTGGACACCAGCGACCCGCAATTCGTCGCGCTGCATGGCGGGGGCAGCGGCACCGAGACGTTCACGTACACGCTGACCGACGCCGACGGTGATACCAGCACCGCGAACCTGGTGCTGCAGGTGCATAACAACGACGACCCAGTGGTGTTGGTGGGCCTTGATGCTGAAGGTGGTGAGCTATCGCTGCAGGAAAAAAACCTCAGCGATGGCAGCAGTCCGGATGCATCGGCCCTGACTCAAAGCGGTACATTCACCGTGACTGCGTTGGACGGTGTGCAGACCTTGAGCGTCGGCGGCATTAACGTCGTCACCGGTGGCGTGGCGGCTGGNAAAAACCTCAGCGATGGCAGCAGTCCGGATGCATCGGCCCTGACTCAAAGCGGTACATTCACCGTGACTGCGTTGGACGGTGTGCAGACCTTGAGCGTCGGCGGCATTAACGTCGTCACCGGTGGCGTGGCGGCTGGTTTCCCACAATCGATTACCACCGCACTCGGCAATACGCTGACCATCACCGGCTACAACGCCACCACCGGCGTGGTCAGCTACAGCTACACCTTGCTGGACAATGAAGCTCATCCAAACGCCAACGGCGCCAACAGCCTCAGCGAACAATTCGCCGTAGTCGCCACTGACGACAACGGCACCACCGCCAACGGCAACCTGGACGTGAACATCGTTGATGACCTGCCGACCGCCCATGCCGACTCCGCCTCGGTGGATGAGGGCGGGACGGTCAGTGGCAACGTCCTGAACAACGACGAAGGTGGTGCCGACGGACCGGCTGCGAGTGGTGCCGTGATCGGTGTGCGTGCAGGCAACGACACCTCGACTCCGGCGATTGGCGGCCTGAACACCCAGATCAACGGCACCTACGGCTACCTGACCCTGGACGCCAACGGCAACGCCGTCTATCACAGCAACCCGAACACTGTCAGCGTCCCGGGTGCGACCGATGTGTTCACCTACACCGTGCGTGACGCCGATGGCGACGAAAGCACCACCACCATCACCATCGATGTCCACGATATCTGCCTCGTCGCCACACCCGACCACGAAATCAGCGTCTACGAAAAAGCCCTCGACCTGAACCAGGACGGCCAGGACCTGGCCCCTGGCACCGTCACCGGCAGCGCCCCGAGCGCCACCAGCGAGACCGCCAGTGGCAGCCTTGTCGGCTCGATCAGCGGTGCCGTTGGCGCAGTGACCTTCGCGCTGGTGGGCAACGCCAACGGTGCCTACGGCCAACTGTCGCTTCAGCCCGACGGCTCCTACACCTACACCCTGACCTCGCCAGCCTCCACCACGCCTAACGCCAACGATGACCCGAACGTGTTGAGCGAAAGCTTCACCTACCAGGCCACGGACTCGTTGGGCAACACCGTTACCAGCACCATCGTCATCGACATCGTCGACGATGTGCCCAACGCCCATGCCGATTTCGCCTCGGTGGTGGAGGGCGGCACGGTCAACGGCAACGTGCTGGACAACGACGTGCTTGGCGCGGACGGCGGCATGGTGATCGGCGTGCGCGCCGGCAATGACACCTCGAACCCTGCCGTCGGCGGCCTGAACACCCAGATCAACGGCACCTACGGCTACCTGACCCTGGACGCCAACGGCAACGCCGTCTATCACAGCAACCCTGACGCAGTCGGCGCCGCGGGTGCCACCGATGTGTTCACCTACACCGTGCGCGACGCCGATGGTGATGAAAGCACCACCACCCTCACCATTGACGTGCACAACAGCTGCCTCGTCGCAGAAACCGACCACGACATTACTGTCTACGAAAAAGCCCTCGACCTGACCCAGGACGGCCAGGACCTGGCCCCCGGTACCGTCACCGGCAGCGACCCGAGCGCTACCAGCGAAACCGCCAGCGGCACCTTGGTCGGGTCAGTCAGCGGTGCCACTGGCGCCGTCACTTATACTCTGGTGGGCAACGCCAGCGGCGCCTACGGCCAGTTGCTGCTCCACTCGGACGGTTCCTACACCTACACCCTGACGTCGCCCGCCACGACCACGCCCCATGCCAACGATGGCCCGAATGCGCTGAGCGAAAGCTTCACCTATCAGGCCACGGACTCCCTGGGCAACAGCACCACCGGCAGCCTGGTGGTCAGCATCGTCGATGATGTACCGAAGGCCGCTGCGTCCGAGCGTTCGGTCACCGCGGTGGAGATCGATTCGAACCTGCTGATCGTGCTCGACGTGTCCGGCAGCATGGCCGATGACTCCGGTGTGCCGGGGCTTTCGCGGCTGGATCTGGCGAAACAGGCGATCAGCGCCTTGCTCGATAAATACGATGACCTGGGGGATGTGAAAGTCCAGCTCGTGACGTTCAGCAGCAGTGCCACCGACCAGACTTCGGTGTGGGTCGACGTGGCGACCGCCAAGTCGCTTCTCTCCAGCCTGTCGGCGGACGGCGGGACCAACTACGACGCGGCAGTGGCGACGGCCAAGACCGCGTTCGTCACGTCCGGGCAACTGACTGGCGCGCAGAACATCGGCTACTTCTTTTCGGACGGCAAGCCCAATTATGGCCTGGAAACCGGCACGGCAGACGAGGCGGCGTGGAAAGCCTTCCTTGATTCCAATGGCATCAAGAACTACGCCATTGGCCTGGGCGACGGTGTCAGTAACGACTACCTCGACCCGCTGGCCTACGACGGCAGCGCTCATACCAACACCAACGCCGTGGTGGTCACCGACCTGAACCAACTCAATTCGGTGCTCTCCGGCACGGTGCAAGGCGCGCCGGTTACCGGCAACCTGCTGGGCGAAGGCGGTTCGTTCGGCGCCGATGGCGGGTTTGTCAAAAGCCTGGTGGTCGATGGCACCACGTACAGCTACGACCCGGCGGCCAACGGTGGCCACGGTGCACTGAGCGCCAGTGGCGGGGTCAACCACGGCAGCTTCAATACAACCACCAACACACTGAGCATCGCCACTGCCCATGACGGTACCCTGGTGGTCAACCTTGATACCGGTGCGTTCAGCTACACCTCCCAGACCGCCACCAGCACCTTGATCACCGAGCACATCGGCTACACCGTCAGCGACAACGATGGCGACCTGGCCAGTTCCAACCTGGTGATCAACGTCGTGCCCGACAGCCCGCCGATCGCTGTCGACGACAACATCATCACCAACGTGCTGTCAGGCAACATCGTGATCCCGGGTGAGTTGCTGCTGGGTAACGACAGCGACGCCAACGGCGATCCGCTCACCGCGTCACCCACCAGTTTCAATACCGGTTGGAGCGCCAAAGGCGGGGACTTCACCGGCAGCACCGGCGCGGTCAGTTTCACCGGCAACAACGTGCAGTCGATCAACCTCAGCCGCAGTGCCTTTGTCGCCAATACCGCGAGCATGACGGCGATGCTGGTGGTCAGCGGCGCGCTGGGGATGGTGTCCAACAACAACGCCAACGATGAAGATCGGCTCAACATCAGCCTCAAGCAGGGCGAAACCCTCACTCTGGACCACAACCTTTCGGCCGGTCGCATTGCGATGGAGTATTCACTCAACGGCGGGCCTTTCATTGCCATCAGCGACGGCGCCTCGTTCACTGCGGCGGCGGATGGCAACTACCAGATCCACGTCACCAACATCCCCAATCCCGGCGGCGGTAATTCCAACGCTGCGGAAAACTATCAACTGACCCTGACCGTCGACTATGCCGGGGCGCAGGACAAAACACCGGATTACCACGGCAGCTACACCGCCAGTGACAACCACGGTGGCAGTGACAGCGCGGCGGTAGATATCAGCTATCAGTCGGGCCATACCTTGACCGGCACCACCGGGGACGATGTGCTGATTGCCGGCAACGGTGACAACACCCTCAATGCCGGCGATGGCAACGACATCCTCAGCGCAGGCTCGGGCAACAATACCCTGCACGGTGAGGCAGGCAATGACTTGCTCTACAGCGGCGCGGGCAACGACCTGCTCGACGGTGGTACGGGCAACGACACTGCGAGCTATGCCCACGCCACCGCCGGGGTCACGGTGAACCTGGGATTGTTGGCGGCGCAGAACACCGTGGGCGCTGGCACCGATACCCTGACAGGCATCGAAAACCTGGTCGGTTCGAACTTCAACGATACCCTCACCGGTGACAGCGCCAGCAACCGCATCAACGGCGGATTGGGCCATGACGTGCTCAATGGCGGTGGCGGTGATGACCTGCTGATCGGCGGCCTGGGCAACAACACCCTGACCGGCGGTAGCGGTGCCGATACCTTCCAATGGCAGGCAGGCAACAGCGGCCACGACGTGATCACGGACTTCGCGCCCGGCATCGACAAACTCGATCTGTCCCAGTTGTTGCAAGGGGAGAACGGCAGCACCGCGTCACTGGATGATTACCTGCATTTCAGCGTGAGCGGCAGCGGTGGGTCAGTCGTCACCAGTATCGATGTCAGTGCCATTGCCGGTGCCACGCCGAACCAGACCATCGACCTGGCCGGCGTCAACCTTGCCAGCCACTATGGCGTCACGCCGGGTGTGGACGGGATGATCGCGGGCGGGGCGGATACGGCGACCATCATCAACGGAATGCTCAACGATCATTCCTTGAAGGTGGACACGGTGTGAGTTGAGCTGAAACGACAAAACCCGTCATGTCCAGTCTGGACATGACGGGTTTTGTCATTGTGGCGAGGGAGCTTGCTCCCGCTCGGCTGTGTAGGAGCTGTCGAGTGCAACGAGGCTGCGATCTTTCCACTGCCAATTGAGTCTGGAGTGAAAGATCAAGATCAAGATCAAGATCAAGATCAAAAGATCGCAGGCTTCGCCAGCTCCTACAGAGCCCAGCGGGAGCAAGCTCCCTCGCCACAGTGGAGGCTCAGGGTTTGCGCAATGTCTTCTGCTTGAGGATATAAACCGTTACCAGCACCGCACTGGTGAGCATGAACCCCCGGGCCCACGGCAGGGGCACCAGGTAGCAGGAAAAGAGGATGCTCGCCCACATCAGCCCGATGGCATAGACCTTGCCCTTGAGCGGGATGCCGTTGCCGCTGAGGTAGTCGCGGATCCACGGGCCGAGGCGGGGATGTTCTACCAGCCATTGGTAGAAGCGTGGCGAGCTGCGGGCGAAACAGGCCGCCGCCAGGAGCAGGAAAGGGGTGGTGGGCAGAACGGGTACGAAGATGCCGATGACCCCCAGCACTACGCTCAGCCAGCCGATGGCCAACAGAACGTAACGCAGGATCAGCGGGCGATTGCCGACAGGCGAGGGCACCCGGTCACTCAGTGGTGGCGAGGCTTGAGGATCGCCGGTTTCTCGTCCGGTGCGTTGCACAGCAGGTACAGGGCCGTGAGGGCTTCGGGGATCTGGACGATCATGTCGTCCATCAGGTTGGCGTCGGCGGCAATGTCGGAAAATTCCGGTTGCTCGTCGAACAGGCCGGAACCGACCATGATCGGCAGCAGCATTTCGCTGACTTCCTCTTCGGCGGTTTCGAACCAGGCGGCTTCGCGCAGGAACACGCCTTCCATGAAGCCGATGCACCAGCCACGCAATTCCGAATCGTCCGGGTCATCGCCCAGGTCCAGGTCGCACGGCAGTTCGAATTCTTCGTCGGAGGCCAGTTGGCGGGCGATGTGGGCCTTGAGGCCGACCAGCGTGGCTTCGATTTCGGCACGCTGGGCTTCGTCGCTGTAATGCGGCTCTTCGGCGAACAGGGCGTCGATCCACTCACGGTCCGGCACCGTTTCTGCGCAGATCGACAGGGCGGTCAGATAGCCGTGAGCGGCCACGTAGTCCAGCGCCTCTTCGTGCAGCTCATCGGCGTCGAGGAAGACTTGCAGGCGGGTCAGTTGCTCAGCGAAGGACATTACGGGCTACCTTGGGGAATAAACAATGCGGGAATTCTAGGCCTTCTTGAGCGCCCAGGCCAGCCGCGTGGCGTATTTGCCTCGACTTGGGCGCACGGGCGGGCCGCGATACCTGTAGGAGCTGCCGAAGGCTGCGATCTTTTGATCTTGACCTTGCTCTGTTGGTTGTTCGCTTTAGACACAGTTGGCA
The DNA here is from genome assembly GCF_001425105.1 of Pseudomonas sp. Root401. NCBI lineage: Bacteria > Pseudomonadati > Pseudomonadota > Gammaproteobacteria > Pseudomonadales > Pseudomonadaceae > Pseudomonas > Pseudomonas sp. Root401. The sequence continues at coordinate 165,213 of NZ_LMDO01000004.1, read as the reverse complement.
GGGGAAAGATCGCAGCCTCGTTGCACTCGGCAGCTCCTACAGGGCGCATGGCGTGCAATCGCCTACATGATCGCCTCTGGTCAGCAGCCCCCTTTGCAACGAAGGCCTCGGGTATACTGCCGCGTTTTGTGATGCCCTGCGGCGTCCCGCCGGTTCGAAACGCACACTTACGATTTGCCGGTGCAGCGTTTGTGATTCTGAACCAGCCTTGCAGGGATGTTTCGGTGATTTTTGGAGTTTCTATGCTCGAACAGGCTCAACGCGTCCTCAAGGACATCTTCGGCTACGACAGTTTCCGTGGCCGCCAGGGTGCCATTATTGAGCGCGTGGCCAGCGGTGGCGATGCCCTGGTGCTCATGCCAACCGGCGGCGGCAAATCCTTGTGCTTCCAGGTCCCGGCGCTGTTGCGCAACGGCCTGGCCGTGGTGGTCTCGCCGCTGATTGCATTGATGGACGACCAGGTCGCGACCCTCGAGGAGCTGGGGGTTGCCGCTGCTTCGCTGAACTCCACCCTCAGCGCCGAGCAACAGCGGGACCTGGCGACACGCATCAAGCGCGGCGAAGTGAAGATGTTGTACCTGGCCCCGGAACGCCTGGTGCAGCCGCGCATGCTGGCGTTCCTGCAGAGCCTGGAAATTGCCCTGTTCGCCATCGACGAAGCCCACTGCGTGTCCCAATGGGGCCATGATTTCCGTCGTGAATACCTGCAACTGGGGCAGTTGGCGGAACTGTTCCCCGACGTGCCGCGTATCGCCCTGACCGCCACCGCCGACAAGCGCACCCGGGAGGAAATCGTCGAGCGCCTGCATTTACAGAACGCCGAGCGCTTCCTGTCCAGCTTCGACCGTCCGAATATTTTCTACCGCATCGTACCCAAGGAGCAGCCGCGCAAGCAGTTGCTGGCGTTCCTCGCCGAGCGCCGCAGCGATGCCGGCATCGTCTACTGCCTGTCGCGCAAAAAGGTCGATGAAGTGGCGGCGTTCCTGTGTGAGCAGGGGTTCCCGGCGTTGCCGTATCACGCTGGCCTGCCCAACGACCTGCGGGCCTATCACCAGAAGCGCTTCCTCAACGAGGAAGGCCTGATCATGGTGGCCACCATTGCGTTCGGCATGGGCATCGACAAGCCCAACGTGCGTTTTGTCGCGCACCTGGATCTGCCCAAGTCCCTCGAGGCGTATTACCAGGAAACCGGGCGTGCCGGCCGTGATGGCTTGCCGGCCGACGCCTGGATGGCCTACGGCCTGCAAGACGTGGTGATGCTCAAGCAGATGCTGCAGAACTCCGAAGGCGATGAGCGCCACAAGCGCCTGGAGCAGCACAAGCTCGACGCGATGCTCTCGCTGTGCGAAGAAACCCGCTGCCGTCGCCAGACCCTGCTGGCCTATTTTGACGAAGACATGCCCCAGCCTTGCGGGCATTGCGACAACTGCGTCGATGGCGTGGAAACCTGGGACGCCACCGAGCCGGCTCGCCAGGCCTTGTCGGCGATTTTCCGCACCGGCCAGCGCTACGGTGTCGGGCATCTGGTGGACGTGTTACTGGGCAAGGACAACGAGAAGGTCCGCAGCTTTGGCCACCAGCACCTGTCGGTGTTCGGCGTGGGCAAGGCGCGCACCGAGGGTGAGTGGCGTTCATTATTCCGACAACTGGTGGCCCGCGGTCTGGCCGACATAGACCTGGAAGGCTACGGCGGCCTGCGCCTGAGTGCGACGTGCCGGCCGTTGCTCAAAGGTGAGGTCTCCCTCGAACTGCGTCGCGACCTCAAGCCGGCAACGGCGGTCAAGAGCAGCAAGAGCCAGGCCAGCCAACTGGTGCGTGGCGAAGAACGCGATCAGTGGGAAGCCTTGCGCACCTTGCGGCGCAAGCTGGCCGAGGAGCACGGCGTGCCGCCGTACGTCATCTTCCCCGACTCGACGCTGCTGGAAATGCTCCGCAGCCAGCCCACCTCCCTGGCGGAAATGGCCCGGGTCAGTGGCGTGGGCGCGCGTAAGCTGGAGCGGTATGGCGAGGCCTTCCTCCAGGTCCTGGGTGGCGAGGCCGAGGCACCGAAAGTAGTGGCCGATGTACGCCACGAACTCATCACGCTGGCCCGGGCCGGCATGACGCCATTGCAGATCGCCGGGCAACTGCAGTGCTCGGAAAAGAACGTCTACACGATGCTGGCCGAAGCCATTGGCAAACAGCAGTTGTCCCTGGAGCAGGCGCTGGATCTGCCCGAGGAACTGATGGGCGAGGTACAGGACGCGTTCCTGGATGGCGAAGGTGAGTTACCCCCAGTGTCTGAAGTCGCCGCACTGTTTGTCGGACGGGTTCCCGAAGGCGTGCTGTACTGCGTCAGGGCTGCATTGCAGTCGGAATTTGAAGTCTGATCAGTGAGTTGCGTGCCTTTAACGATTCAGTACAAGGTGAACCTTGCTTGAATCCAAAGCTCATGCTTAGCTGACTAATAATTAGTTTTTCTCTATTTCAGATCTGATGAGTTTTTTTATGCCGTTAACCGATCAACACCGTTTTGGCATGCAGTTGGCGCAAATGTCTAGAGGCTGGCGTGCCGAACTGGATCGCCGCCTGGCCGGGCTGGGCCTGTCCCAGGCGCGTTGGCTGGTGCTGTTGCACCTGGCCCGTTTCGAACAGGCGCCGACCCAGCGTGAATTGGCCCAGAGCGTCGCCGTCGAAGGCCCGACACTGGCCCGGTTGCTCGACAGCCTGGAAACCCAGGGGCTGGTGCAGCGCCAAGCCGTGGCCGAGGACCGTCGGGCCAAGAAAATCGTGCTCTGCGCACCGGCCCTACCGTTGATCGAACAAATTGAAACCATTGCCACGCAATTGCGTCGTGAGCTATTCGAAGGGGTCGACGAAGCGGACATGCGCGTGTGCATGCGGGTCCACGGTACGATCCTGGCCAACCTGGAAAAATCCTGAGGCAGATCCCTGGCGTCAGACTTTTGAGATTCGCCGGTTAGCGAACTATAACCAGTACTAAGCGTTCCTATTGTGAGCGTTTACGCTGCGGTTGGTTCTGGTAATCGAAAGGGATACCCATGCTTGAAAGTTTGCAGTCCACGTTGCGCAGTTGGGTCAACGTGTCGGTCGTCGTGGGTGCCCTGGGGTATTCGGCCTTGGCGTCGGCGCTGGGACTGGGGGACATCACGCTCCATTCCGCCCTGAACCAGCCGTTGCGCGCCGATATCGCCCTGGTCGATGTGGCCGGGATCGGCGAGGGCGATCTGTCGGCCAGCCTGGCGAGCCCGGACGATTTCAATCGTGCGGGTGTGGAACGGGCGTTCTTTCTCAATAACCTGCGCTTCACGCCGGTCTTGCGTGGGGAGCGCAGCTTCATCCGGGTGACCTCCAGCAAACCGGTGGAGGAACCGTTTCTCAATTTCCTGGTGCAGCTCAATCAGCCCAACGGGCGCCTGCTGCGCGAATACACCGTACTGATCGACCCGCCGGGCACGCCGGGTATCGTGCCGGTTCGTGAAGAACCGTCCGAGGCCCCGCAGTCCATCAAGCCGCCTCCGGCGGTACAGGGCAAGCGCTACACCGTGGTACCGGGAGACAACCCCTGGCTCATCGCCAAACGCCTGCATGACGCCGGCAGCAACGCGTCGGTCAATGAGTTGATGCAAGGAATCCAGGCCTTGAACCCCGGCAGTGACCGGCTTTCCATCGGCCAGCGCTTGTTGTTGCCCGACTCGGCCGTGCTGCCGACGTCTACTGCAACCCCCGCCGGCCAGGCCCCCGCCGCGTCCGATGAGCAATTGGCCGCCAGCGTGCTGCAAAACCAGCAGCAACAGAAGACTATCGATGAACTGCAGGCCCGGCTCCAGGCCCAGGACGAGGAAATCGCTGGCCAGCGCCAGCAGATCAGCGAATTGCAGGCCCGGCTGACCGAGGTTGCGCCAGCCCCTGTTGCACCGACACAGCCGCAACCGGCGCTTCCTGCAGCAGAACCGGCGCCGGACGTGCAACCCGCTACAGAACCGGTAGCAGAGCCAGAGGGCATCAATTGGACATGGGTGGCGGGGCTGGTGGGCCTGTTGGGGTTGCTGGCGCTGTTATTGTTCGTTCGGCGTCGGCAGCAGCAGGCCGAGTTGGAGCCGATGACCGGGCGTCCCGAGCCGATGTTGGAGGAGGGCGAGGAAAGCTTTGCAGCAATCCCCGATACGGAGCCGTCCGAGACCGCAGCATCGTTCAACAACGGGGATACGCCCATGGGCGATGTGCTGGAGGGCGTCGGGATCTACTTGACCTACGGTCGATTCACCGAGGCCGCAGGGCTGTTGCGCGCCGCGTTGCTGGCGGAGCCGGAACGCACCGACCTGGGCCTCAAGTTGCTGGAGGTACTGGGCAAGCAGGGCGATGTCATCGGTTTCCAGGCCCAGGAACATCATCTACTGGCACAGGGTATCGATGCCGGGACGTTGGAGGAGATCCGCGGGCGCTACCCCAAGGTTGCCATGATCGCCGCGCCGACGGTGGCGTCGGTACAACCTCAGGTACCGGTTCTTGCACCTGCACCGACACCTGCTCCTGAACGTGAGCCGGCGCCCGGTGACGAGTTCGAGTTGGACCTGGATGCACTGTCCATGGAAACCAGCTGGGACCTCGCCGATGCCCAGGACAACACTGCGGATACAGAGACTGTTTCACCCCATGCCGCCGAGGGCTTGTCGCTTTCAGGGTTCGACGAGCCGGAGTTGCAATGGGAATCGCCACTGGAAACCGAGTCGCTGGACGATGCCTTCCTCGATAGCTTTGCCGACGAAGAACAGTCGCTGGAACTCGAGCCGCTGGCCCTTGAAGCTGTTTCCCTGGACACCTTGTCCCTCGAACCTCAGGCCCCGGAACACTCGGTCAAGCTGGAACAGGCACAGAATTGCATCGACGACGGAGACCTGAAAACCGCGGTCTCCCTGCTTGAAGAACTGCTCGAGGAGGGCGACGAACCCCTCAAGCAGACCGCCCGGGTGCTGCTGGCAGGGATTCGCTAAGGTTGCAGCACAGTCAACATCACCGACACTGACCCACCGCTATCGCGAGCAAGCTCGCTCCCACAGGGAGTTGTGGTGAACAGCCATTGCGCGGACATCCCGGACCCCATCCCATGTGGGAGCGAGCTTGCTCGCGATAGCGGCCTATCAGGCTGTCAAATCCTGTCCAGGCAGCCCCTCAAAACGTCTGCCCCAGGTTCAGGTACACCGCCTGCTCATCATCGTCGTTAAAGCCATAGCTGAAATTCAGCGGTCCCAGCGGCGTATCGAAACCGAGGAAAATGCTGGCCGCGTTGATGTAGCCGCTGTCGAATTCGTTATCGTTGTTCCAGGCCCGGCCGCGTTCCAATGAGCCGCCGATGTACAGCGGGAAGTCCAGTGGCAGGTAGGCCCGCGGTGTGAGGCGGCGGTAATACACTGCGCGCATCAGGCTGATGTTCTGCCCGGATACCCCGTCTTCGCGAAAGCCTGACAGTTGCCGCGCGCCACCGAGCACAAAGCTGGACGTCACCACTTCAGCGGTGTCCAGTGTTCGACCATAGCGTCCGCCCAGGATGAAGGTGTCCGGGCCGCTGCTCAGGGCCTTGTCCAGCTTGAACTCCCACTGGCGGTAACGCTGGTCGGAACCCAGCCCCGGTTCGTATTGGCGCCAGCTCAGGCCGATGTCTTCCCCTTCGTGGGGGAAATACACGTTGTCGAAGGAGTCGAAGGAATACTTCAGCTCATAGAAACCTTCATTGAAGTTTTCGCTGGGTTGGTCATGGTCGCCAATACGCACATCCGCCTTGCCCCAGGCCTGGCCGACACCGAAGCGGATTTCGCCGTTGTTGCCGATCTGGCGGCCCACGTTCAGCCCGAAGCCATAGCGCTCGACGCGATACTGGGCCACCGGATCGTTGTCCAGGATCGACTCCACGTTGCGGGATTCGAATTGCCCGTAGGGGGCGATGAAGTAGCGTGAACCGACATCCAATGGCTGGTAGAACTCGCTGTACAGCTCCTGCTTGTCGCCGATCTGCGCCCGGGTCAACCATTCGGCACCGAGGCGATTGATGCCGTTGACCCGATAGCTGGCCCCCAGGTTGAAAGCGCTGTCGCCGCGCATGTCGTCCGACAGGCTCAGCCCCAGCCGCAGGTAGTCGGTGCCGGTGCGTCTTCCCCGGGCGCTGATCACCAGCGTGTGATCCGGGCCCTTGCGGGCCACGCGGTATTGCACCTGTTCGAAGTAATCCAGGCCGTAAAGCGTGCCCATGTCGGTCTGCAGGCGTCCCAGGTCCAACGGCTCACCGATCTTCTGGCGAACGTAATAGCGGATCACGTCATCGCCGACTTTCGAGTCGTTTTCCACGCGAATGGCGGTGATGACCGGTGTGCGTTCGTTGGGAGTGCGCGCGGCCATGAGCTCGGCGTCGGGCGCCTCGGATGGGCGTAGAGGAGCCAGGCGTGCCTCGAGTATCTGCGTGGCACGGTAACCGGCGTCGATCATGTCCTGGGCCCGGCCGAAATCGGTGGAGCCGAAGCTCGCCAGCGCCGGTTGGATCAGCACGTCGTCTTTCTTCAGCGTTGCCAGTTGCTCTTCAGAGTTGCGCCGGGTCATCAGGGTGGTCGATTGGTTCAGCACATCGACCACCGTGACCAGTTGCTTGCGGTTGCGCAGCGGCGTGCCGATGTCGACCACGATGGCCACGTCCACGCCCATTTCCCGGGCCACATCCAGCGGGATGTTGTCGGACATGCCGCCGTCTACCAGCAGCCGGCCGTCCAGTTCCACCGGGGCGAATACCGCCGGGATCGACATGCTGGCGCGAATGACCTTGGGCAAGTGGCCTTTGCGAAACACGACTTTTTCGCCCGTGGCGATGTCCGTGGCGACTGCGCGAAACGGGATCGGCAGTTTGTCGAAATCTCGCGTGTCGCTGGCGTGGGCCAACAGGCTTTCGAGCAGCAGGGCCAGGTTCTGGCCCTGGATGACCCCCAAGGGCAGGCCGAGGCTGCCGTCGTCACGAAAACTCAGTTTCTGTTTGACCAGGAAGTCCCGGTCATCCTGCTTGCGCCGGAATGGTACGTCCTTGCGTGGCGGCGCATCGGACAGAGCCTGTTGCCAGTCGATGCCCAGGGCGAGCTTTTCCAGTTCGTCGATCTTGTAGCCCGAGGCATACAGCCCGCCGATCACCGCGCCCATGCTGGTGCCGGCGATGGCATCGATCTTGATGCCTTGCTCTTCCAGGGCCTTGAGCACGCCGATGTGGGCCAGCCCCCGTGCGGCACCGCCGGACAGCACCAGGCCGATTTTCGGGCGTGGCGCTTCGACGGCGGGCTCGTTGGCATGGCCGAGCAGGGGCAACAGCAACAGAAGCAGGAGAGGCAGGAGGCGGCGCATCGTCAATCTCGGGGCGGGCGATCAAAGGCGGGTATTATAGCGACGCCTTCGAACCCAGGAGTCCACCCGCAATGACCGAACACAAACCGGAAGTCGTCATCACCTATTGCACCCAGTGCCAATGGCTGCTGCGCGCCGCCTGGCTGGCCCAGGAGCTGCTCAGCACCTTTGGCGATGACCTGGGCAAGGTGTCGCTGGTGCCGGGCACCGGCGGTGTGTTCCACATCAGTTGCGACGGCACGCAGATCTGGGAGCGCAAGGCCGATGGTGGGTTTCCCGAGGCCAAGGTCCTCAAGCAGCGGGTCCGCGACCGGATCGACCCGGAGCGGGACCTGGGCCACAACGATCGGGTTCAGTGAGACGCGGCTTGGGCGCCAACCCCCGGTTTCTTTGAACCGCTCAGTTGGCTTGAGATCACGATGGCCGTGATGATCACCACGCCGCCCAGCAGCATGCGCAGGGTCGGGCTCTCATCGAACAGCCACCAGGCCATGGCGATGCCGTAGACCGGCTCCATGGCGAACACCACCGCTGCCGTGCGCGCCTTGATCACCGCCAGGCTGGCGACGAACAGACTGTGGGCCAGGCCGGTGCAGAACACGCCGAGCAAGCCGATCCACAACCAGTCGATGGGGCGAACGTCGCTCAATTGTGGCGCGGCCATCGGCAGCAGACACAACCCGACCACCACGTTCTGGCACAGCGCTGCCTGCACCGGCGGGACGTGCGCCGAACCGGCGCGGTTGGTCAATGAGAGCAGGGAAAAGAGCAACCCCGAGAACATGGCCCACAGCAGGCCAGTGGTGGCGCCGCTGGCCAGGTCGAAGTTCGGCGTGACCAACACCAGGCCGACGCTCACCAACACCACCAACCAGATTTCATTGGCGCGAATCCGCTCGCGGAAGATCAGCCCTTCAAGCAGTACCGTGAAGGCCGGGAAGCTGGTGAACCCCAGCGTGGCGACCGCCACGCCGGCAACCTTCACGGCGATGAAGAAACTCACCCAATGCCCGGCCAGCAACAGCCCTCCAAGGAGCAATCGCCGACCATCCTGGGCCCGCAGTTTCTGCCAGCGGCTGTTGCTGGCGAACCGGGCGAACATCGCCAGGGCGAGCACGGCGAAGACGGCGCGACCAAACACAATGATCGTTGGCGAGGCTGCGGCGAGTTTGCCGAATACACCAGTGAGGCCAAACATGAGTGCGCCGATGTGCAGGGCGCCGAGGGCGGTACGAGGTGTCATTTCAATCCTTTCAACAGATAAGCCAAAACCGACGGACAAACATCAATCCCCTGTAGGAGCTGCCGGAGGCTGCGATCTTTTGATCTTTTGATCTTTTGATCTTTTGATCTTTTGATCTTTCGCTTGAGATTCAAGTGTCTTGGGAAAGATCGCAGCCTCGTTGCACTCGTCAGCTCCTACAGCTCCTACAGGGCATTTAAGCGTTTGGGAGGTGGTGGCGTCTGTCGCGATCCTAGCGATTTTTAGCGCGAAGCTAGCGCTGACGCCGCAGCTTGCCCGGCGAGACGCCGAATTCGCGCAGCACCGCAGCGGCGAAGGCACTTTGGGAGCTGTAGCCGACGCGGTGGGCGATCTCGCCGATGGGCAACTGCGAATCACGCAACAACGCCACGGCCTTGTGCAAGCGGCGGCTGCGGATGTAATCCATCGGGGTTTGCCCGCACTCGGCGACGAAGCGTGCGTGCAGGCGGGCGCTGGAGAGGTCGGCGATTCGCGCCAGGTCCGCCACTTGCAGCGGATAGGCGGCGTTCTGGTCGATGTGGGCGTTGAGTGCGGCGTAGGGCAGGCGCCGGCCGCCGAGGGTTGCCTGGCGAGCGTTATTGAGACTCGCCAGCAGCAGCACCGCGCCTTGCTGGGCGATCACCGGATCGTCCACCGGGCTGCCCGCCAACCAACTGACCAACTGGCTTTGCCCCGCATCCAGGGGCAGGCGCGCGGTGTCGTCGAGCAAACGGCGGCTGGCGTCGGCGTGATCCCCCAGGCATTGCCCGACCCAATCATCACTGGGCACATCCAACACCAGGCAGCGGCTGCCGTGGGGGCTGCCGCAGCCGTGATGCGCGCCGGCCGGTACCACCACGAAGCTTTGTTGCACCACCTGGCTGCCATGCCCTTCGACCTCGAAATCCAGCGCGCCAGACAGCCCGAACACCAGTTGGGCATGGTCATGGCTGTGGGCGATCAAGTCGTGGCTGTAGTGGCGTAGCGTGAGGATCGGTCTCATCGCGGTCTCCCGTGTCAGGCCGCCAGCATACACCGAGGGCGCCACGCCCGGCGCTGTCATGCAATGGACTTGTGTTTGTCATGGGCCATTAACCGCTGGCGTGCACAGTGGCAAAAACGATCAGAGGGTTGCCCAATGACCAGCGCCGAGCTCGCCAGACCCAGCCGCAAACAGCGTGTTCGCACCCTGTGGATTTCCGATGTGCACCTGGGTACCCGGGATTGCCAGGCCGAGCACCTGTCGCAGTTTCTCAAGGGCTACCACGCCGACAAGATCTACCTGGTGGGTGACATCATCGACGGCTGGAAACTGCGCGGTGGCATGTATTGGCCCCAGGCCCACACCAACGTCATTCGCCGCTTGCTGACCATGAGCAAGCGCGGCACCGAAGTGATCTACGTCACCGGCAATCATGACGAATTCCTGCGGCGCTATTCGAAGCTGATCCTGGGCAATATCCAGTTGGTGGACGAAGCGGTGCACGTCACTGCCGATGGTCGGCACCTGTTGGTGATCCATGGCGACCAGTTCGATGTCATTACCCGGTACCACCGTTGGCTGGCGTTCCTCGGGGATTCGGCCTACGAGTTCACCCTCACGCTGAACCGCTGGCTCAACCATTGGCGGGCCCGTTACGGCTACGGCTACTGGTCGTTGTCGGCGTACCTCAAGCACAAGGTCAAGACCGCCGTCAGCTTCATCAGCGATTTCGAAGAAGCCATCGCCCATGAATGTGTGAAGCGCGAACTGCATGGTGTGGTCTGCGGGCATATCCACCATGCCGAGATGCGCATGGTGGGCGAGGTGGAATACCTCAATTGTGGCGATTGGGTCGAATCCTGCACGGCGCTGATCGAGCACTGGGACGGGTCGATCGAGTTGTATCGGTTGGCGGAGGCCCAGGCGCGCGAAGCGCAGCTGAAAGCACTGAAAGTCGCCGAACCTGCTTGAGCCCGTAGGAGCTGACGAGTGCAACGAGGCTGCGATCTTTCCCCTGACGCTTGAGTCTCAAGCGAAAGATCAAAAGATCGCAGCCTCGTTGCACTCGTCAGCTCCTACAAGGCCGGTGTGTCAGCCATCGCCGCCTTGTAGATCGACTGCTTCGGCGCGGCAAACACCCTTTCGAGCATCGGCTCGAAGAAACTCAACGGCAGGGTGTCGTACTCGGGATCGAACGCCGCCGCGTCATATTTCGCACAAAAGTCGACGGTCGCCTGGTACTGCGGATGTTCGAAAAACTGCTCTCGCAGGTGTCGGTCCATGCCCAGGTGATGGAAGAAGTAGTAGCCCTGGAAAATCCCGTGTTTTTCCACCATCCACAGGTTTTCGGCACTGACGAAGGGCTTGAGGATCGCCGCGGCGATGTCCGGGTGGTTATACGAACCCAGGGTGTCACCGATGTCGTGGAGCAGGGCGCAGACCACGTATTCCTCGTCCCGCCCGTCACGGTAGGCGCGGCTGGCGGTTTGCAGGGAATGGGTCAGGCGGTCCACCGGGAACCCGCCGAAATCACCGTCCAGCAGCTTCAAGTGGGCCAGGATCCGCGCCGGCAATTGCCGGGCGTAGGCGCTGAAATCGGCTGCGATGATCGCCCAGTCTTCCTGGGTGCCGTCCTGCATGTGGGTAAAACGTGCATGAGTGTTCATAGGCAATCCTTTGGCTAGAACGCCACCTTGCCCAGCAGCATGTCGCGGTACATGACGAAATCGCCGAGCAGGCTGTAGAGCGGATGCTGGAAGGTGGCGGGACGGTTTTTTTCGAAGAAGAAGTGCCCGACCCAGGCAAAGCCATAGCCGGCCACCGGCAGGGCGAGCCACAGCCACCCGCTACCCACAACGAGGGCCATGACGAACACCAGGATGACCAGGGAGGTGCCGATGAAATGCAATCGTCGGCAGGTGCTGTTGCTGTGTTCGCTGAGGTAATACGGGTAGAACTCGGCGAAGGTATTGAATCGTTTGGCATTTTCCAAGACTGCAGGCTCTTTGGTTATTGTTCTGGCAACCGATAAATCCAGCGGCTTACTTTGAGTCTAGAGCGATCACTTGCAACAGCCAGTGACAATGGGCGCCACTTTAGTATCCTTCGCAAATCCAGCCGTACCCTGCGGCTCGTCATGCAAGTAAAACGTCATGAACGAACGAACGACTTCTTCAAGCTGGGCGATGGGGATTGTCAAGGCGTTGGAAATCGACGGCCTGGATTGTCGGGTGCTGTTCAAGCAACTGGGGCTGGACTTTGATGCGCTGGACGATCCGGATGCACGCTTCCCCCAGGACTCGATGACGCGGCTCTGGCAACGGGCGGTGGAATTGTCCGGTAACCCGGCCATTGGCTTGAACATGGGTAAAGTGGTGCGCCCGGCCTCGTTCCATGTGGCGGGCTACGCCTTGATGTCCAGTCGCACGCTGGCGGAGGGTTTCCAGCGACTGGTGCGATACCAGCGGATCATTGCCGAAAGCGCCGACTTGAGTTTTCGTCGGTTGGAAGAAGGCTATGGGCTGATCCTGACGGTGCATGGCGACCATCTGCCCCCCACTCGCCAAAGTGCCGAAGCGTCCCTGGCCTGTGCGTTGGCCCTGTGCAACTGGCTGACCGGGCGCACCTTGCACCCGGTAAAAGTGTTGTTCCAAGGCACCGAACCCCTGGACCCGGCGCCTTATCAGCGAGCCTTCTGCGCGCCGCTGGTGTTCGGCGCGTCTTATGACGCGCTGATTTTTCAACGGGCCGACATGGAGGCGCCGCTGCCGACGGCCAACGAAGCCATGGCGCAGTTGCATGATCGGTTTGCCGGTGAGTACCTCGCGCGTTTTTCGGAAAGCCGTGTGACCCACAAGGCGCGACAAGTGTTGTGCCGACTGTTGCCCCAGGGCGAGCCCAAGCGTGACGTGGTGGCGCAGACGCTGCACCTGTCACAGCGCACCCTGCAGCGGCGCTTGCAGGAAGAGGGCACCAGTTTCCAGAGTTTGCTTGAGGACACCCGTCGCGAATTGGCCGAGCAGTACCTGGCGCAGCCGGGCATGACGCTGCTGGAGATCGCCTATCTGCTGGGGTTTGCCGACCCGAGCAATTTTTTCCGGGCCTTCCGCCGCTGGTTCGACGCCACGCCTGGCGAATACCGGGCACGGTTGGCGAGCCAGCCTGAAGCGGTCAGTGACGCCAGAACGCCGGGATACACAGCACGAACACCGTGATGATCTCCAGTCGGCCCAGCAGCATGCCTCCTGACAGAATCCACTTGGCGGCGTCCGGCAGCGGTGCGAAGTTGCCGGCCGGCCCGATGGTTTCCCCCAGCCCCGGGCCGACGCCGGACACGGTACTGGCCGCACCGGTCAGCGCCGTCATCCATTCCACGCCCAGCAGCGACAGCAGCAGGGCGATCACGCAGATGGTGATGGCGAAGAAGAACGAGAACGTAAGGATCGAGCGGACGATCTCCTCATCGAGGCGATGACCGTTGTATTTCTGCTTGATCACCGCGCGGGGGTGGATCAGTTGATTAAGGTTGGCCCGCAGCAGGATGTAGGCGACCTGGAAGCGAAAAATCTTGATCCCGCCGGCCGTCGAGCCTGAACAACCGCCGACGAACCCCAGGTAGAAAAACAGCATCAGTGAAAAATTGCCCCACAGGCTGTAGTCGCCGAGGGCAAAACCGGTGGTGGTGACGATGGACGTCACGTTCAGCGCCACGTGCCGCAGCGCCTCCAGCCAATGCAGGTCGGTGGTCGCCCAATACCAGGTGCCAAGCACCAGCCAGGTCACCAGCAACACCCCGATGAGCCCCTGGACCTGCTGGTCCTTGATCAGTGCCCGGCGATTGCCCCGCAACATCGAGACATAGAGGGCAAACGGCAGGCTGCCGAGGATCATGATGACAATGATGACCCAGTGCACGGCCGGCTGGGTCCATTTGGCCAGGGACAGGTCCGAGGTGGAAAAACCGCCGGTGGAGATCGCCGACATCGCGTGGTTGATGGCATCGAACAGGCTCATCCCGGCCCACCAGAGCGCCAGGGTGCCGAGAATGGTGATGCCCACATAGGACGCCACGATCAGCCGCGCCACCATGTGGGAGCGGGGCATGACTTTTTCCGAGCGGTCCGACGATTCGGTCTGGAACAGCCGCATGCCACCGATGCGCAGCAAGGGCAGGATCGCCACCGCCATGCCGATGAAGCCGATACCGCCGAGCCAGTGCAGCAGCGAGCGCCACATCAGGATGCCCGGGGACATGCTGTCCAGGCCACTCAGGACGGTGGCGCCGGTGGCGGTGATGCCGGACATGCTTTCGAAAAACGAGTCGGTGTAGCTGATCTTCTGGGTCAGCAGGAACGGCAGCGCGGCAAACACACATACCACCAGCCAACTGCTGACGGTCAGCAGGTACATGTCCCGAGGACGCAGGTGGATGTGTTCCGGGCGTCCAGGAAGAATCAGGGCCAGGCCGGCAACAAAGGTGATCATGCTCGACCAGAGGAAAGACGGCAGGTCGCTGGTGCGCTCGTAGATCAGCAGCGTGGCCATGGGCACGACCATGAAGATCGCCAGGGTGATCAGGAAGATGCCGATGATGAAACCAATGATCCGCAGGGTCGGCAACGCCATGAAGTCCGCTCAGGCTGAAAAGGAAGGGCGCCATTCTACCCGTGGCAAGCGCCCTGTAAACCGGCACCCGGCGCCGAGTGGGCGCCGGGCCGCGGAATTTGCGCTAACGAACTCGCCGCACAGCCACTAGAATAGCCGGACATTTTTTCAGGAGGTGGCCGATGCAGGCTCTCGACGCTTTGCTCAACCGTGTTTCCGTCCCGCGCCTGGTGGACCCTGCCCCCACGCCGGAGCAGCGCGAGCTCATGTTCGCCGCAGCCATGCGGGCACCGGATCACGGCCAGTTGCGGCCCTGGCGTTTTTTGACGGTCGAAGGGCAGGCGCGCAATCGCATGGGCGAACTGCTGGCCGAAGCTGCGCGGTTCAATGACCCGCTGGTACCGGAAGCCGTCGTGGAAAAGGCCCTCAACGGCCCATTGCGCGCGCCCCTGGTCGTGGTGGTGATCGCCCGTCTGCAGGACCATTTCAAGATCCCCAAATCCGAGCAATTGCTGGCGGCCGGCTGCGCGGCCCATGGCATCTTGTTGGCGGCGTATGCCCAAGGGGTTGGTGGCGTTTGGCGCACGGGTGAACTGGCGTATTCGCCGCATGTGGCCAGGGGGCTTGGCCTTGAGGACGGGGAAGAGGTGATTGGTTTCCTCTACCTGGGCACGCCGCAGAAAGAAGCGCGCACGGCGCCGAAGGTGGAAACCGCCGAATTTGTCAGCGAGTGGACAGGCCTGTAGGAGCTGCCGAGCGAAGCGAGGCTGCGATCTTTCCCCAGACACTTGAGTCTCAAGTGAAAGATCAAAAGATCGCAGGCTTCGCCAGCTCCTACAGCGTGTGCTCCTACTTGCAAACGTCAGCAATCGCCTCGGCCAGCAGGTCCAGGCGTGTGGCGTCGATGCCAGCCACGTTGGCCCGGCCGGTGCCGACCATGTAGACGCTGTGGCGCTCGCGCAGATGCTTGACCTGTTCTGGCGTCAGGCCGGTGTAGGAAAACATCCCGCGTTGCACGCCGATATGGGCGAAGCGCTCGCGCAAGCCATGGGGTTCGAGGGCCTCCAGCAAGCCGCTGCGCAATTGCGCGATGCGCAGGCGCATGGCCTGGACTTCATCGGCCCACAGGCTCTTGAGTTCCGGGTTGCCGAGAATGGTCGCCACCACGGCCGCACCATGATCCGGTGGTGTCGACCACAGGTTGCGGGCAATGTTTGCCAGTTGGCTGCGGATGTCCACCAGCTTCTCGGCATCCCGGGCACAGACGATCAGTGCACCCGTACGATCGCGGTAGAGGCCGAAGTTCTTCGAGCAGGAACTGGTGACCAGCATTTCCGGCAGGGCCTGGGCAAACAGCCGGACCGCCCAGGCATCCTGCTCCAACCCATCGCCGAAGCCCTGGTAGGCGAAGTCGATCAGCGGTAGCAGGTCGCGGCTGCGCACCACCTCCAGCACCTGACGCCATTGCTCATGGGACAGGTCGAACCCGGTGGGGTTGTGGCAACAGGCGTGCAGCAGCACTACATCACCTTTGGGCGCCTGGTTCAGGGCCGCCAGCATTGCTTCGAAATCCAGGCGGTTATCAGCGCCCACATAAGGGTAGTGACTGACCTTGACCCCGGCCGCGGCGAAAATGGTTTCGTGGATCGGCCAGGTTGGGTTGCTCAGCCATACGCCACGGCCCGGCAGGCATTGAGCGATGAAGTCGGCACTCAGGCGCAGCGCACCGGTGCCGCCCGGTGTCTGGGTGGCGCCGGCACGTTTTGCGCTGATCAGCGGAGAGTCGGCGCCCAGCACCAATTCGTTGATCAACTGGCCGAATGCAGCGTCGCCGTGGCCGCCGATGTAGGTCTTGGTGGTCTGGCGATCCACCAGCCATTGTTCAGCCTGTTTCACTGACTGAAGAATCGGCGTCAGGCCCTGGGCGTCCTTGTAGACCCCCACGCCCAAGTCGAACTTGCTGGGATTGCTGTCCGCCCCGTAGGCCTCCATCAGGCCTAGGATCGGGTCGCCGGGCACCCGGCCGATGGCATCGAAATGCATTACTTGCGGCCCTCGGCGGTCTTGGCCACGTCATCGGTGCGGGCGGCCATGATGAAGTCGTTGCGGTGCAGGCCCTTGATGGAGTGGCTCCACCAGGTCACGGTGACTTTGCCCCATTCGGTGAGCAGGCCAGGGTGGTGGCCTTCGGCCTCGGAAATTTCACCGACAGCGTTGGTGAATGCCAGGGCGTGCTTGAAGTTCTTGAACAGGAAAATTTTTTCCAGCTGCATCACGCCGTCGCGCACTTCGATGTTCCAGTCGGGGATCTGCTTGATCAGTACCGGCAGTTCTTCGTCGCTGACTTGTGGGGCGTCGGCGCGGCAGGCTTCGCAATGGGCTTGGTTCAGAGTGTTCATGGTGTGTTCCTGGATCGAATTTTTGAAAACGTCGATGCACCCACGCTAAAGCAAAGCCGCGTTGTGCAACAGACTCAATTGAGATTAAAAGACGCGGTTCACGCAGCCTTTGGTGGGAATTTCGGGGCGTGCAAGCCCAGTTCCCGACCGCGCTTGACCATGCCCATGATGTCTTCGTGGGCCAGGTCGAACAGGCGCTTGAGCTCGGGCAGCACGAAATACACCGGTTGCAGGATGTCGATGCGATACGGCGTGCGCATGGCTTCCAGTGGATCGAAGGCCTGGTGCTCGGGCTCGTCGGACAGGCAGTACACGGTTTCCTTGGGCGAAGACAGGATGCCGCCCCCGTAGATGCGCCGGCCCTGCGGGGTTTCCACCAGGCCGAACTCGATGGTCATCCAGTACAGGCGCGCCAGGTAGACGCGTTCTTCCTTGGAAGCCTGTAGGCCGAGTTTGCCGTAGGTGTGGGTGAATTCGGCAAACCAGGGGTTGGTCAGCAATGGGCAGTGGCCGAAGATCTCGTGGAAAATGTCCGGTTCTTGCAGATAGTCCAGCTCTTCGCGGGTACGAATGAAGGTCGCCACCGGAAACTGTTTGCTGGCGAGCAATTCGAAAAAGGTCTGGAAGGGGATCAAGGCCGGTACCCGGGCGACTTGCCAGCCCGTGGTCGCGCCCAGCACTTGGTTGATTTCGCCCAGTTGCGGGATACGGTCGTGGGGCAGGCCAAGCTTGTCGATGCCGTCCAGGTATTCCTGGCACGCACGGCCTTCGATGACTTTCAGCTGGCGGGTGATCAGCGTGTTCCACACCGCGTGTTCTTCAGCGGTGTAGTGGATAAAACCTTGCGCATCGGGCTCGCGGGCCACGTACTGCGTCTGCTTCATGCTGCTCTCCTGCTGATTTCCCTCTGGGGGAAGACGTGTTGTTGTTATGTCCAGCGATGTATTAGAGATAACTCGAAGCGGGGAGATGTGCAGCACTCTGACAAAGGTGGGACAGGTGAAAGAATGGCAAATTCGTAAAGTTTTCGTTACGAATTGACGGGTGTACCGATGTTGTCGGGATTTTCAGGTGGGAATCTGCCTACAGCTGTCACATAATCTTGACGATTATTTCCGCTGCCGGTCAGAAAACCTCAAGGCAAAGGCCGTGCTGCGCCGTAGGAGCTGCCGAAGGCTGCGATCTTTTGATCTTGATCTTTTCGCTTGGGATTCAACTGTCTGGGAAATGATCGCAGCCTCGCTTCGCTCGGCAGCTCCTACAAGCGAGAACAAGCTCCCTTGCCACGAATTTCCAATACACATCGGGCCTTTTCATGCGCATCAAAGTCCATTGCCAGAACCGCATCGGCATCCTGCGGGACATCCTCAACCTGTTGGTGGAGTACGGCATCAACGTCGCCCGGGGGGAGGTGGGTGGCGAGCATGGCAACGCGATCTACCTGCACTGCCCAAACCTGATCAACATCCAGTTCCAGGCGCTGCGTCCGAAATTCGAAGGCATTGCCGGGGTATTTGGCGTCAAGCGGGTAGGGCTGATGCCCAGCGAGCGTAGGCACATGGAACTCAACGCCTTGCTCGGCGCCTTGGAATTCCCGGTGCTGTCCATCGACATGGGCGGTTCCATCGTTGCGGCCAACCGGGCGGCGGCGCAGTTGCTCGGGGTGCGAGTGGACGAGGTGCCGGGGATTCCCTTGTCCCGCTATGCCGAGGATTTCGACTTGCCGGAACTGGTGCGGGCCAACCAGTCGCGCATCAATGGCCTGCGGGTCAAGGTCAAGGGCGATGTGTTCCTGGCCGACATCGCACCACTGCAATCGGAACACGACGACAGCGAAGCCATGGCCGGTGCGGTGCTGACGCTGCACCGGGCCGACCGGGTGGGCGAACGTATCTATAACGTGCGCAAACAGGAGCTGCGCGGCTTCGACAGTATTTTCCAGAGTTCGAAGGTCATGGCGGCGGTGGTTCGTGAGGCCCGGCGCATGGCACCGCTGGACGCGCCGCTATTGATAGAGGGTGAAACCGGCACTGGCAAGGAGCTGCTGGCTCGCGCCTGTCACTTGGCGAGCCCGCGCGGGCAATCGCCATTGATGGCGCTCAACTGTGCCGGGCTGCCGGAGTCCATGGCTGAGACCGAGCTGTTCGGCTATGGGCCGGGGGCATTCGAAGGCGCTCGGGCCGAAGGCAAGCTCGGCCTGTTGGAATTGACCGCCGGGGGAACGCTGTTCCTCGACGGTGTGGGGGAGATGAGCCCGCGCCTGCAAGTGAAATTGCTGCGCTTCCTGCAGGACGGTTGCTTCCGGCGTGTCGGCAGCGATGAAGAGGTGTACCTGGACGTCAGGGTAATCTGCGCCACCCAGGTCGATTTGTCCGAACTCTGCGCCCGGGGCGAATTCCGTCAGGATTTGTACCACCGTTTGAACGTGCTTTCCTTGCACATCCCACCCCTGCGCGAATGCCTCGATGGCCTGGCGCCGCTGGTGGAGCATTTCCTCGACCAGGCCAGCCGCCAGATCGGCTGCGCCCTGCCCAAGCTGGCCCCGGCGGCGATGGACCGTCTCAGTCACTACCACTGGCCGGGCAATGTCCGGCAATTGGAAAACGTGCTGTTCCAGGCCGTTTCCCTGTGCGATGGCGGGACGGTGAAGGCCGAGCATATCCGCTTGCCGGACTACGGCGTGCGTCAGCCCCTTGGCGATTTTTCCCTTGAGGGGGGGCTGGACGAGATCGTCGGACGCTTCGAGAAAGCCGTGCTGGAGCGCCTGTACTCCGAGCACCCGAGCAGCCGACAACTGGGCAAGCGGTTGGGGGTTTCCCATACGACCATTGCCAACAAGTTGCGTGAGTACGAAGTCGGCAAAACCGAGTCATAGCTATTTATCTGTTGTGTTTTTGCTGGCCCCATCGCGAGCAAGCTCGCTCCCACAGGGTTATCCAAATGCACACAAACCCGGTGAGCCCTGAAGATCCAAAGTGGGAGCGAGCTTGCTCGCGATGGCGGCGGTGGCCATTGCCCAAGGACAAGCATTGCCACCAACCGGCACGACACCGCCGGTTTTTCGTCTTCGATATATTCCCATAATCCCTTCCAGTCCCCCCAAGCCCTTTGTTTACCGGGTCCATCAGCGCCAGAAAAAAGTTGGTCTGCAAATTGCTTAAGGCTGTGCAACACAGCAGTGGGCGGCAAACGTCCGGCATGCAGAGGAACGACAGTGGACAAGTACCTTTATGTGGCAATGACCGGCGCCAGCCAGAACGCACTGGCGCAGCGGGCCCATGCCAACAACCTGGCGAACATCTCCACCAACGGTTTTCAGAAAGACCTGGAACAGGCGCGCTCGATGCCTGTATTCGGTGACAGCTTTCCGGCGCGGGCCTTTGCCATGTCCGAACGGCCTGCCACTGACTTCACCCCGGGTGCGCTGGTGGAAACCGGTCGCGACCTCGACGTCGCGGTGAGCGGGCCGGGCTGGATGGCCGTGCAGAACCCTGACGGCGGTGAAAGCTACGTGCGCACCGGCAGCCTCAATGTTGACGCCCTGGGCGTGCTGCGCGCCGGCAACGGCATGCCGGTGATGGGCAACGGCGGTCCGATCGCCGTGCCGCCAGAGCAGAAAATCGAAATCGGCCAGGACGGCACCATCAGCATCCGCGCCATGGGCGAAGGCCCGCGGGTGATGGCTGAAGTGGACCGCATCAAGCTGGTCAACCCTGACCTCAAGAACATGACCAAGGGCCTGGACGGCTCGATCCGGACCAAGGACGGCCAGCCGGCGCCCATCGATGCCAACGTGCAGTTGGTGTCGGGTTTCCAGGAAGCGAGCAACGTCAATGCCGTGGATGAGATGACCTCGGTGCTGGCCCTGGCCAAGCAGTTCGAGCTTCACGTCAAGATGATGAACACCGCCAAAGAAGGCGACGAGGCCATGGCTCGGGTCTTGCAGATCTAACCATTAACTAAAGCGTCGCGCCGAAAAACAGGCGTACGAGGAGAATCGAATGCTTCCGGCTCTATGGGTTGCCAAAACAGGTCTGTCCGCCCAGGACACCAACCTTTCTACTATTTCCAACAACCTGGCGAACGTTTCGACCACGGGTTTCAAGCGTGATCGCGCCGAGTTCCAGGACCTGCTCTATCAGGTAAAACGCCAGCCTGGCGCCCAGTCGACCCAGGACAGCGAACTGCCGTCGGGCCTGCAAGTGGGTACCGGTGTACGCATTGTCGGCACCCAGAAAAACTTCAACGCCGGCAGCCTGCAGACCACCGAGCAGCCGCTGGACATGGCCATCGACGGTCGCGGTTTCTTCCAGATCCTGCAGCCGGACGGCACCACGTCCTACACCCGTGACGGTACGTTCCACCTCGATTCCAATGGCCAGATCGTCAACGCCAGCGGTTTCGCCCTGGAGCCGGCCATCATCATCCCGAACGATGCCCAGACCTTTACCGTGGGTCGCGACGGCACCGTGTCCATCACCATTGCGGGCAACCCGGCCTCACAGGTGATCGGCAACCTGCAGACCGCCGACTTCATCAACCCGGCCGGCCTGCAAGCGGTGGGCAACAACCTGTTCATGGAGACCGCCGCCAGCGGCGCGCCGCAAGTCGGCACTCCGGGCTTGAATGGTTTCGGCACCACGCTGCAGAACACCCTGGAAACCTCCAACGTGAGCACCGTTGAGGAAATGGTCAACATGATCACCACCCAGCGCGCCTACGAGATGAACTCCAAGGTGATCTCCACCGCCGACCAGATGCTCTCGTTCGTTACGCAGAATCTGTAATCACGTCGCAACGTCCGTCATCACGTAGACAGGGCGGCCCCAGGGTTGCCTGCAACACCAAGAGGTAGGGTCATGAAACGCTTCGTATCTGTTCTGGCACTGAGTGGCATCACCGCACTCGCGGGCTGTGTCGCCCCGACACCCAGGCCCAATGACCCGTATTACGCTCCGGTGTTGCCGCGCACGCCGTTGCCGGCTGCCGCCAATAATGGCTCGATCTACCAGGCCGGCTTCGAGCAGAACCTGTACAGCGACCGCAAGGCCTTCCGGGTCGGCGACATCATCACCATCACCCTGAACGAGCGGACCCAGGCCAGCAAGAATGCCAACTCGCAAATGGACAAGACCAGCAATACCAGCGTTGGCCTGACCTCGCTGTTCGGCTCCAGCCTGACCACCAACAACCCGATCGGGGGCAATGACCTGAGCCTCAACGCCGGCTACAACTCTGACCGTGCCACCAAGGGCGACAGCAAGTCCGGCCAGAGCAACAGCCTGACCGGTTCGATTACTGTGACCGTCGCCGATGTGTTGCCCAACGGCATCATCGTCGTGCGCGGCGAGAAGTGGCTGACCCTTAACACGGGTGACGAACTGGTGCGTATCGCCGGCATGGTTCGCGCCGATGACATCGCCACCGACAACACGGTTTCGTCGACTCGGGTGGCCGATGCGCGCATCACCTACTCGGGCACCGGTGCCTTTGCCGATGCGAGTCAGCCGGGTTGGTTCGACCGTTTCTTCCTCAGCCCGAAGTTCCCTTTCTAGGTGGCCCAGTTGAATCTTAAGCAGCTGTTGCTCGGTGCCCTGGTAATGTCGGCAGCCTTTACCGCTCAAGCCGAGCGTCTGAAGGACATTGCCAGCATTTCCGGCGTGCGTTCCAACCAGTTGATCGGCTACGGCCTGGTCGTGGGCCTGAACGGCACCGGTGACCAGACCACCCAGACCCCGTTCACCTTGCAGACCTTCAACAACATGTTGTCGCAGTTCGGCATCAAGGTGCCGGCAGGTTCCGGCAACGTGCAACTGAAGAACGTCGCGGCGGTGTCGATCAGTGCCGATCTGCCGGCGTTCGCCAAGCCTGGCCAGCAGGTGGATATCACCGTCTCGTCCATCGGTAACTCCAAGAGCCTGCGTGGCGGCACCCTGCTGCTGACGCCGCTCAAGGGTATCGACGGCAACGTCTACGCCATCGCCCAGGGCAACCTGGTGGTGGGCGGTTTCGATGCCGAGGGACGTGACGGTTCGAAGATCACCGTCAACGTTCCGTCGGCCGGTCGCATCCCTGGCGGTGCGTCGGTGGAACGTGCAGTGCCGAGCGGTTTCAACCAGGGCAACAGCCTGACGCTGAACCTCAACCGTTCCGACTTCACCACCGCCAAGCGTATCGTCGACAAGATCAACGACATGCTCGGCCCAGGCGTGGCCCAGGCCATCGACGGCGGCTCGATCCGCGTCACCGCGCCACTGGATCCGAGCCAGCGGGTCGACTACCTGTCGATCCTGGAAAACCTCGAGGTCGACCCGGGCCAGGCGGTGGCGAAAGTCATCATCAACTCGCGCACCGGCACCATCGTGATCGGCCAGAACGTCAAGGTTTCCCCGGCCGCCGTGACCCACGGCAGCCTGACCGTGACCATCACCGAAGACCCGATCGTCAGCCAACCGGGGCCTCTGTCCAACGGCCAGACCGCCGTGGTGCCGCGCTCGCGGGTCAATGCCGAGCAAGAAGCCAAGCCGATGTTCAAGTTCGGCCCGGGCACTACCCTGGATGAAATCGTCCGGGCGGTGAACCAGGTCGGCGCGGCGCCGGGCGACTTGATGGCGATCCTCGAAGCCTTGAAGCAGGCCGGCGCGTTGCAAGCCGACCTGATCGTGATTTAAGGGGCGAGCCATGGATATGCGCAAGGGCGCTTTGATCAGCGGGGATTCGGGTTCCTACTCGGACCTGAACCGTCTGAACCAGCTCAAGGTCGGCGACAAGAACAGCGACGGCAACCTGCGTAAAGTGGCTCAGGAATTCGAGTCGCTGTTTCTTGGCGAAATGCTCAAGTCCATGCGTTCGGCCACCGAGGCCTTGGGCAAGGACAATCCGATGAACACGCCGGAAGCCAAGCAGTACCAGGAAATGTACGACCAGCAGTTGGCCGTCTCCATGTCCCGCGAGGGCGGTGGTATCGGCCTGGCCGATGTGCTGCTGCGCCAGATGTCCAAGAACAAACCGCTGGCTTCCGGCGAGGCCGCCACGTTGTCGGCCGCCAAGCAGCAGGAGGCGCTGGACAAGGTCGCCAAGGCTCCGGTGCCCACGCCAGTGGCCGCCGGAACGCTGCCTGACGGACCTTTATCGCGCAGCAACGGCCAGCGTCCGCTCTGGGCCTCGCGGGCCGTGAGCGCGCCGCAAGGGTCCGAGGGCGTCCACCGCAACGACATGGAACTGCTCAACCAGCGTCGCCTGGCCCTGCCGCCGAAACTGGCCGACCGCCTGCTCGCTGGGCTGGTGCCTTCGGCCGCGGCCAACGCCGATGTGCCTGCGCAGAACGTCCTGACGGATCGCGCCATCGCCGCCGTCAAACCGGCGACTGGCGAACTGGCCAATGGCGACTGGCTGGCCGCGCTCAAGGCCGCCGAGCCGAAAGGGGACATGCAGGTCTATGGTCGCGCCGTGGCCCAGCCACCGCTGGCACCGGCGCGCAAGGCCTTCCGCGATGCCGATGAGTTCGTCAACGCGATGCTGCCAATGGCCAAGGAAGCCGCCGACCGCATCGGTGTCGATCCACGCTACCTGGTGGCCCAGGCCGCGCTGGAAACCGGTTGGGGCAAATCGGTCATGCGCCAGCCCGATGGCAGCAGCAGCCACAACCTGTTTGGCATCAAGGCCAGCAAGAACTGGACGGGCGATTCGGCGCGGGCGATCACCAGCGAATTCCGCAATGGCGCGATGGTCAAGGAGACGGCCGAGTTCCGTTCCTATGCCTCGTACCGCGACAGTTTCCATGACTTGGTCAACCTGCTGCAAAGCAACAGTCGCTATCAAGATGTGCTGAAGTCGGCCGATAACCCCGAACAGTTTGTACGCGAGTTGCAGAAGGCCGGTTACGCCACCGACCCGAACTACGCCAATAAGATTTCGAACATAGCCCGGCAGATGACGAGTTACCAAAACTACGCATCGGCTAGTGCCACCACGACTTTATAAGGTCTGAACCATGAGTTTGCTCAATATCGGGATGTCGGGTCTGTCCGCAAGCCAGTCCTCGTTGATGACCACCGGTAACAACATCGCCAACGTCGATACCGCTGGTTATTCGCGTCAGCAGACCGTGCAGACCACCAAGGCGTCCAACCAATACGGCAATGTGTTCATTGGCACCGGCACGACCCTGGCCGATGTGCGCCGGGTGTACAGCAGCTATCTCGATGCGCAGTTGCGAACCTCCACATCGCTCGACAATGACGCGCAGATCTACCTGGGGCAAGCTTCACAGGTGGACAAGCTGCTTTCCGACAGCGGCACCGGCGTGACCAAGACGCTGCAATCTTTCTTTGCGTCTTTGCAGACGCTGGCGGGCAACTCCAACGACACAGCTGCGCGCCAGGCGTTGTTGACCAATGCCCAGGGATTGAGCAACCGTTTTAATGCTATCTCCCAGCAGTTGACTCAGCAGGGCACCTATATCAACGACCAGTTGGGCTCTATGGCAGAGCAGGTCAATAAGCTGGCGGCCACTGTTGCGTCCTACAACCAGAAAATCAGCGAGGCCACCGGGTCTGGTGCCGGTGGCATGCCCAATGATTTGCTGGACCAACGCAATGAGGCCGTGCGCCAACTGTCTGCGCTGGTGGGCACGCAGGTGACCGAAACCGACGGGCGGATGGATATCTACTTGGGCAGCGGCCAGCCATTGGTTATCGGCAATACCGCCAATAGCTTGCAGGTAGCGGCTGACCAAAGCGACCCGACCCGCTCCGCGCTCATCATGACGCGTGGCAGTTCGACACTCGACATCACGTCCGTGACGAGCGGCGGCCAGATTGGCGGCCTTTTGCGCTATCGCAATGAGGTGCTGACACCAGCGGTCAACAGCCTGGGTCGCATCGCCATGGTCGTCACCGATCAGGTCAACCGGCAATTGGGCCAGGGCCTGGACCAGAACGGTAACTTTGGCGCGGCATTGTTCAATGACATCAACAGTGCCGCGGCCATCAGCCAGCGCAGCATTGCCAATGGCAACAACAACCCTGCGTCCGGCAACCTGAACGTCACCATCAAGGACACCAGCAAACTGGCGGCCAGTGATTACCAAGTCACTTTCACCAGTGCAACGGGCTATAGCGTGCGTCGCTTGTCGGATAACACCGACATGGGTGCGTTCACCCTGGGCGCGACGCCTGCACCGGTCATCGACGGCTTCAGCCTGAGCCTCAACGCCGGTCCGGTAAACGCCGGTGACAGTTTCAAGATTACTCCGACTCGCAGTTCTGCCTCGGACATGACAGTCGTCATGACCGATGCCAAGACCTTGGCCACCGCCGCCCCGCTGACGTCCACCAAAGCCTCGGGCAACGATGGCACCGGCGCCATCGGCCAGCCGACTCTGAGCACTGTTCTGGACGTGTATGATCCGGTCCAGCGCCTGGAAGTGCAGACAGCGGTCAAGAATTCGATGCCGATTCGCCTGCTCATGACCAGTGCGACCGCCTATGAAGCCTTCGACGCCAAGGGCAACAGCATCGGCACCGGCAACATCGTACCTGGTCAGAACAATGACCTGAGCATTTCGGTGCCGTACATCGACGGCGGCGGTGTCGCCAAGACGTTCAGCGTAGCGATGACTCTGAGCGGCAGTCCGGCTGCGGATGACAGCTTCAATATCGCCATGACCACGGCCAGCAGCACTGACAACCGCAACGCTCAAGCGTTGCTCGGCCTGCAAACCAAGGCCACGGTTGGCGCCAATGCCACTAGTCCCGGCGTGAACTTCACCGATGCCTACGGCGCTCTTGTTTCATCGGTCGGTTCCCAGGCCAAGCAAGGCCAGCTCGATGCCACGGCTACCGGTACCATCCTGACTCAGGCGCGCAATTCCCGCGACTCGATGTCGGGTGTCGATCTCGATGAGGAGACCGGCAACCTGGTCAAGTACCAGCAGTACTACTCGGCCTCTTCGCAGATCATCAAGGCTGCGCAGGACACCTTCAACACTTTGATTAATGCCCTTTAAGGAGCCGTGAGACATGCGTATTTCTACTGCTCAGTACTATGCGACGACGGCTGCCAACTATCAGCGTAACTTCAACAACTTGGTTAAGACTGCTGAACAGGCCAGCAGCGGCGTGAAACTCGAAACCGCAGCGGATGACCCGGTTGGTGCGGCCCGCCTGCTGCAGCTCGATCAGCAAAAAGCCATGTTGGGGCAATACACCACCAATATCAGCGCTTTGAATACGGCCCAGGCGCAGGAAGAGGCGGTGCTGGACAGCATCAACAACGTGTTGCAGAAGGTCAGCGAGCTGGCGGTACGTGCCGGTGGCGGTTCATTGAACGATGACGACCGCAAGTCCATTGCCGCCGAGCTCGGTGCATCCGAAGATCAATTGCTGAGCCTGATGAACAGCAAGGATGCCAATGGCAAGTTCATTTTTTCCGGTGCCAGCAACAATACCGAGCCCTTTGTGCGCAACAGCGACGGCACTTACAGCTACCAGGGTGACCAGACTCAACTGCAATTGAAGATCGGTGACTCGATGTCCCTGGGGCTCAACGATACCGGTTGGGATGTATTCCAACAGGCGATCAATGCCAGTCGCAGCTCGACCACAATGACCGCGCCGGCAGTTGATGATGGGCGTGTGGCCCTGTCGGAAGGCCTGGTGACTTCCGCTCCGAGTTTCGATGCGAATTTCCGGGGCGGCCAGCCCTACACCTTGTCGTTCACCAGCAGTACCCAGTTTGTAATCACCGATGCCTTGGGCAATGACGTGACCGCAGAGGCGAGCCAGGGCGGAGTATTCGACCCGAAGAAGGAGGGTGGCTCCGACATCAACTTCCGTGGCGCGGTGTTCAAGCTCGATATTACTTTCCAGGCGGGTGACAACCCTGCCGACGCTGCCAGTGCTGATGCAGTGATTGCCGGTCACAGTTTCCAGCTGGCGGCCAAGCCCGACAGCTTCGTCGCCAACCGCGCCCCGGGTAACGGGTCGACGGCAGTGATCGGCCAGGCTTCGGTAACCAACGCAGCGGATTACAAGAGTTTTTTCCCTGAAGGCGGGGCTGTCCTGAAGTTCACCAGCCCGACAACGTTCGACCTATATGCCCGTCCACTGACCAATACCAGTACTCCGGTCAGCTCCGGAACCGTGGCTGCCGGCGTGGCGACTGCGGCAGGTGTCAGCTTCACCTTGGGGGGCGGCGCGCCCGTTGCCGGTGACCAGTTCGATATAGCGGTCAATACCCATCAGACCCAGAACGTGCTGGATACCATCAGCCAATTGCGTCAGGCGCTGAATACGCCGACCCAGGGTAATGCGGCCGCACAGCGCCTGCTGGAAGACACCATTGCGTCATCCATCGCCAACCTGAGCAATGCCAAGAACCAGGTCGACCTGGCACGTGGCGCCATTGGTGCCCGGGGTAATGTGATGGACATGCAGAGCGATCAGAACCAGAGCACCAGCCTGATCAACGATTCGACCCAGAACGGAATCAAGAACACCGATCCGGCAGAAGTGCTGACCCGCCTGACCTTGCAGCAGACGATGCTGCAGGCCGCACAGCTGGCTTTCTCGAAGATTTCTCAGTTGGGCCTGTTCAATAAGCTTTGAGTAGGTCTTGACCGCTCGCGGCCAGCCCCTGTCACAGGGGGCTGGCTTTTTTTTGGGGGGGATTTTAGGGTGTGGCAGGGCGGAGCGAGGCGCTATCGTGGCCACAAAATCAAATAAAGCATCGATCCCTGAGTGACCCGTCAGTCAAAACGCGCATCTTCACTGTATCCTGTCTGCGGGCGGTGAAGGTGGTGGGGCCGTTTGAGTCCCGACGTTGCCTCCTCTGGGGGCCCATTCCTGACTGTAGACGCCCTCGATTCAGCGAGCGGCGGTGTTCAGCTGTTTATTATTGGGAAGCCATAATGATTGGCATAAAAAATATAGCGAGTTACGTGCCGGCGGCCGGGGTTGACAACTACGCCCAGGGTGCAAAGTTCGACAAGGACGAAACCTTCATCCTTGGCAAGATTGGCTCGGCGTTTTTGCCGCGCAAGGGTGCAGAGCAGGAAACTTCCGATCTGTGCGTTGAAGCCGTCAATGCACTGTTTGCCGCCAGTCCTGAACTCAAGCGTGAATCCATCGACTGCTTGATCGTTGTCACCCAGAACGGCGATGAAGAAGGCTTGCCGCACACGGCAGCAATCGTTCAGGACAAACTGGGTTTGCCGACCCATGTCGCCGCTTTTGATATTTCCCTGGGCTGTTCCGGCTATGTGTACGGCATCTATGCCCTCAAGGGCTTCATGGAAGCGACAGGGTTGAAAAATGGCCTGCTGGTGACCGCCGACCCGTACTCCAAGATCGTCGATCCGGAAGATCGCAACACCACCATGCTGTTCGGCGATGCTGCCACTGCGACCTGGATGGGCGAAAACGCTATCTGGCAGTTGGGCAAGTCGAAGTTTGGTACTGATGGTTCCGGCGCGCCGCACCTTAAAGTCAGCGACGGTGTGTTCTTCATGAACGGTCGCCAGGTTTTCAACTTTGCCTTGCTGAAAGTCCCGGCGCATTTGCATGAGTTGCTGGATGAGTCGAATCTGCAGGCTGGCGATATCGATGCCTTCTGCATTCACCAGGGCAGCGCAGCCATTGTCGACGCTGTGGCGCGCCGCTTCGATGAGGGCGGTTCGGCAACGTTCGTCAAGGACATGCTCGAGACCGGGAACACGGTGTCCTCGAGTATCCCGCTGTTGTTGCAGAACCATGTGTTCGATTCAAAATGGACGCGCGTGGCCATCAGCGGCTTTGGTGTCGGTTTATCCTGGGGCTCGGCGATTCTTTATCGCGGCTGACCCTTACCGCCTGGCATCGGCATGGCAAACGCCCGGTAACGCAAGTTACCGGGCGTTTTGCGTTTTTCTGGCGCCAAAGAATAGCTCTAAATCCTTGAAAATAAAGGGCTGGCAAGCTGCCACTAAAAATTTCCAAAAAAACCCTCAAGCAAAGCACCTTGACGACGATAACTAGTATGTAGGTTCTCTAGGCCACACCCGACGGATGTCAGGGCCGGAAGCCGCAGTATCCATCCAACGAGGATTTCGTCATGGCTTTAACAGTAAACACCAACATTGCATCGCTGACCGTTCAGAACAACCTGAACAAGGCTTCCACCGCTCAGCAAACTTCGATGCAGCGTCTGTCTTCCGGTCTGCGTATCAACAGCGCTAAAGACGATGCCGCTGGCCTGCAAATTTCCAACCGTCTGACCAGTCAGATCAACGGCCTGGGCACTGCCATCAAGAACGCCGGTGACGGTATCTCCATCGCACAAACCGCTGAAGGTGCGATGCAAGAATCCACCAACATCCTGCAGAAAATGCGTACCCTGGCCCTGGCTTCCGCTAACGGCTCGCCAAGCGCCGATGACCGTAAGTCGAACAACTCCGAATACGCCGCTCTGACTGCCGAGCTGAGCCGTATCGCTACCACCACTACTTTCGGTGGTCGCAAGATCCTCGACGGTTCGTTCGGTACTACCGCTTTCCAAGTGGGCGCCAACGCCAACGAAACCATCAACATGAGCCTGGGCGACGTGTCGGCCAACAACATCGGCTCCCAGCAGCTGAAAAGCGTGGCCATCGCGCCAAACGCTACCGGTGTTGGCGCTGGTGCGATCGCTATCACCGGTGGTGGCCAGACGGCTAACATTGCTATTGCTGCCGGTCAATCCGCCAAGGCTACCGCTGCCCAACTGAACGGCGCAGTCGGCGGCCTGTCGGCTACCGCCAGCACTGAAGTACGTTTCGGCGTGAACACTGCTGCCATCACTGGTGCCGCTCCTGGTACTGCGAACTTCAGCATCCAGGTAGGTTCGGGCACTGCGGTCAACCTCGTCGGCGTAACCGACACTGCTGGCCTGGCTGACCAACTGAAGTCCAACGCCGCCAAACTGGGCATCAGCGTTAACTTCAACGCCACCACCAACAACCTGGAAATCAAATCCGACACGGGTGAGAACATCATCTTCGCCGGTGCTGACGCTAGTGCACAGGCTGGTATCACTGTTGCTGCCAAAGACGGTGCAGGTACCTACGGTGCAGGTGTTGCTGCTACCGCCGCTGCTCTGCAGGTGACTGGTGCCGTTTCCCTGAACTCCACCAACAGCTACTCGATGAACGGTGCTGGTGCAACTGGTTTGTTCGTAGCCGCCGGTACTACCGTCAGCTCGGCCAAGACCGTCGTCAGCAACACTGACGTGACCACAGCAGCCAACGCGCAAAACGCGGTTGACGTGATCACCCAGGCCATTGCCAACATCGACTCCCAGCGTGCTGACCTCGGTGCTGTACAAAACCGTTTCGACAGCACCGTGGCTAACCTGCGCAGCATCTCGGACAACTCCACCGCTGCTCGTGGTGTGGTCCAGGACGTAGACTTCGCGTCGGAAACCGCTCAGCTGACCAAGCAACAAACCCTGCAACAGGCTTCGACCGCGATCCTGTCCCAGGCTAACCAGCTGCCATCCGCTGTACTGAAGCTGCTTCAGTAATCCTAGCGCTTGGTGATTGACGGAAGGGCGCGTTTACGTGCCCTTTTGTCTTTTCCGTGATGAGGTGATCTAGCATGGACATGAGTGTCAAGTTGAATCTGTCTTATCCGGCCGTTGCTCCTCAGGGTGTAACGCCGATGGTGGTTGCAAAGCCGGACCAGCCCAAGACTGAAGTCGTTGCGCCATCGAACGCCGAACCCAAGCGCGAGGACTTGGAAAAAGCCGTGACCGATATTCAGGAGTTCGTCCAGGCTGCGCAGCGCAAATTGGATTTCTCCATTGATGATTCCTCTGGACGGATCGTGGTTAAAGTCATCGCCACCGAAACGGGTGACGTGATTCGCCAGATCCCTTCGGAAACCGCGCTGAAATTGGCGCAAAGTCTGTCGGACGCCAGCAACCTGTTG
The DNA here is from genome assembly GCF_001425105.1 of Pseudomonas sp. Root401. NCBI lineage: Bacteria > Pseudomonadati > Pseudomonadota > Gammaproteobacteria > Pseudomonadales > Pseudomonadaceae > Pseudomonas > Pseudomonas sp. Root401. The sequence goes on along the minus strand of NZ_LMDO01000004.1, from coordinate 133,665 downwards.
TTCAACGACAGGGTCTGAGCTGGCACGAATATTGTTGTTGTCGTTGATTAGGCGCTCTCAGTCAAAAAAACGGCAGCCACTGGATAAGGAGAAAGATGATGGCGGGTACAACGGTTAGTGGTATTGGTTCGAATATCGATACTCAAGCGATCGTGGCATCCCTGGTCGCCGCCGAAAAGGCGCCGAAGCAGACGCAGATCAACAACCAGACGCTGAAAGCGACCACCTCGCTGTCGTCGATCGGTAAAATCCAGGCGGCGCTGGATGCTTTCCGTGGCGCATTGGACAACATGAAGACCGCTTCCAGCTTTAGCGGGTTGACCGGTTCATCGTCCGACGAGAAGGTCGCTACCGTAACCACAGGTAATGGTGCGGCAGCCGGTAGTTTTGCGCTGGTAGTCGACAAGTTGGCGACGGCGTCGAAGATTTCCACCAAGGTCTTTGCTGGTGGCGCCTCTTCAGTGGTCAACGCTGGTGCTGCGCCGACTACGCTGAACATCAAGCAGGGCTCCAACACATTCGCCGTCAGCGTTCCCGCCGGCGCGACCCTGCAACAGGTCCGTGATTCGATCAACTCCCAGTACACCAACCAGGGCTTGAGTGCCAACATCGTGACCGATGCCAGTGGTTCGCGCATGGTGCTGACCTCGACGACCACCGGTGTCGGTTCGGACCTCACCCTGACAGGGGATTCTGGCTTGGAAACCGGGACGTCGATCCTGGCGACGCCGCAGAACGCTCAATATAAGCTTGATGGGTTGGTAATGGAGTCCAAGACCAACACGATCGCTGATGCGGTAAGTGGCGTAACCCTCAAGTTGACAGGCGTTTCCGTGGTGCCTTCCGGCGGTACGGCCACACCGACCACCATTGCGGTTGCTGCCAGCGGTTCGACCCTGAAGTCTTCGGTCAAAGGTTTTGTCGATAGCTACAACGCCTTGATCAAGGCTGCTAACGCCGAGACGCAAGTCACCACCAGCGCCGATGGTACTGTGACGTCCGGTGCGCTGACGGGCGATGCCTCATTGCGTTCGATGCTGTCGGCGGTGCGTACCGAACTCAATGCCATGTCGGGCACCGGCCAGTTGAAAGCGCTCTCGCAATTCGGCGTCCAGACCGACCAGAAGACTGGTTTGCTGTCGATCAATGACAAGCTGTTCGATGCAGCCGCGTTGACCAACGCGGCAGACATCAACGGGATCTTCGCTGGCGATACTGGGCTGCTGGCACGCATGAAGTCCGCCACTGACAGCTTCGCCTTGAGCAAGACCGGTGTTTTTGCTGCGCGTTCGGCGAGTCTCAGTGAGAGCCTGACGGATCTGAAGAAGCAGCAGGAAACCCTGGATTCGCGAATGGCCAGCCTGCAGACGAGTCTATCCGCCAAGTACACTGCCATGGACTCCTTGGTTGCTCGGTTGAGGGCGCAGGGTGACAGTGTCATGGCCACGTTGAACGCGCTGAACAAAGCATCGTCAGACGATTGATTCAAATTGAATGCGAAAACCCAGGCCGACTGTCTCAACAGTGCCTGGGTTTTTTCATGAGTGGCGGGCCCGCGTTAAAGTTATGCAGCGCTCAGTCGACATAAAGGCTAGAGCAATCCTTTTTCAGTGTTATCTGTTACGAGGTAGAAACATGAACCCCATGAGAGCCCTTCGTCAGTATCAGAAGGTCAATTCCCATGCCCAGATTTCTGAAGCCAGTCCTCATCGCCTGGTGCAGATGTTGATGGAGGGCGGACTGGATCGCATGGCTCAGGCCAAGGGCGCCTTGGAGCGGGGCGATGTCGCGCTCAAGGGGTTGCTGTTGGGTAAGGCTGTCGACATCATCATCGGCCTGCGGGATGGCCTGAATCCGGAAAAAACCGAAGATCCGGCGTCCCTCCAGCAACTCGACAACTTGTACGCTTACATGATGACGCGCCTGATGGAAGCCAACCGCAATAACGACGTCGCAATCATCGATGAAGTCTCGGGTTTGCTCGATACCCTGAAAAGTGGTTGGGATGCAATTGCCGATCATGCGACTGCCAATCAATAGACCGGTAGGTCTGAGGATGCCGTAATGAGTCAAGCACTGCAGCGAATCGAACAAACCCGTGATGCCCTGGTCGATGCCCTGGCCGAGCGTAACTGGGAGGCGATCAGTCAATTGGACATGACGTGCCGTTCCTGCATGGAAGACGTCCTGAGCGAGTCCCAAGTGGATGAGGCGGCGTTGCGGACCAATCTTGAGGCGTTGCTAGGGGTGTATCGGCAATTGCTGGAGGCGGCGACGGGAGAGCGTCAGGCGATTGTCGACGAGATGCAACAGATCCATCAAGCACAGAACGCGGCAAAGGTTTACCATCTGTTCGGTTAATGCTCAGTTAATCCGAGCCGTTGCGCCATAAATTTGACTGTGCGCGGTTTTTTGACTTAACTAGTAGCTGTTTACAGATTTAAGGCGTCTACAGGCATGACAAGTCTGCAAGCGTCTAGCTTGCCCCCTAATTTCGGGCATTGGGTTGACTAGGGAAGTTGCTATTGCATGTGGCGTGAAACCAAAATTCTCCTGATCGATGACGATAGCGTCCGCCGCCGCGACTTGGCGGTGATCCTGAATTTTCTCGGCGAAGAAAATTTACCCTGCGGAAGCCATGATTGGCAGCAGGCTGTCGGCGCATTGTCGTCCAGTCGTGAGGTCATCTGTGTCCTTATCGGGACCGTAAATGCTCCCGCAACGCTTTTGGGCTTGCTAAAGACACTCTCAACCTGGGATGAGTTCCTTCCGGTTTTGTTAATGGGCGAAAATTCTTCCCTTGACCTGCCTGAAGACCAGCGCCGCCGGGTACTTTCCACCCTCGAAATGCCGCCCAGCTACAGCAAGCTGCTTGATTCGCTGCACCGCGCGCAGGTTTATCGCGAGATGTACGACCAGGCCCGCGAGCGCGGCAGGCATCGCGAACCCAACCTTTTCCGCAGCCTTGTCGGCACCAGCCGGGCGATCCAGCACGTGCGCCAGATGATGCAGCAGGTGGCCGATACCGACGCCAGCGTGCTGATCCTGGGCGAGTCGGGCACCGGCAAGGAAGTGGTTGCGCGCAATCTGCATTACCACTCCAAGCGCCGCGAAGCGCCGTTCGTGCCAGTCAACTGTGGCGCGATCCCGGCCGAGTTGCTGGAAAGCGAGCTGTTTGGCCATGAGAAGGGCGCCTTTACCGGCGCGATCACCAGTCGCGCCGGGCGTTTCGAACTGGCCAATGGCGGTACGCTGTTCCTCGACGAAATCGGTGACATGCCGCTGCCGATGCAGGTCAAGCTGTTGCGGGTCCTGCAGGAGCGCACCTTCGAACGCGTGGGCAGCAACAAGACCCAGAGCGTCGATGTGCGCATCATTGCCGCCACGCACAAGAATCTCGAGAGCATGATCGAGGTTGGCAGTTTCCGCGAAGACCTCTATTACCGCCTCAACGTTTTCCCGATCGAAATGGCGCCGCTGCGCGAGCGCGTCGAAGACATTCCGTTGCTGATGAACGAACTGATCTCGCGCATGGAGCACGAAAAGCGCGGTTCGATCCGCTTCAACTCGGCAGCGATCATGTCCCTGTGCCGCCATGGCTGGCCGGGCAACGTCCGTGAGCTGGCCAACCTGGTGGAGCGCATGGCGATCATGCACCCGTACGGGGTGATCGGCGTGAACGAACTGCCGAAGAAATTCCGCTACGTCGACGACGAAGACGAGCAAATGGTCGACAGCCTGCGCAGCGATCTGGAGGAGCGGGTGGCAATCAACGGCCATACGCCGGATTTCACCGCCAATGCCTTGTTGCCACCGGAAGGCCTGGATCTCAAGGATTACCTGGGAGGCCTGGAGCAAGGGCTGATCCAGCAGGCGCTGGACGATGCCAATGGTATCGTGGCCCGCGCGGCAGAACGCCTGCGCATCCGACGCACCACCCTGGTGGAGAAGATGCGCAAGTACGGCATGAGCCGTCGCGACGGAGATGAACAGGCGGATGATTGACGCCTGTTTTCCAACCGCCTGATTTTCAGGCGGTTTTTTTTCGGCACGGGTATTGCTATAGCCCTCGCAACGTTCCGTTTAACTGACGGTCAGCCAAGCGAGAGAGCACGATGACCCAAGCCGCCCAGATGTCTCCTGTCCCCGAGCCGGGACACATGCCGTCCGCCGAGCAGGCAAGCCGGCTTGGACTTGAGCAGGCATTTTCGCTGTTCAACCAGATGTCCAGCCAACTAACTGATTCCTACAGCCTGCTCGAAGCCCGGGTCACCGAGCTCAAGGGTGAGCTGGCCGTGGTCAGCGCCCAGCGCATGCAGGAGCTGGCGGAAAAGGAACGCCTGGCCAATCGTCTGCAAAATCTCCTCGATCTGTTGCCCGGTGGCGTTATCGTCATCGACGCCCACGGCCGTGTGCGCGAAGCCAACCCCGCGGCTTGCGAGTTGCTCGGCCTGCCGTTGGAAGGCGAGCTGTGGCGGCATGTCATCGCCCGCTGCTTTGCGCCCCGCGAAGACGACGGTCATGAGGTGTCCCTCAAGGACGGTCGGCGCCTGTCCATCTCGACGCGCTCGCTGGATGCCGAGCCGGGACAGTTGGTGCTGCTCAATGACTTGACTGAAACCCGTCACTTGCAAGACCAGCTGGCTCGCCATGAGCGCCTGTCTTCATTGGGGCGGATGGTGGCGTCGCTGGCCCATCAGATTCGTACACCACTTTCTGCCGCGCTGCTCTATGCCAGTCATTTGACTGAACAGCAATTGCCGATGGAAACCCAGCAACGGTTCGCCGGACGCTTGAAAGAGCGGCTGCACGAACTGGAGCACCAGGTGCGCGACATGCTGGTATTCGCTCGCGGCGAGCTGCCGTTGACCGACCGTGTCACGCCCAAGGCCTTGCTGCAATCACTGCAGGCCGCGGCGTTCACCCATGTGCAGGAGCTGCCGATCCGCTGGCAGTGCGACAGTCACGTGGGTGAAGTGTTGTGTAACCGCGACACGTTGGTAGGCGCGGTGTTGAACCTCATCGAAAACGCGATCCAGGCCAGCGGCGGCGATGTCCAGCTGAAAGTGCACTTATATACGCGCGATCACACCTTGCGCCTGTGTGTCAGCGACAACGGCAGTGGTATCGCGCCGGCCGTGCTGGCGCGCTTGGGCGAGCCATTCTTCACCACCAAGACCACGGGCACCGGCCTGGGCCTGACCGTGGTCAAGGCCGTGGCACGTGCCCATCAGGGAGAATTGCAACTGCGCTCGCGGCTGGGCCGTGGCACCTGTGCGACGGTGTGCTTGCCGCTGTTTTCCAATGCGCCAGGGGTGGAGTGAAAGCAATGGCGATCAAGGTGTTACTGGTTGAGGATGACCGGGCCCTGCGCGAGGCGCTGGCCGATACGCTGGTGCTGGCCGGGCACGACTACGCCGCTGTCGGTTCGGCGGAAGAAGCGCTGCTGGCGGTGGGTCGCGAAGCGTTCAGCCTGGTGGTCAGTGACGTCAATATGCCGGGCATGGATGGCCATCAGTTGCTCGGCCTGTTGCGCGCCCGTCAGCCGCAATTGCCGGTCTTGCTGATGACCGCTCACGGCGCCGTCGAGCGCGCGGTGGATGCCATGCGCCAGGGCGCCGCGGATTACCTGGTCAAGCCGTTCGAGCCAAAAGCGCTGCTGGACCTGGTCGCGCGTCATGCCTTGGGCAGCCTCGCGGTCGAGGGCGAAGGCCCGGTGGCCATTGAACCGGCCAGTGCGCAGCTGCTGGAATTGGCCGCGCGGGTGGCACGCAGTGATTCAACCGTGTTGATTTCTGGCGAGTCCGGTACGGGCAAGGAAGTGCTGGCGCGCTATATCCATCAACAGTCCCGGCGCGCCAGCGAACCGTTCATTGCGATCAATTGCGCGGCGATTCCTGACAACATGCTCGAGGCGACACTGTTCGGTCACGAGAAGGGTTCGTTCACGGGGGCCATCGCGGCCCAGGCTGGCAAGTTCGAGCAGGCCGACGGCGGCACGATCCTGCTCGATGAAATTTCCGAAATGCCGATGGGCCTGCAGGCCAAGCTGTTGCGGGTCTTGCAGGAGCGGGAAGTGGAACGGGTCGGTGCGCGCAAGCCCATCAGCCTGGATATCCGCGTGGTGGCAACCACCAACCGCGACCTGGCCGGCGAAGTGGCGGCGGGGCGGTTTCGTGAGGACCTCTATTACCGCCTGTCGGTATTCCCGCTGGCCTGGCGTCCGTTGCGCGAGCGCACCGCCGATATCCTGCCGCTGGCCGAGCGTCTGCTGAATAAACACGTCAATAAAATGAAGCACGCGGCTGCACGGTTTTCAGCGCAGGCTCAAGCCTGCCTGATTGCCTACCCATGGCCGGGAAATGTCCGAGAGCTCGATAACGCCATTCAGCGGGCCTTGATCCTGCAGCAGGGCGGCTTGATCCAGCCGGAGGATTTCTGTCTGGCCGGCCCGGTGGCCTGCGCGCCATTGCCTGCGCTGTCGCCAGTACCAGCAGCGGCCTTTGCGCCTGCGGTGGAAGTGGAGGGCGAGTCGGCCGGCGCCTTGGGCGACGATCTGCGTCGTCGCGAGTTCCAGATGATCATCGACACCCTGCGCGCCGAGCGCGGTCGTCGCAAGGAGGCGGCCGAACGCCTGGGGATCAGCCCGCGCACCCTGCGCTACAAACTGGCGCAAATGCGCGATGCCGGCATGGATGTCGAGGCTTATCTGTTCGCCAGTTGAATTATTGATCCAAGGAGTTGCACCGCTAACTCCTGTGGGAGCGAGCCTGCTCGCGAAGGCGATGATTCAGGCGATGTAGATGTTGACTGGCAGACCGCTATCGCGAGCAGGCTCGCTCCCACAGGAGTCAGGATGGGCTCGTGCGCGCATTTGTTTTTTGCGGCCATGGAGCTGGCACCCTTGTTGCTAATACCTGAGTACCCGCTGAGTAAGTGTCAAAAAAATGCGGGCCGCCAGAGAGAGTAGACCATGAGCCAAGGTATTGAATTTAATCGGTTGATGTTGGACATGCGGGCCATGCAAATGGACGCCATGGCCCAGCCTAAATCGGTCGCGGTCCCCCAGGTGGGTGGCAGCAGCTTTTCCGACATGCTCGGTCAGGCCGTCAATAAAGTGAACGATACCCAGCAGGCATCGAACCAGTTGGCCAGTGCTTTCGAGATTGGCAAAAGTGGCGTCGACCTGACGGACGTGATGATCTCCTCGCAGAAAGCCAGTGTCTCGTTTCAGGCGTTGACCCAGGTTCGCAACAAACTGGTTCAAGCCTACCAAGACATCATGCAGATGCCGGTTTAAGGAAATTATTGAGTCATGGCAGAAGCAGCCGTTGATAACGTTCCGGCCAAGGCCACTCCGGTAGACGGCAAACCGCCGCTGTTCGGTCTGTCCTTCCTGGAAAATCTCTCCGAGATGACCATGCTGCGTCAGGTGGGCCTGTTGGTCGGCCTGGCTGCCAGCGTGGCGATTGGTTTTGCCGTGGTGCTGTGGTCCCAGCAGCCGGACTACCGGCCGCTGTATGGCAGCCTGGCGGGTATGGACGCCAAGCAAGTCATGGAAACGCTGGCTTCCGCCGACATTCCTTACACCGTCGAACCCAATTCCGGCGCGTTGCTGGTCAAGGCCGATGACGTTGCCCGTGCGCGCCTCAAACTCGCAGCCGCTGGCGTGACGCCTACCGATGGCAACATCGGTTTCGAGATCCTCGACAAGGACCAGGGCCTGGGCACTAGCCAGTTCATGGAAGCGACTCGTTATCGTCGCGGCCTGGAAGGTGAGCTGGCGAGGACCATTTCCAGCCTGAACAATGTCAAGGGCGCCCGCGTGCACCTGGCGATCCCGAAAAGCTCGGTGTTTGTGCGCGATGAGCGCAAGCCCAGCGCTTCGGTATTGGTCGAGCTGTATTCGGGCCGCTCCCTGGAGCCAGGCCAGGTCGTTGCCATCGTCAATCTGGTGGCGACCAGCGTACCTGAGCTGAGCAAGTCGCAGATCACGGTGGTCGACCAGAAAGGCAACCTGCTGTCCGATCAGGCGGAAAACTCCGAACTGACCATGGCCGGCAAGCAATTCGATTACAGCCGTCGCATGGAAGGCATGCTGACCCAGCGGGTGCACAATATCCTGCAACCGATCCTGGGTAACGATCGCTACAAGGCCGAAGTGTCGGCCGATGTCGACTTCAGTGCCGTCGAGTCCACTTCCGAGCAGTTCAACCCCGATCAACCGGCGTTGCGCAGCGAGCAGTCGGTCAATGAACAACGTACCGCCAGCAATGGCCCGCAAGGCGTACCGGGTGCCCTGAGCAACCAGCCGCCGTCGCCGGCCAGCGCGCCGCAGACCACCGGTGGCGCCACGGCGGCCGCCGGCATGGTGCAGCCAGGCCAGCCGCTGATCGATGCCAATGGCCAGCAGATCATGGACCCGGCCACCGGCCAGCCGATGTTGGCGCCGTACCCGGCCGACAAGCGTCAGCAGTCGACCAAGAACTTCGAGCTCGACCGTTCCATCAGCCACACGAAGCAACAACAGGGTCGTTTGAATCGCCTGTCGGTCGCCGTGGTGGTGGACGATCAGGTCAAGGTCAACGCGGCCAACGGCGAAACCAGTCGTGCGCCATGGAGCGCCGACGAATTGGCGCGCTTTACTCGCCTGGTGCAGGACGCCGTCGGTTTCGACGCCAGCCGCGGCGACAGCGTCAGCGTGATCAACGTGCCGTTCTCCCTGGAGCGCGGTGAAGTGGTCGCCGATATTCCGTTTTATTCGCAACCCTGGTTCTGGGATGTGGTCAAGCAAGTACTGGGTGTGCTGTTTATCCTGGTGCTGGTGTTTGGCGTGCTGCGTCCGGTGCTCAACAACATCACCGGTGGCGGCAAGAACAAGCAGTTGGCAGGCTTGGGTGATGTCGAGCTGGGAGGCATGGGCGGCCTGGATGGCGAATTGGCCAACGATCGCGTCAGCCTCGGCGGGCCGCAGAGCATTCTGCTGCCAAGCCCGAGCGAAGGCTATGACGCTCAGTTGAACGCCATCAAGAGTCTGGTGGCAGAAGATCCGGGTCGTGTGGCCCAGGTCGTGAAAGAGTGGATTAACGCAGATGAGTGATAATCGAGCCGCTGTTGCCAAATTGTCCCGGGTCGACAAAGCCGCGATCCTGCTGCTGTCCCTGGGTTCGACCGACGCTGCCCAAGTGCTGCGCCACATGGGGCCCAAGGAGGTCCAGCGTGTGGGCGTGGCCATGGCACAAATGGGCAACGTGCACCGTGAGCAGGTCGAGCAGGTGATGAGTGAGTTCGTCGACATCGTCGGCGATCAGACCAGCCTGGGCGTCGGTTCCGACGACTATGTGCGCAAGATGCTCACCCAGGCACTGGGCGAGGACAAGGCCAACGGCCTGATCGACCGGATCCTGTTGGGCGGCAATACCAGCGGCCTGGACAGCCTCAAGTGGATGGAGCCGCGGGCGGTTGCCGACGTGATCCGTTACGAGCACCCGCAGATCCAGGCAATCGTGGTGGCTTACCTCGATCCGGACCAGGCCGGTGAAGTGCTGGGCAATTTCGACCACAAGGTGCGCCTGGACATCATCCTGCGGGTGTCTTCGCTCAACACCGTGCAGCCGGCGGCCCTGAAAGAATTGAACCAGATTCTCGAGAAGCAGTTCTCGGGCAACTCCAATGCCTCGCGCACCACCCTGGGTGGCATCAAGCGCGCGGCGGACATCATGAACTTCCTCGACAGTTCGATCGAAGGTCAGTTGATGGACTCGATCCGCGAGTTCGACGAAGACCTGTCCGGTCAGATCGAAGACCTCATGTTCGTGTTCAACAACCTGTCCGATGTCGACGATCGTGGTATCCAGGCGCTGTTGCGCGAAGTGTCGTCCGACGTGCTGGTACTGGCCCTCAAGGGGTCGGACGAAGGCGTCAAGGAAAAGATCTTCAAGAACATGTCCAAACGGGCGGCCGAACTGTTGCGCGACGATCTCGAGGCCAAGGGCCCGGTACGCGTCAGCGACGTGGAAACCGCACAGAAGGAAATCCTCACCATCGCCCGCCGCATGGCCGAAGCCGGGGAGATCGTTCTCGGTGGCAAGGGCGGCGAAGAGATGATCTAAGGTCGTTATGTCTGCCAAGAGTGATGAAGCACCCAGCGACCTGATCCGCGCCCGTGACGTCGGTGGTTTCGACGTCTGGTCGCTGCCCAGCTTCGACCCCCATGTTCCCGAGCCTGAGCCGGAACCGGTGGAAGAACTGCCGGAACCGGAGGAAGTGCCGCTGGAGGAAGTCCAGCCGCTGACCCTCGAGGAAGTCGAGAGCATTCGCCAGGAAGCCTACAACGAAGGCTTTGCCGTGGGTGAAAAGGAAGGCTTCCACAGCACCTCGCTCAAGGTCCGCCAGGAAGCCGATGTGGCGCTGACGGCCAAGCTCCGTGCCTTGGAATCGCTGATGCTCAATCTGTTCGACCCTATCGCCGAGCAGGACACCCAGATCGAGAAATCCCTGGTGGGGCTGGTGCAGCACATCGCCCGGCAAGTGATCCAGCGCGAACTGGCTATCGATTCGACTCAGATCGAACATGTCATGCGCGAAGCGCTCAAGTTGTTGCCATTGGGCGTGGGCAACGTGCGGCTGTACATCAATCCCCAGGACTTCGAGCTGGTCAAGGCCCTGCGCGAACGCCATGAGGAAACCTGGCGCATCGTCGAGGACGCTTCGCTGCTGCCCGGCGGCTGCCGTGTGGAAACCGAACACAGCCGCATCGACGCCACCGTTGAAACCCGCATCAGCCAGATCATGGCCAAATTGTTCGACCAGTTGCATGAACAGGCCCTGCATCCGGCCGCTCCCGATCTGAGCCTGGAGTTGCCGGACGAGCCCCTGATCGGCGCTGATGCCGCGCCGGCCGATGCTGGCTTGGATGTACCTGAATTGGACGCTTCTGCACTGGACAGCCGCGATGCGCCTTGAGCGAACCAGCTTCGCCAAGCGCCTGGGCAGCTACGCCGAGGCCAGCGAGCTGGCCGGCCAACCGATCCTGGAAGGCCGCCTGCTGCGCATGGTCGGCCTGACCCTCGAAGCCGAAGGTCTTCGTGCCGCCATGGGCAGCCGCTGCATGGTGATCAACGATGACAGCTATCACCCGGTGCAGGTCGAAGCCGAAGTCATGGGCTTCTCCGGCAGCAAGGTTTTCTTGATGCCGGTGGGCAGTGTCGCGGGCATCGCCCCGGGTGCGCGCGTGGTGCCCCTGGCCGACAACGGCCGCCTGCCCATGGGCATGAGCATGCTCGGGCGCGTGCTGGACGGGGCCGGACGGGCCCTGGACGGCAAGGGCGGCATGAAGGCTGAAGACTGGGTGCCGATGGACGGCCCGACGATCAACCCGCTCAAGCGCGACCCCATCAGCGTACCGCTGGACGTGGGCATCCGCTGCATCAACGGTTTATTGACGGTCGGTCGCGGCCAGCGCCTGGGCCTGTTTGCCGGTACCGGGGTGGGCAAGAGTGTGCTGCTGGGCATGATGACCCGCTTCACCGAAGCCGACATCATCGTGGTGGGGTTGATCGGCGAGCGGGGTCGTGAGGTGAAGGAATTCATCGAGCACATCCTCGGCGAGGAAGGGCTCAAGCGTTCGGTGGTGGTGGCTTCGCCAGCGGACGATGCGCCATTGATGCGCTTGCGGGCAGCCATGTACTGCACGCGCATTGCCGAGTACTTCCGCGACAAGGGCAAGAACGTCCTGCTGTTGATGGATTCGCTGACCCGTTTCGCCCAGGCCCAGCGGGAAATCGCCCTGGCCATCGGCGAGCCGCCGGCCACCAAGGGTTATCCGCCTTCGGTATTCGCCAAGCTGCCGAAACTGGTGGAGCGCGCCGGCAATGCGGAAAAGGGCGGCGGTTCGATCACTGCTTTCTATACCGTGCTGTCCGAAGGCGACGACCAGCAGGACCCCATCGCCGACTCGGCCCGGGGTGTACTCGACGGGCACATCGTGCTGTCCAGGCGCCTGGCCGAAGAAGGCCATTACCCGGCCATCGACATCGAGGCGTCCATCAGCCGGGTCATGCCGTCGGTGATCAGCGCCGAACACATGAAGCGCGCCCAGCAGTTCAAGCAGTACTGGTCGCGCTACCAGCAAAGCCGCGACCTGATCAGCGTCGGCGCCTATGTCCCTGGTGGTGACCGCGAGACCGACACCGCCATCAGTCTTTACCCGGCCATGGCCGTTTACCTGCGCCAGGGCCTGAACGACAACATCGGCATGGGCGCCAGCGAGGCGCATTTGCAGACTATTTTCGCCCCGGTCTCAGGCACTTAACCGGCCATGGCCACGAGTCGTGCGGCACGCCTGGCGCCAGTGGTGGACATGGCGGAAAAGGCCGAGAAGACCGCCGTCCAGCGACTGGCGTATTTTCAGGGCCAGGTCAAAGTCGCCGAAAGCAAACTGGCAGACCTCGAAAACTTTCGACTCGAATACCAGGAGCAGTGGATCGCCCGTGGCGCCCACGGGGTTTCCGGGCAGTGGTTGTTGGGTTACCAAGGATTCCTTGCGCAGTTGGGTACCGCTATCGACCAGCAGCGCCAGAGCCTGGTCTGGCACCAGAACAACCTGGAGAAGGCCCGCCAGAGCTGGCAAGAGGCGTTTGCCCGGGTCGAAGGGCTGCGCAAACTGGTGCAGCGCTATATTGATGAGGCCCGGCAACTGGAAGACAAGCGCGAACAGAAACTGCTCGATGAGTTGTCCCAGCGCCTGCCACGCCAGAATCCCTATTGATGCGAAACCGCGATTTTGTCGGCTGAATGAGGCAAAACCTTGCTCAGACCTTTACCAGATGCTACACCTTGTACACGTATGTCCATGACAAGGAAGCCGATCATGTCAGTTGTTACCGAAGTATCCCCCGATGGGCATAAGCTGACGATCTCGATCAAAGGTCGATTCGATTTCGGGCGGCATCAGGAGTTTCGTGAGTCCTATGAACGGCTCAACAAGAAACCTGACTCCATCGTGGTGGATTTGAAAGACGCCACTTATCTCGACAGTTCCGCCTTGGGCATGCTCCTGCTGTTGCGCGATCATGCCGGTGGCGATGCGTCGGATATCCGCGTTGTCAACAGCAGCAATGACGTCAAGAAAATCCTCGCGATCTCCAATTTCGACAAGCTGTTCGACATCAGTTGATCGCCATGCAATCGTCGTCGGAGTCGCTGACGGTCCTGATTGCCGAAGACAGTGCCGCTGATCGACTGCTGTTGTCGACCATCGTCCGCCGCCAGGGGCATCATGTTCTCACTGCGGCCGATGGCGCCGAAGCGGTCGACGTCTATCTGGAGCAGCGTCCGCACCTGGTGTTGATGGACGCGATGATGCCGGTGATGGACGGCTTCGAAGCCGCGCAGAAGATCAAGCAGTTGGCCGGGGACCAGTTGGTCCCGATCATTTTCCTCACCTCGTTGACTGAGGGCGAAGCCCTGGCACGTTGCGTGGAAGCGGGTGGCGATGATTTCCTGGCCAAACCCTACAACCAAGTGATCCTGGCGGCCAAGATCAAGGCCATGGATCGCTTGCGTCGGTTGCAGGCCACGGTGGTGGAGCAGCGTGACCAGATTGCCCGGCACCATGACTACTTGCTCAACGAGCAACGGGTCGCCAAGGCCGTGTTCGACAAGATCGCCCACTCCGGCTGCCTGAGCGCGCCGAACATCCGTTACTTGCAATCGCCTTATGCCTTGTTCAACGGTGACCTGCTGTTGGCAGCGTTCAATCCGGCCGGCGACATGCACGTCCTGCTGGGGGATTTCACCGGCCACGGTTTGCCCGCGGCGGTCGGCGCGATGCCGCTGGCCGAAGTGTTCTACGGGATGACCGCCAAGGGCTACGGCCTGGCGCAGATCCTGCGAGAGATGAATGCCAAGCTCAAGCGCATCCTGCCGGTGGACATGTTCTGTTGCGCGACGTTGTTATGCCTGAGCTTCCAGCGTTGCACGGTAGAGATCTGGAACGGCGGCATGCCCGATGGATACCTGCATGACAGCCTCAGCGGCGTGCGTACGCCATTGCCGGCGCGGCACCTGCCATTGGGCGTGCTCACACCTCAATTATTCGATGACCGCACCGAAGTGCATACCATGTCGCTGGGGGACCGGGTGTTCCTGTTGTCCGACGGCGTCATCGATACCACTGACGAAGACGAGCAACTGTTTGGCGTGGAACGGCTGCAACAGGTGTTCGCCGCCAACCGTGAACCCGACCTGCTGTTTGAAGACATCCAGCAGGCCTTGCGAGATTTTCGTGGTGAGTCGCGGGATGACTTCAGCATGGTCGAGTTGCGATTGGTCGCACCGACGCAACTCAATCCGCCGCCACCGGTCTATTCCGATAGCGGCCAGTCCAGCCCGCTGGATTGGTCGGTGAGCTTCGAGTTCCGGGCACAGACGCTAAAACGCTTCAACCCGATGCCCTACTTGCTGCAATTGCTGCTTGAGGTCCATGGGCTCAGGGTGCAGAGTGGCGCCCTTTACAGCGTCATGTCGGAGCTGTATTCCAATGCCCTGGATCATGGGGTACTGGGGCTCGACTCCAGCCTCAAGCGTGACGCGGCGGGTTTTGCCCGCTATTACCGGGAGCGCAATACGCGCCTGGATGAGCTGAGCGACGGTTACGTGCGGGTGCACTTGCATGTCTCGCCAAACGGTGAGGGTGGACGCCTGGCCATAGAGGTCGAGGACAGTGGCGAGGGCTTTGATGTCGCCAGGGTGATGGCGCGTCCTGTGGACACTGATCGGTTGTCGGGGCGCGGCGTGAGCCTGGTACGTCAGTTGAGCCACCAAGCCAGTTGGTCAGACGATGGTCGTAGTGCGCGCGTGGAATTTTTCTGGGAGGCTCCGGCATAATCGGCGCCATTCTTGATCAGGGAGCGAACAAGTGAACGAGATTCATCTGGACCGCGACGTGCTCAGCACGCTGAAGGAGGTCATGGAGGAGGGGTATCTGGAGTTGCTGGATACGTTTCTCAATGACTCGGAGGCTCGCTTGCGCGTGCTGCATGAGGCACGGGACGCTGAAAAACTGGGCGCCACGGCTCACAGCTTCAAGGGTAGCAGCAGCAACATGGGCGCTATCCGCCTGGCCGAGCTGTGTGGCGAACTGGAGCAGCGTGCCAAACAGCCGTCATTGGGCGGTATCGAGAAACTGGTCAACGAAATCGACAGTGAATTCGCTTATGTTCGCAAGCTTTGCAGGGAAGAGCGCGAAGGCTTTCACTGCTGAGATTTGAAGGTCGGGCAGACGTTGGCCCGTGCCTTGCATTGCCTAGTCTCGACTGTACCTATGATTCCAGTGCAGCGGAGACCTTCTTATGCCCGTTACCCCCAATACACTGCTTCAGGCCTCTGTCCAGGCCAAGCCCCAGGTCGCCGTCAATTCACCGGCAGCGGCCGCGGATCTCGGGGATAGAGCCTCCAGCTTCGCTCAAGTCTTCGCCAAGCAGGCGCCTGCCAAGGCCGCGGCGGCCCCTGAGCCACCGGTGAAATCGGCGCGCGACAACGCTTCCAGCAACACCGTCAAAAAAGACACCGGCAACCAGACCCCTGCCGCCTCGGAACCGACGGTTGCCGATAGCGGCAAACCCTTGCCCGCGGACAAACCGGCGAGCGCCGACGACAAGGCTGGCAGCGACGACAAGGCCACCCGCGACGACAACGCCGACTCGGCTGAAACGCCAGTGGCGGATGCTGCACCTGTCGATCCGAGTCTTGATCCAGGATTGCTGCCCGACATGACGGTGCCGGTGGCGACAATCGCACCGGAACCTGCGCCTGTGGTCACGTCCGAGGTTCAGGTCACCACGGCCATCGCGGCACCGGTTGCCTCGCTGGTCACGCCGGCCCAGGCTGCGGTTGCCCCGGAGGTCGATCCAGCCTTTGACCCTGAAGCCGACCCGCTCGACGCATTGCCAGCGCTGCGCTTGGCGATGGAGCAGGGCGGTCATGTTTCCGCCGCCAGCCAGGCCCAGCCCAAGGGGGCTGCCCCAACGTCGCCCGACGGTGAGCCGACTTCGGCGCAGACCTTCGCCGCCGGCATGGCGAGCATGCTCACCGTGCAGGCCGACCAGAACAGTACCGAGTCCGGCAGCCAGGGCGGCGACAAGGCATTCGGTGGCTTGATCAGCGAAGGCCTCAAGGACCTGGGCGCCGCTTCCAGTGACACTCGCGTGGACGATTTCGCCAACCGCCTGGCCGCGCTGACCCAGGCTGCTACGCCCAAGACCGCCAACGCGGTGCCGGTCAATCAACCTATCGCAATGAATCAGAGCGGTTGGACCGAGGAGGTGGTCAACCGGGTGATGTACCTGTCCAGCGTCAATCTCAAGGCGGCCGACATCCAGCTGCAACCCGCCGAACTCGGGCGCCTGGATATCCGAGTGAACATGGTTCCGGACCAGCAGACCCAGGTCACGTTCATGAGCGCCCACTCCGGCGTTCGCGAAGCCCTTGAAGGCCAGTTGCATCGCCTGCGGGACAGTTTTGCCCAGCAGGGCATGGGCCAGGTCGACGTCAGCGTGTCCGATCAATCCCGAGGCTCGCAGAATCAGGAACAGCAGGCCCAGCAACAAGCCCAGGCCGGGCGCACGACCTCGTCCGGTGGGCGAGTGGACTCGGTGGATGAGCACCTGCCGGCCAGCGTTGCTGAAGTGGCGGCCAGTACCACCAGCGTCATCGGCAGCAGCGCGGTCGACTACTACGCCTGACGCCTCAACCCCCTCTGTGGGAGCGAGCTTGCTCGCGATAGCGGATTGTCAGTCACCCTTGTAGGTGACTGATCCACTGCTATCGCGAGCAAGCTCGCTCCCACATTGCTTTTTGGGGGATCAAGGAATGCATCCGGCCCGCCATCTCTCTTGCCACTTCTGGCATAACACTTGCTCCAGCCTTGCCGTGCAACAGTGAAAACCCCGATTAGTGACGGATTATTGGCATGGCGAAGAGTGAAGCAGCAGCTGTAAAAGACCCTGCAACCAAAGGCAAACTCAAGCTGATCATCATGATCGTGGTGGGTTTGCTCCTGGCGATCGGTGTGTCCGTGGGCGCGACCTGGTATTTCATGCACAGCGCTCAAAGCAAGCCGGCCGTCGCGGTCGAAGCTGCGCCAGTGGGCAAGCAGCCGGCGATTTTCGAACCGATGGCGCCAGCCTTCGTGGCCAACTACACCCAGAACGGTCGTCAACGCTACATGCAGGTGAGCATTACCCTGCTGGGTCGCAACCAGGCTGATCTGGAGGCGCTGCGGGTGCATATGCCACTGATCCGCAATAACCTGGTGATGCTGTTCTCCGGACAGAATTTCGACACCCTGGCCACTCCGGTCGGCCAGGAAATGTTGCGTCAGAAAGCCACGGCCAGCGTGCAGGAAGTCGCTCAGAAAGAGCTTGGCAAAGTGGTGATCGAACAGTTGCTCTTCACTAACTTCGTATTGCAGTAGGAACACGACATGGCCGTGCAGGACCTGCTGTCCCAGGACGAAATCGATGCGCTGTTGCATGGTGTCGACGACGGTCTGGTACAGACCGAAAACGCTGCTGAACCGGGCAGCGTCAAAAGCTACGACCTGACCAGCCAGGATCGCATCGTTCGCGGACGCATGCCGACCCTGGAAATGATCAACGAACGTTTTGCCCGTTACACCCGCATCAGCATGTTCAACATGCTGCGCCGCTCGGCCGACGTGGCCGTCGGTGGCGTGCAGGTGATGAAGTTCGGTGAGTACGTGCATTCGCTGTACGTGCCCACCAGCCTCAATCTGGTGAAGATCAAGCCGTTGCGCGGCACCGCGTTGTTCATCCTGGACGCCAAGTTGGTGTTCAAGCTGGTGGACAACTTCTTCGGTGGTGACGGCCGTCACGCCAAGATCGAAGGTCGGGAATTCACCCCGACCGAGCTGCGGGTCGTGCGCATGGTGCTGGAGCAGGCCTTCGTCGACTTGAAGGAAGCCTGGCAGGCGATCATGGAAGTGAACTTCGAGTACATCAACTCGGAAGTGAACCCGGCCATGGCCAACATTGTCGGCCCAAGCGAGGCCATTGTGGTCTCGACTTTCCACATCGAGCTCGATGGTGGTGGTGGCGACCTGCACGTGACCATGCCGTACTCGATGATCGAGCCGGTGCGTGAAATGCTCGACGCCGGTTTCCAGTCGGACCTCGACGACCAGGACGAACGCTGGATCAACGCGCTGCGCCAGGACGTGCTGGATGTCGACGTGCCGATCGGCGCTACGGTCGCCCGGCGGCAACTGCGTCTGCGGGACATCCTGCACATGCAACCGGGGGACATTATCCCCGTCGAGATGCCGGAAGACATGGTCATGCGCGCCAATGGCGTGCCGGCCTTCAAGGTCAAGATGGGCTCTCACAAAGGCAACCTGGCGTTGCAGGTGATCGAGCCGATCGAACGCCGCTGAGCGGTGTCGAATTTTTAAGTTTGCGTTTTTAACTGATTTTTGCCCGCCGAGGACACATGATGGCTGACGATATGAATACCCAGGATGACCAGGCGCTGGCCGACGAATGGGCTGCGGCCCTGGAAGAAACCGGCGATGCCGGGCAAGCCGACATCGACGCCTTGCTGGCGGCCGACACTGGCGCCCATGCGTCCAGCCGTCTGCAGATGGAAGAATTTGGCAGCGTGCCGAAGAGTCATGAGCCGGTGACGCTCGATGGCCCGAACCTGGATGTGATTCTCGATATCCCGGTGTCGATTTCCATGGAAGTGGGCAGCACCGACATCAACATCCGCAACCTGCTGCAGCTCAACCAGGGCTCGGTGATCGAACTGGACCGCCTGGCCGGCGAGCCGCTTGATGTGCTGGTCAACGGCACCTTGATCGCCCATGGCGAAGTGGTGGTGGTCAACGAGAAGTTCGGCATTCGCTTGACGGACGTGATCAGCCCGAGCGAACGCATCAAGAAGTTGCGCTGAGTGAAAGGTTTCTTCGCTGTAGCCGCGATGCTGCCATTGAGTGTGCTGGCGGCCGAACCGGTTGCCACGGCCGCCGCTGCGCCGGCAGCAGGCAGTGGTGTCGCCGGGCAATTGGCGCAATTGGTGCTCGGTTTGCTGCTGGTGCTGGGCTTGATCTTCTTTCTCGCCTGGCTGTTGCGGCGTGTGCAGCAGGCGGGGCCGGCTGGCAAGGGGCAGGTCATCGACATCGTCGGTACCCGCGCGCTCGGGCCACGCGACCGGCTGGTGCTGGTGCAGGTCGGCAATGAGCAGATCCTGCTGGGCCTGAGCCCGGGCACCATCACCGCCTTGCACGTCCTCAAGGAGCCGGTGCAGGTGCCCTCCGCCGAGCAGGCCAGCCCCGAATTTGCCCAGCGTCTCATGGAACTGTTGGGTAAAGACCAGAAGGATAGAAAGTAATGCCGTTGCGCATTCTGTTGGCATTGGCCCTGATGCTGGCCGCACCGTTGGCGTTCGCCGCTGATCCGCTGTCGATCCCGGCGATCACCCTCGGAACCAACGCCGAAGGGGCCCAGGAATACTCGGTCAGCCTGCAGATCCTGCTGATCATGACCGCGCTGAGTTTCATACCGGCGTTCGTCATGCTGATGACCAGCTTCACTCGGATCATCATTGTCTTTTCGATCCTGCGCCAGGCCCTGGGCCTGCAACAGACGCCCTCGAACCAGATCCTCACCGGCATGGCGCTGTTCCTGACCATGTTCATCATGGCGCCGGTGTTCGACCGGGTGAACCAGGATGCGTTGCAACCTTACCTGGCCGAAAAAATCACCGCCCAGGACGCCGTGGCCAAGGCTGAAGTGCCGATCAAGGATTTCATGCTGGCCCAGACTCGCAGCAGCGACCTGGAGCTATTCATGCGCCTGTCCAAGCGCACCGATATCCCCAGTGCCGATCAGGCGCCGCTGACTATCCTGGTGCCGGCGTTCGTGACGTCCGAACTCAAGACAGCGTTCCAGATCGGCTTCATGATTTTCATCCCGTTCCTGATCATTGACCTGGTGGTCGCCAGTATCCTGATGGCCATGGGCATGATGATGCTCTCGCCGCTGATCATTTCCCTGCCGTTCAAGATCATGCTGTTTGTGCTGGTGGATGGCTGGGCGCTGATCATCGGTACCCTGGCGGGCAGTTTCGGCGGTGTTTAGGCCTTTTGTGCGGGTAGGACGATATGACGCCTGAAGTAGCGGTAGACCTGTTCCGTGAAGCGCTCTGGCTGACGACCATGATGGTTGCCATCCTGGTGATTCCCAGCCTGCTGGTGGGGTTGCTGGTGGCGATGTTCCAGGCCGCGACCCAGATCAACGAACAGACCTTGAGCTTCCTGCCGCGCCTTCTGGTGATGCTGGTGACGTTGATCGTTGCCGGCCCCTGGATGGTACAAACCTTCATGGAATACATCCTGCAGTTGTACGGCAGTATTCCGCAGTTGATCGGCTAACCTCATGTCGATGCTCGCGCTGACGGACACCCAGATCAGTTCCTGGGTGGCATCGTTCATCCTGCCGCTGTTTCGCGTCACCGCAGTGTTGATGAGCATGCCGGTCTTCGGCACGACCCTGGTGCCTCGGCGCGTGCGTTTGTATTTCGCCCTGGCGATCACGGTTGTCATCGCGCCTGGGCTACCACCGATGCCGCCGGTCAATGCCCTGGACCTCAGCGCGCTGATGTTGGTCGCGGAGCAGATTCTCATTGGTGTCTTGATGGGGTTCTCTTTGCAGCTGTTTTTTCAGGCATTCGTGGTCGCCGGACAAATCATTTCGGTCCAGATGGGCATGGCCTTCGCGTCCATGATCGACCCTACCAACGGCGTCAACACAGCGGTGATCGGTCAGTTCCTGACGATGCTGGTGACGCTTTTGTTCCTCGCCATGAACGGGCATCTGGTGGTGTTCGAGGTCTTGACCGAGAGCTTTACCACCATGCCGGTGGGCAGTGCGTTGCTGGTCAATCATTTCTGGGAAATCGCCGGCAAGTTGGGCTGGGTCCTGGGCGCGGCGATGTTGCTGGTATTGCCGGCGATCACCGCGTTGCTGGTGGTCAACATCGCGTTTGGCGTGATGACTCGCGCGGCGCCGCAGTTGAACATTTTCTCCATTGGCTTCCCGCTGACGCTCGTGCTGGGCATGGTGATCTTCTGGGTCAGCCTGGGGGATATCCTCAACCAGTATCAGCCGCTGGCGATTCAGGCCTTGCAGCTGCTGCGTGACATGGCGCAGGCGCGCTGAACCATGGCCGAGAGCGAGAGTGGTCAGGACAAGACAGAAGACCCCACGGAAAAGCGCCTGCGCGAGTCCCGGGAAAAGGGCGAGATCGCCCGCTCCAAAGAACTCAACACGCTGGCGGTGATGCTGGCCGGGGCGGGTGGGTTGCTGATTTATGGCGGCGGTCTGGCCCTGGACCTGCTGGAAATCATGCGCCTGAATTTCTCCCTGCCCCGTGAGGTGCTGCTGAGTCCTGGCGCCATGGCGCAGTATCTTTTGCATTCTGGCAAGATCGCGATCATTTCGTTGCAACCGATCCTGATTTTTTTGCTGCTGGCAGCTTGTCTGGGGCCGATTTCCTTGGGGGGGTGGTTGTTTTCCGGCAAGACCATGGCTCCGAAATTCAGCCGGATGAACCCTGCGGCGGGCCTCAAGCGGATGTTTTCCACCACTGCGGTGATGGAACTGCTGAAGGCGCTTGGGAAATTCTTCCTGATTCTCTTCGTCGCGTTGACGGTTTTACAAGCCGATATCGACGACCTGCTGCGCATCGCTCACGAGCCGCTTGAACAGGCGATCATCCACAGCGTGCAATTGGTTGGCTGGAGCACGTTGTGGATGGCTTGTGGCCTGATGCTGATCGCCGCTATCGACGTGCCGATCCAGCTGTATCAGAGCAAGCAGAAGCTGATGATGACCAAGCAGGAGATACGCGACGAGCACAAGGACCAGGAAGGCAAGCCGGAGGTCAAGCAGCGGATTCGCCAATTGCAGCGCGAAGTGTCCCAGCGGCGGATGATGGCAGCGATCCCAGACGCCGATGTGGTCATCACCAACCCGACCCACTATGCCGTGGCGCTCAAGTACGACCCCGAGAAAGGCAACGCTCCGGTGTTGCTGGCCAAGGGCAGTGACTTCCTGGCGCTGAAGATCCGTGAGATCGCCGTGGCCAATGAGGTGATGCTGCTCGAGTCCCCGGCGCTGGCACGGTCGATTTACTACTCCACTGAGCTCGACCAGGAAATCCCTGGCGGCCTGTACCTGGCCGTGGCCCAGGTGCTGGCCTACGTCTACCAGATCCGCCAGCACCGCGCCGGCAAGGGCAAGCGCCCCGAACCGCTCAAGGATCTGCCGATCCCGCCGGATTTGCGCCGCGATTCGTAGGAGCTGCCGAAGGCTGCGATCTCTTGATCTTGATATCTCGACTGCGAGGTGAAAGATCGCAGCCTTCGGCAGCTCCGACAAAAGTTGGAAGGCTTCTTGCAATACCCCGTCTGCGCCCCCTCCGGGCGTCAAAAGTTTGCTTCACAGGAACGGGGATTATTGGTGGATCGCTCTCAGTTACTCAACACCGCGCGCAGCAATGTAGCCGACCTCAGCCGGGGCAATCTGGGCGTGCCGGTGTTGCTGCTGGTCATGCTCGCCATGATGATGCTGCCGGTGCCGCCGTTCCTGCTGGACGTGTTCTTCACGTTCAACATCGCCCTGTCGATCGTCGTGCTGCTGGTGTGCGTCTACGCCCTGCGGCCGTTGGACTTTGCGGTGTTCCCGACCATTCTGCTGGTGGCGACGCTCATGCGTCTGGCGCTCAACGTGGCATCCACCCGGGTGGTCATGCTCCATGGCCAGGACGGGCACGCCGCCGCCGGTAAAGTGATCCAGGCCTTTGGTGAGGTGGTGATCGGCGGTAACTACGTGGTCGGTATCGTGGTCTTCGCCATCTTGATGATCATCAACTTCGTTGTAGTAACCAAGGGCGCCGGGCGGATTTCCGAGGTGAGCGCGCGTTTCACCCTCGATGCGATGCCCGGCAAGCAAATGGCGATCGACGCTGACCTCAACGCCGGCCTGATCGACCAAAGCCAGGCCAAGGCACGACGCCTTGAAGTCGCCCAGGAAGCCGAGTTCTACGGTTCCATGGACGGTGCCAGCAAATTCGTGCGCGGTGACGCCATCGCCGGTCTGCTGATTTTGTTCATCAACCTGATCGGCGGCATGGCCGTCGGTATCTTCCAGCACAACATGACGTTCGGCGACGCTGGCAAGGTCTACGCCTTGTTGACCATCGGTGACGGTTTGGTGGCGCAATTGCCATCACTGTTGTTATCCACAGCTGCCGCGATCATGGTGACCCGTGCTTCGGGCTCCGAAGACATGGGCAAGCAGATCGGCCGGCAAATGTTCGCCTCGCCCAAGGCCCTGGCGGTTGCCGCCGGCCTGATGGCAGTCATGGGCCTGGTGCCGGGGATGCCGCATTTTTCCTTCCTGAGCATGGCTGCCCTGGCTGGCGGCGGTGCCTACCTGTTCTGGAAGAAGCAGAACGTGCAAAAAATCCAGGCGCTGCAAGAGGTCAAGCGCCAGCAGGAACTGCTGCCGTCGCCGGCTCGCGCCATGGAAACCAAGGAGTTGGGCTGGGATGACGTGACGCCAATCGACATGATCGGCCTGGAAGTCGGTTACCGCCTTATTCCATTGGTCGACCGCAACCAGGGTGGTCAGTTGCTGGCGCGGATCAAGGGGGTGCGCAAGAAGCTGTCCCAGGACCTGGGCTTCCTGATGCCGACCGTGCATATCCGCGATAACCTCGACCTGGCGCCAAGCGCCTACCGCCTGACGCTGATGGGGGTGATCCTGGCCGAAGCCGAGATCTACCCCGACCGCGAACTGGCGATCAACCCCGGGCAGGTCTACGGCACCCTCAACGGCATCACCGCCAAGGATCCGGCTTTCGGCCTGGAGGCGGTGTGGATCGAAATCAGCCAGCGGGCCCAGGCCCAGTCCCTCGGCTATACCGTGGTGGACGCCAGTACGGTGGTGGCGACCCACTTGAACCAGATCCTGTACAAGCACTCCAGCGAGCTGATAGGCCACGAAGAAGTCCAGCAACTCCTGCAAGTACTGGCCAAAGGCTCGCCGAAGCTGGCCGAAGAGCTGGTGCCAGGTGTGGTTTCGTTGTCGCAGTTGCTCAAGGTGCTGCAGGCGCTGTTGGCCGAACAGGTGCCCGTGCGCGACATACGCAGTATTGCCGAGGCTATCGCCAACAACGCCTCCAAGAGTCAAGATACCGCCGCCTTGGTGGCTGCGGTTCGGGTCGGCGTGTCCCGCGCAATCGTCCAAAGCATTGTAGGCACTGAGTCTGAGCTGCCTGTGATCACCTTGGAGCCAAGGTTGGAACAGATATTGCTCAATAGTCTGCAGAAGGCAGGACAAGGCTCGGAAGAGGGTGTCCTGCTGGAGCCAAGCATGGCCGAGAAGCTGCAGCGTTCGCTGATCGAAGCAGCCCAACGGCAAGAGATGCAAGGCCAACCGGTGATCCTGCTGGTGGCCGGCCCGATTCGCGCGATGCTCTCGCGATTCGGTCGCCTCGCGGTCCCGGGGCTGCATGTGCTGGCGTACCAGGAAATACCGGACAACAAGCAAGTGACCATCGTTGCGACAGTAGGGCCCAACGGCTGAGGTAGTGGTTTATGCAAGTGAAGCGTTTTTTCGCCGCCGACATGCGTCAGGCCATGAAACTGGTTCGTGACGAGCTGGGCGCTGAAGCAGCCATCATTGGCAACCGTCGTATCGCCGGCGGTGTCGAGCTGACGGCGGCCCTGGATTACAAACTGTCTGCGCTGGCCCCGCGGGTTCCGAACATGGAACTCGAAGATGAGCTGCGCAAGACTCAATCGCGCATCGCCAGCGCCCAGGCCGAGCTGAGCCTGCGCAGCAGCGAAGGCGAGGCCGCGGCAGGCACCAATCGTCAACTGTTCGCCGGTCAGCCGCTGACGGCCGGGCTGCCGTTGACCGCTGCCGAACCACTGGTCGAGCAGGCCCACGCCGAACCGCGTCGTCCTGAGCCGGCGCCCGCAGCGCCTGCCCGGGGTGTCGATCCGCGCGCGCTGGACTCGATGCGTTTTGAACTCAACAGCCTGCGCGAGCTGATGGAAGTCCAGCTCGGCTCCCTGGCCTGGAACCAGCTGCAAGGCAGCCGTCCAGCCCAGGCTAACCTGTGGCGTCGCCTGCAACGCATCGGCCTGTCCGGCCCGTTGTCCCGGGACCTGCTGGCGCTGATCAATGGAATCGAAGAGCCTCGTCAGGCCTGGCGCATGTTGCTGGCGCACCTGGCACGAATGATCGCGACCCCGGAAGTCGAGCCACTGGAAGAAGGCGGGGTAATTGCCATGGTCGGTCCTGCCGGCATGGGCAAGACCACCACCTTGGCCAAGCTCGCCGCCCGTTATGTACTCAAGTACGGCGCCCAGAGCATTGCCCTGGTGAGCATGGACAGTTTCCGCATCGGTGCCCAGGAGCAACTCAAGACCCTCGGCCGGATCCTCAATGTGTCGGTGACCCATGTGGATCCCGGCCAGTCCCTGGCCCAGGCGCTGGAGCCGCTGCTGCGCAAACGCGTCGTGCTGATCGATACCGCAGGCCTGCAAGCCAGCGATCCAGCCCTGCGCATGCAGCTCGAAAGCCTGGCCGGACGCGGTATCAAGTCAAAAAATTATCTCGTGTTGGCAACCACCAGCCAGAAACAGGTTCTAACCGCCGCATACCACAGCTACAAACGCTGCGGGCTGGCCGGCTGCATCCTGACTAAGCTGGACGAAACGGCAAGCCTGGGCGAGGTGTTGAGCCTGGCGATCGGTCATGAATTACCGGTGGCCTACCTGACCGACGGGCCGCGGATCCCGGATGATTTGCATCTGCCGCGCCGTCATCAACTGGTCAGTCGTGCCGTGAGTGTGCAAATGCAGGAAGAACCCAGCGAAGAAGCCATGGCTGATATGTTCGCTGATATCTACCACAGCCCGACCAAGCAGGTCGGCTGAGGTAATCATGAATATTTTTTGTACCTACATCGATGGTCTGCCATGCATTAGTTCCGTATGCGAACGCGCAGCCAGTAATGTGGCCTCCGTCTAAGTAAGACAAGGTAAAGAACGAACATGGGCAGCATGCATCCCGTACAGGTGATCGCGGTGACCGGCGGCAAAGGTGGCGTCGGGAAGACTAACGTGTCAGTGAACTTGTCCCTGGCTCTGGCAGAGCTTGGCCGACGGGTCATGCTGCTGGACGCCGACCTGGGCCTGGCGAACGTCGACGTGTTGTTGGGGCTTACACCCAAACGCACGCTGGCGGACGTGATTGAAGGGCGCTGTGAGCTGCGTGACGTGTTGTTGCAGGGGCCGGGCGGGATTCGCATCGTGCCGGCTGCCTCAGGCACCCAGAGCATGGTTCACCTGACCCCGGCCCAGCACGCGGGCCTGATCCAGGCTTTCAGCGACATCGGCGACAACCTCGATGTGCTGGTGATCGACACCGCAGCCGGTATCGGTGACTCGGTCGTCAGTTTCGTCCGCGCGGCCCAGGAAGTGCTGCTGGTGGTCTGCGACGAACCGACGTCCATCACCGACGCCTATGCCCTGATCAAGTTGCTTAACCGCGACTATGGCATGAACCGCTTCCGCGTCCTGGCCAACATGGCCCAGAGCCCGCAGGAAGGACGCAACCTGTTCGCCAAGTTGACAAAGGTCACGGATCGCTTCCTGGACGTCGCCCTACAATACGTCGGCGCAGTGCCTTACGACGAAAGCGTACGCAAGGCCGTCCAGAAGCAACGTGCCGTTTATGAAGCTTTTCCACGTTCCAAATGCGCGCTGGCGTTCAAGGCCATCGCCCAGAAGGTCGATACCTGGCCACTGCCGGCCAACCCTCGCGGGCATCTGGAATTTTTCGTCGAGCGTCTTGTGCAACAAACAGCAGGGCCCGTGCTATGACAGCCAGCGGTTACAACCATCTCTACAAAAAATCGGCACGGGACGCCCAATACGAATTGATCGAGCGTTACGCGCCACTGGTCAAGCGTATCGCCTATCACTTGCTGGCGCGGTTGCCGGCCAGTGTCCAGGTTGAAGACTTGATCCAGGCGGGCATGATCGGCCTGCTCGAAGTGGCGAACAAATACGACGCGAGCAAAGGCGCGAGTTTCGAGACGTATGCCGGTATTCGCATTCGCGGTGCCATGCTCGATGAAGTCCGCAAGGGCGATTGGGCGCCGCGTTCGGTACACCGCAATACCCGCATGGTCAGTGATGCAATTCGGGCAATTGAAGCTAAAACCGGGCGTGACGCTAAAGATCACGAGGTTGCGGCCGAACTCCAGTTGAGTCTCGACGATTATTACGGGATTTTGAACGATACCTTGGGCAGCCGCCTGTTCAGTTTCGACGACCTGTTGCAGGACGGCGAACATGAAGGGCTGCACGAGGATAACGCGAGTGCTCACATGGAGCCGTCGCGTGACCTGGAAGATGAACGTTTCCAGAGCGCGCTGGCGGATGCGATTGCCAATTTGCCGGAGCGTGAGCGGCTGGTCTTGGCGCTGTACTACGACGAAGAGCTGAACCTCAAGGAAATCGGTGAGGTCCTGGGGGTCAGCGAATCGCGGGTCAGCCAGTTACACAGCCAGTGCGCGGCCCGTTTGCGGGGGCGTTTGGGGGAGTGGCGAGCGCGTTGACAGGCAGTGTGGGGACACTGCGAACGAGGCTGGACTGGCGAATGCTGTACCAGTCTCCATCCGTTGTGCTCCAGACCGTTGTCGAGTGTTGTGTCGGATTGATTGAAATGGCGCGTCCAGGTGCTGGGCGCGTTTAAGACTGCTTGGAGGTCGAATTGGACAAGAACATGAAAATCCTCATCGTTGATGACTTCTCAACGATGCGGCGGATCATAAAAAACCTGTTGCGTGACCTTGGGTTCACCAACACGGCCGAAGCAGATGACGGGACCACTGCGCTCCCGATGTTGCACAGTGGCAACTTCGATTTTCTGGTCACCGACTGGAACATGCCGGGCATGACTGGTATCGACCTGTTGCGCCAGGTGCGTGCCGACGAAAAACTCAAGCATCTTCCGGTGCTGATGGTTACTGCCGAAGCCAAGCGCGAGCAGATCATCGAAGCGGCCCAGGCCGGTGTAAACGGCTATGTGGTCAAACCCTTCACGGCCCAGGCGTTGAAAGAGAAGATTGAAAAAATCTTCGAACGCATCGGTTAACGGCGCCACGGGGGAGCTATGGATAACGAATCTTCAATGGGCGATTTCGAATCGACCCTGAAAAAACATGCCCGCGAACTGGTCGACAGCCTTGAAAAAGGTCGCTTTGGCGATGCGGTTCAAATGATCCATGAGCTCAACCAGACCCGTGACCGCGGTCTGTATCAGGAGGTGGGCAAGCTCACGCGTGAATTGCACAGCGCGATTGTCAATTTCCAGATCGACCCGAATATGCCGCAGGCCGAGGAAGTCTCGCAGATCACCGACGCCACCGAGCGTCTGGGTTATGTGGTCAAGCTGACCGAGGCCGCGGCCAACCGGACCATGGACCTGGTGGAAAGCGCAACGCCCCTGGTCAACGGCCTGAGCGACGAAGCCCAGGCCTTGAGTACCGACTGGGGTCGGTTCATGCGGCGCGAAGTCGGCGCCGAAGAGTTTCGGGAGCTGGCCCGTCGGGTCGACGGTTTCCTGACGCGCAGCAGCACCGAGAACCGCGCGGTGGCAAGCAACCTCAACGATATTCTGCTGGCTCAGGACTATCAGGACCTGACCGGCCAGGTGATCAAGCGTGTGACCCAGCTGGTCACCGAAGTGGAAAGTAACCTGCTCAAACTGGTGTTGATGGCCAGCCAGGTAGACCGCTTTGCAGGCATCGAACACGACCGTGAAGCGATGCTTGCTGAAAAAGATCCACAAAAACATCTCTCTCAGGGTGAAGGTCCGCAGATTCATGCCGATAAAAGAGAAGACGTTATGTCCGGTCAGGACGATGTGGACGATTTGCTGTCCAGCCTTGGATTTTGATTTAGCCCTATTTTAGGAGCAGCCATTAATGAGCTTCGGCGCCGATGAAGAGATCCTTCAGGATTTCCTGGTTGAGGCCGGCGAGATTCTAGAGC
Source organism: Pseudomonas sp. Root401 (assembly GCF_001425105.1). NCBI lineage: Bacteria > Pseudomonadati > Pseudomonadota > Gammaproteobacteria > Pseudomonadales > Pseudomonadaceae > Pseudomonas > Pseudomonas sp. Root401. The sequence continues at coordinate 104,507 of NZ_LMDO01000004.1, read as the reverse complement.
AACTGTCCGAACAGCTGGTCGAGCTGGAAAGCCGACCAGATGATGCGGATCTGCTCAATGCAATTTTTCGCGGTTTCCACACTGTAAAAGGAGGCGCCGGCTTCCTCCAGCTCAACGAGCTGGTGGAGTGCTGTCACATTGCCGAAAACGTGTTCGACATCCTGCGCAAGGGTGAGCGTCGCGTTGATTCGGAACTGATGGACGTGGTGCTTGAGGCGCTGGATGCGGTCAACAGCATGTTCAGCGAAGTGCGTGAGCGCTCGCCGATCACCGCTGCCACCCCCGAGCTGCTCGCTGCACTGGCGCGCCTGGCTGAGCCGCAATCGGCTGACGAAGCGGCTCCGGTTGCCGAGGCAGTGGCTGAAGAACCGGTCGCCGAAGAGTCGGGCGACATTACCGATAACGAATTTGAACAACTGCTGGATTCGCTGAACGCCGTCAAGGCCCAAGCCGAAGCCCCGGCGGCACCTGCTGCGCCGCCCGCCAATGCAACGGCTGACGCCAGTGATGAAATCACCGATGCCGAGTTCGAGTCACTGCTCGACCAGCTTCATGGCAAAGGCCAGTTCGCTCCCGATGCGGTCACGCCAGCGGCGACTCCGGCTGCCCCGAAAGCGGCGGGCGACAACTCCGACATCACCGACGACGAATTCGAAGCCTTGCTCGATCAGTTGCACGGCAAGGGCACGTTTGCCGTTGACGCGCTGGATTCAGCCATCGCTTCCGCGCCGACGCCAGCCAAGCCGGCTGCCGCGGCGGCTGGCAGCGACCTGATCAGCGATCACGAATTCGAATCGCTGCTCGACGAACTGCACGGCAAAGGCAAGTTCACAGAAGTCGGGAAGGCCGCGGCTGCTCCTGCTGCCGGCACTACCGCCACTGCTGTTCCAGCGGCCAAGGCTGCGCCCAAACCCGCTGCCAAGGCAGCGGAACCGAAGGCCGAACCCGCCAAGCCTGCTGCTGCCGCTGCTGCTCCGGCGCCAGCCCGTGCTGCGGCGGCTGCGCCTGCGGACAAACCGGCCAGCGAAGCCGAGACCACCGTTCGGGTCGATACCGCACGCCTGGACGAGATCATGAACATGGTCGGCGAACTGGTGCTGGTGCGTAACCGTCTGGTGCGCCTGGGTCTCAACAGCCAGGACGAAGCCATGTCCAAGGCCGTGTCGAACCTCGACGTGGTCACGGCGGACCTGCAGACCGCGGTCATGAAGACCCGGATGCAGCCGATCAAGAAAGTCTTCGGGCGCTTCCCGCGTCTGGTTCGAGACCTGGCTCGCCAGCTCAAGAAAGAAATCAACCTGGAACTGGTGGGTGAAGAGACCGACCTCGACAAGAACCTTGTCGAGGCCCTGGCCGACCCGCTGGTCCACTTGGTGCGCAACGCGGTCGACCACGGCATCGAGTCGCCGGAAGAACGCGAAGCCTCGGGCAAGGTCCGCAGCGGCAAGGTGATCCTGGCCGCCGAGCAAGAGGGCGACCACATCTTGCTGTCGATCTCCGACGACGGCAAAGGCATGGATCCGAACGTGCTGCGCTCCATCGCGGTGAAACGCGGGGTGATGGACAAGGATGCCGCCGACCGCCTGAGCGACACCGAGTGCTACAACCTGATCTTCGCCCCGGGTTTCTCGACCAAGACCGAGATTTCCGACGTGTCGGGCCGTGGCGTGGGCATGGACGTGGTGAAAACCAAGATTTCCCAGCTCAACGGTTCGATCAATATCTACTCGACCAAGGGCCTGGGCTCGAAGATCGTCATCAAGGTCCCGTTGACCCTGGCGATCATGCCGACCCTGATGGTGATGCTGGGCAACCAGGCCTTCGCCTTCCCGCTGGTCAACGTCAACGAGATCTTCCACCTCGACCTGTCGCGCACCAACGTGGTGGACGGCCAGGAAGTGGTGATCGTACGGGACAAGGCACTGCCACTGTTCTACCTCAAGCGATGGCTGGTCAGCTCCGCCGCTCATGTAGAGCAGGGCGAGGGCCATGTGGTGATCCTTTCGGTGGGCACCCAGCGGATCGGCTTCGTCGTCGACCAGTTGGTGGGCCAGGAAGAAGTGGTCATCAAGCCGTTGGGCAAGATGCTCCAGGGCACCCCGGGCATGTCCGGCGCCACCATCACCGGCGACGGCCGCATCGCGTTGATTCTCGATGTGCCAAGCATGCTCAAGCGTTACGCCGCCCGGCGTATTTGATTCTGGAGGGGCGTGGCCCAGGGCCGCGCCTCGTCTAACGGAGTGTTTATGGTAGTTAAAGTCCTGGTGGTGGACGATTCGGGGTTTTTCCGCCGCCGCGTCTCGGAAATTCTTTCGGCGGACACGAGTATTCAGGTCGTCGGTACCGCGACCAATGGCAAAGAGGCGATCGATCAGGCCCTGGCACTCAAGCCGGACGTGATCACCATGGACTACGAGATGCCGATGATGGACGGCATCACGGCCGTGCGGCATATCATGCAGCGCTGCCCGACGCCGGTATTGATGTTCTCGTCCCTGACCCATGAAGGCGCTCGGGTGACCCTCGATGCGCTGGACGCCGGGGCGGTGGATTTCCTGCCGAAGAATTTCGAAGACATTTCGCGCAACCCCGACAAAGTCCGGCAGCTGCTGTGCGAAAAGGTCCACAGCATTTCCCGCAGCAATCGCCGTGTCGGTGCCTACAGCGCACCGGCGCCAGCCCCTGTTGCGGCGCCAAGCCCGGCGCCGACTGCATCGAGCAGCTTCAATCCGGCACCGGTACGCAGTACACCGGCACCAGCCCCTGCGCCGGCTCGCCCAGTGCCCGCCAGTACGTCGTCGCCGGCGCCCAAGCGCAAAGCCTACAAGCTGGTCGCTATCGGCACGTCCACGGGTGGCCCGGTGGCGCTGCAACGGGTCCTGACCCAGTTGCCGGCCAACTTCCCAGCCCCCATCGTGCTGATCCAGCACATGCCGGCGGCGTTCACCAAGGCTTTCGCGGAGCGCCTGGACAAGCTGTGCAACATCAGCGTCAAGGAAGCCGAGGATGGCGACATCCTGCGTCCAGGCCTGGCGTTGCTGGCACCCGGTGGCAAGCAGATGATGATCGATGGCCGCGGCGCGGTGAAAATCCTGCCGGGTGACGAGCGTCTGAACTACAAGCCTTGCGTGGACATTACCTTCGGTTCCGCGGCCAAGTCCTACGGTGACAAAGTTCTGGCGGTGGTGCTCACCGGCATGGGCGCCGACGGTCGCGAAGGCGCGCGCCTGCTCAAGCAGGGTGGCAGTGCGATCTGGGCCCAGGACGAAGCCAGCTGCGTGATCTACGGCATGCCAATGGCCATCGTAAAAGCCGATCTTGCCGACGCGGTGTACGGATTGGACGACATTGGTAGACACCTGGTCGAGGCCTGCCTGTAATGGATGTGCTCAGCCTGATCGGCATCATCATGGCGTTCGTCGCCATCATTGGTGGCAACTATCTGGAAGGCGGTCATCTGGGTGCGCTGGCCAACGGCCCGGCGGCGTTGATCGTGCTCGGTGGCACCATTGGCGCGGCGCTGTTGCAGTCGCCCATGAGCGCTTTCAAGCGCGCCATGCAAGTGCTGATCTGGATTCTGTTCCCACCCCGTGTCGACCTGGCCGGTGGTATCGATCGGGTGGTGAACTGGAGCCTGACCGCTCGCAAGGAAGGCCTGCTGGGGCTGGAAGGGGTGGCCGATGCCGAGCCCGACAGCTACTCACGCAAAGGCCTGCAATTGCTGGTGGACGGTGCCGAGCCGGAAGCCATCCGCAGCATCCTGGAAGTGGATTTCTACACCCAGGAAAGCCGCGATATCGAGGCGGCCAAGGTGTTCGAAAGCATGGGCGGCTACGCGCCGACCATCGGCATCATCGGTGCGGTGATGGGCCTGATCCACGTGATGGGCAACCTTGCCGATCCATCGCAACTGGGCAGCGGCATCGCCGTGGCGTTCGTCGCCACGATCTACGGCGTGGCGAGTGCCAACCTGGTGCTGCTGCCCATCGCGGCCAAGCTCAAGTCCATCGCGTTGCGCCAGTCGCGCTATCGCGAAATGCTGCTGGAAGGGATCCTGTCGATCGCCGAAGGTGAAAACCCGCGCTCCATTGAGTTGAAGCTCCAGGGCTTCATGGACTGATGGGAGACAAGGAACATGGCACGTCGCAGGCACACCGAAGAACACGTCAACCATGAACGCTGGCTCGTTTCCTACGCCGACTTCATCACGCTGCTGTTCGCCTTTTTCGTGGTCATGTATTCGATCTCGTCGGTCAACGAAGGCAAGTACAAAGTCATTTCCGAGGCGTTGATCGGCGTCTTCACCGACTCCGACCGCGCGCTAAAACCGATTCCCATCGGCGATGAGCGCCCCAAGACCACCACGCCGGCCAAACCCTTGGTCAAGGACAGCGAGCAGGTCGATGCCGGTATCGCCGGCGGTAGCGATCCGTTGAAAAGCATCGCCGACGATATCAGCGCGGCGTTCGGTGACCTGATCAGCGCCAACCAGATGACCGTGCGCGGCAACGAGTTGTGGGTCGAGATCGAGCTCAATTCCAGCCTGTTGTTCGGCAGCGGCGATGCCATGCCCAGCGACATGGCGTTCAACATCATCGATAAGGTCGCGGCGATCCTCAAGCCCTTCGATAACCCGATCCATGTCGAAGGCTTCACGGACGACCAGCCGATCCGTACCGCGCAATACCCGACCAACTGGGAACTGTCCTCGGCCCGTTCGGCGAGCATCGTGCGCATGCTGGCGATGCAGGGTGTGAACCCCGGTCGCCTGGCCTCGGTGGGCTACGGCGAGTTCCAGCCGGTCGCCAACAACGCCACGGCCGAAGGGCGTGCGCGCAACCGCCGGGTGGTGCTGGTGGTGTCGCGCAACCTCGATGTGCGTCGCAGCCTGACCGGTACCGGTACGGCCAAAGCAACTCCGGATGCGGCATTGAAGCGGGCTGGCACACAAACTGCACCGGCTCCGGTCAAGTCGCCGGGAAGACAGAGTGCCGTCAATTCTCCGTCACCCGCTTTATAACCGAGCTATTTCTCGGTCGAGCCTGTTTCGGCCGGGAGGAACGATCCGAATGAGAGTCTGGGCAGTCGCCAATCAAAAAGGTGGTGTGGGCAAGACCACATCTTCCATCGCTTTAGCCGGGTTGCTGGCCGAGGCGGGCAAGCGCGTGGTCATCGTTGATCTGGATCCCCATGGCTCGATGACCAGCTATTTCGGCTACGATCCCGACAGCCTGGAGCACAGCAACTACGACCTGTTCCTGCACAAGGGCGTTGTGCCCGAGGGCCTGCCGGGGCAGTTGCTGTTGTCCACCAGCGACGAGCGGATTTCCCTGCTGCCATCGAGCACCGCCCTGGCCACCCTGGAGCGCCAGTCGCCGGGGCAGGGCGGGTTGGGCCTGGTGATTGCCAAGAGTCTGGCGCAGCTGTGGCAGGATTTCGATTACGCGATCATCGACAGCCCGCCGTTGCTGGGTCTGCTGATGGTCAATGCCTTGGCGGCCAGCCAGCAGTTGGTCATTCCGGTGCAGACCGAGCATCTGGCGGTCAAGGGCCTGGAGCGCATGGTCAATACACTGGCGATGGTCAACCGCTCGCGCAAGCAGACGCTGGCCTTCAACATCGTGCCAACCCTGTTCGATCGTCGTACCCAGGCCTCCCTGGGCACCTTGCGGGTGTTGCGGGACAAGTACCCGGAGGACATCTGGCAAGGCTATATCCCCGTTGATACTCGCTTGCGGGACGCCAGCCGCGCCGGTGTGACCCCGTCGCAGTTCGATGGCAAGAGCCGCGGCGTGCTGGCCTATCGGGCGCTGCTCAAGCACCTGTTGACCCAACAGCTTGTTCCGCAGCAGGTGGCTTAAGTGACGAGGCTTTCCACTGGCATCGTGTTCGCTTGCGAGCGCTCAAGTCCTGCCGCATTCATGCCGATAACCTCTTCAAGTGGCGCACTGTTCCTATGAGCCGCCCGATAAAGACAACCTCGCGTCCGCAAATGGCCCTGCAGTCCTATCTGGATGGGCTGCTGCAGGAAGCGACCGAAGAATTGCCACCACAGCCAAGCGTAATCGAGGCGTTGCCCGAGCACGTCGAAGCCAAGGGTGTGCTGGATGAATTTCAAGCGGCCGTGCTCGAAGAGCAGGCCCGTGACGCACAGAAAGCAGTAGTGGCAGCAGCGGTCGAGGCACCGTTTATCAAGCCTCAGGTGGCGGTCATGGACGCGCCTGCGCCGATCCTGGCGCCGGTCTCGACCGTTGCCCCGCTGCTGCAAGGCCTGGTGACGCCGGTGGTGGAAATCCACCTGCCACCGAGCAATCCGCCGCCACCGGTGCCGGGCGACGACCGTCCGGCCTGGGCTGCCGAGCCGTTCGAGTGTCTGTTGTTCGATGTGGCCGGGTTGACCCTGGCGGTGCCGCTGGTATGCCTGGGGTCGATTTATTCCCTGGCCGGGCAGGAATTGACGCCGTTGTTTGGCCAGCCGGAATGGTTCCTCGGAATCCTGCCGAGCCAGGCCGGCAACCTGAAGGTACTGGACACGGCACGCTGGGTCATGCCGGACCGTTATCGCGATGACTTTCGCCAAGGCTTGCAGTACGTGATTTCAGTGCAGGGTTACGAATGGGGTTTGGCGGTGCATCAGGTCAGCCGTTCGCTGCGTCTGGACCCGAACGAGATCAAGTGGCGCAGCCATCGAGGGCAACGGCCATGGCTGGCCGGTACGGTGATCGAGCATATGTGCGCCTTGCTGGACGTTTCCGAGCTGGCGGAGCTGATCGCCAGCGGCGGGGCAAAACACCTGGGCGGCAGCAAGACGCCGGTCCAGAAACCGAAATAAGACAACCGGCGGCGCACAGCGTCGCCGGACAGAATACACGCCGCCACAGGCGGTTTTTCGAGGGGTCAGGGTATGAATGATAAGGCGTCGTCTCAAAAGGGTTCTGAAGATCCGATTCTGCAATGGGTGACCTTCAAGCTCGATAACGAAACCTACGGCATCAACGTGATGCGCGTTCAGGAAGTGCTGCGCTATACCGAGATCGCCCCGGTACCGGGTGCACCGAGCTACGTGCTGGGCATCATCAACCTGCGTGGTAACGTGGTCACGGTGATCGATACCCGCCAGCGCTTCGGCCTGATGAATGCCGAGATCAGCGACAACACCCGGATCGTCATCATCGAAGCCGACAAGCAAGTGGTTGGCATCATGGTCGACAGCGTCGCCGAAGTGGTTTATCTGCGCCAGTCGGAAATCGAGACTGCGCCGAACGTGGGTAACGAGGAATCCGCCAAGTTCATTCAGGGCGTGTGCAACAAGAACAACGAGTTGCTGATTCTGGTTGAACTGGACAAGATGATGAGCGAAGAAGAGTGGTCGGAACTGGAGAGTATCTGATTTGATTCTTGAGGTAGCAGTCATTGTCCTGTTCCTTTTCTGGGCAGGCACGCTGGCGATGTTCTTGGCGTACATACGTGGCCAGCGGCAGATCGCCGCTCAGCAGGCCCAGGGCGATGCGCTGCGCGATCAGCGCATCAAGGACCTGGCCAAGCGTGTCGATGATTACCAGAACGGCACCGTGCGCATGGGCGAAGCGCTCCATGAGCTGCGTGCCGTGGTCGCGCCGTTGCCGGATAAACTCGCCCAGTTGGAACAGCGCGACCCCTCCAGCCTGTCCTTCGCCCAGGCCGCCCGCCTGGTGGGCATGGGCGCCAGTGTCGACGAACTGACCCAAGCCTGCGGCCTGACCCAGGCCGAGGCGGAGTTGATGAGTAAGCTGCACAAGGGCGGCTGATCGTCTTCACCCAGGTCCAATGTGGGAGCGAGCTTGCTCGCGATAGCGGTGTGACAGTCAATAGCGATGTTGAATGTGAGTCCGTCATCGCGAGCAGGCTCGCTCCCACAGGTTTTTCTGGCGCTTGCAGATTGATCATTTCCAACCCAAAACGCAGCCCAGGTGGCTAATACCTGTCAGTTAAACAGCAAACCCGTGGGAGCAAGCTTTGCTCCCACAGGATTATGCCGTTTGCTCCTAACTGACAGGCATTAGTCCAGATGGCTGTGATTAATAATCGTCGCCGCGGTCGGTTACATCCTTCTCGACACTCGGCGCATTCGGGTCGTAGCCCTGGGGGAACTTGCCCTTGAGGTTCCAGGCAAACGCGATGATCTCGGCAATCGTGCGGTACAGCTCTTCCGGGATGCTGTCACCCAACTCCATCCGTGCCAACAGCTTCACCAGCTCGGCATTTTCATAGATCGGTACTTCGCTTTCGCGGGCGATGCGCAGGATTTCCTCGGCCAGGGCTTCGTCGCCCTTGGCGGTGAGGGTCGGGGCGTGGTGGCCGTCGTACTTGAGGGCGATGGCCTGGCGGGGTTCGGTATGGGTTGTCATGCGGTTTCGTCTACCCAGCGTTGTTCCAGGCGAGTCTTGGGGCCTTGGGGCGGGGTGCCGAGGTGGCAGTCCAGCTCGCCGACGTTCAGGCCACAGGTCACCAGGCGTTCGCGCAATGCTGTCAGGTTGCTTTCAATCAAGCTCGCGGTGTATGGCCGTTCCGCCCACAACTGGCTGGACAGGCTGCCGCTGAGCAACTGGGCCTGAACCTGCAACGGTCCGAGCGGTTCCATGTCGAACGCCAATTCGACCCGCCAGAGCTGCTGTTTTGGCTCGCGTTCTTCCCGGCGCTCGTTGGGTTGCTCCCGGGGCGGGGTTTCCTCGCGCTGGAACTTGACCTGCAACGGCACGATGTCCTGCAGATTGCGCATCGGGATTTCCAATTGCCAGGTGCTCATCAGCCGACCGTCGTCGGTCAGGCCGGTCTGCTCCAGGCTCGACAACTGATGGCTTTGCAGGCGTGACACGGCGGCAGCGGCCAGGCGCAGCAGGTGTTCCAGGTCGCCTTCTTCGTCCTGGCCTTTCATCTGGCGCGAGGGCAGGGGGAAGCTGGTGGGTTGCGGTTTGGCGCTGACCTGGCCGAGGGTTCCCAGGGCGTTGCGGACAAAACTGGGCAGCACCTGGGCCAGGGTGTTGGCGGCAATGACGGCCGTGAGGTTGGTGGAGGCGGGCAGGGCTGGCGTCAGTTGGGCGATCAGCTTGAGCAGGTCGCCTTTGAGGTCCGGTGCCGGGCCCGGCGGCTGCCCGGCGAGCAACTTGCTTTCCAGGAACACACCGCTGGCGACCATGGCCTGGGCCAGCCCCTTGGGCGTGCTCAGTTGCTGGACATCCGGCAGGCTGGCCAACAGGCGTGTCACCGCGGCGCGCAGCTCGGAGCCGGTGTCGTCAGTGGCCGGCAGGTTTTGCAGGGCAGTAATCAGGCCGTCCAGCGAGCCCTGGCGACTCACTTGGGTGACCAGTTGCTGGCTCACCGCCAGTTGCTCCTGGCGGTTGCTCAGCGGAACGAATTTCAGTGTCTGGGCATCTTGCACCTGGGCACTCAACAGCGTGCCGATGCGCAGCGGCTGCGGGCTGTCGATGTCCAGGGTGCTGCCCGCCTGGGCGGTGTTGAGCAAGCTTACCAACGACCGATACACCGCCGGTTGCCCCGGCAACTGCGGCAACGCCTGGCTGGTCAGCACTTTGCCTTGCAGCAGGGTGCCGACCGGCAACTGCGCGGTGTCGATTCGGGTGAGGGTGGCGACGCTGGAGGCCACGGCCTGTTGCACGGCAATCGCCAGGTTGCTGGCGGACGGCTGGGTCACGGCCAGGCTGGTGCCTTGGGGCAACGGCTGGGTGCTGGTGGCCTGCACGGTGGTCTGGCGGCCGCTCTCCAGGGTGACCTTGAGCAACAGCTGGAAAGTCTGGTCAGCCTGCTTGAGCGACAGCACTTCGGCCTGGGCAATCTGGCCCGAGCTGATCAGGCCTTCGGTAGGCACCAGCAGTTTGAGCAGCTCGCCACTGACCGCCGGCATGCGCGGGGTTGCCGTGGGCTGGGGTAGCGGCAGGATGTTCATGTCGCCTGTCATTTGCAGTCTTACCTTGGGGAAATAAGCTCTCTTGAGAGTAGGTTAGGGCATGTATAATGCCGCCCGTCTTTCAGGGAGTGGCGAAAACCTTGCAATTGTTTGACGCAGCTCTGTGGAACAGGCCGTCAATGCATCTATGCTGCATCTCTTTAACGGCCGCAGCACCGCCGACTTGAACCGTATAAGGCCCGCGATCCCTTGACCAGTCCTCTCCTGCAAACCGTCGGCCTCGCCTGTGAGCGAGACTTGCGACTGCTTTTCGAAAATCTCGAATTGAGACTCTCGCGTGGCGATATGGTGCAAATCAGTGGTCCCAACGGCAGCGGCAAGACCAGCCTGCTGCGCCTGCTGGCCGGGTTGATGCAACCCACCGCAGGCCAAGTGTTGCTCAATGGCCAGCCCTTGCACAGCCAGCGCAGCGAACTGGCCCGCAACCTGCTCTGGATCGGCCATGCCGCCGGTATCAAGGATTTGCTGACCCCCGAAGAGAACCTCAGTTGGCTCTGCGCGTTGCATACGCCGGCCGGCCGCGAAGCGATCTGGCCGGCGTTGGCGGCGGTAGGGCTGCGCGGCTTCGAAGACGTGCCGAGCCACACCCTGTCTGCCGGCCAGCAACGCCGCGTGGCCCTGGCCCGGCTGTACCTGGACAGCCCGCCGCTGTGGATTCTCGACGAGCCATTCACCGCCCTGGACAAGCAGGGTGTCGCGCAGCTCGAGGAACACTTGGCCCAGCACTGTGAAAACGGTGGCATGGTGCTCTTGACCACCCACCACACGCTGGCGCGGATGCCGGCCGGTTATCGCAACATTGATCTGGGGAACTGGGCCGTATGAGTGTGTTTGGCCTGTTGCTTGCCCGCGAGGCGCGCCTGCTGTTCCGTCGTCCGGCCGAATTGGCCAATCCGCTGGTGTTCTTCGCGATTGTCATTGCATTGTTCCCGTTGGCGGTCGGGCCGGAGACTCAATTGTTGCAAACCTTGTCTCCGGGACTGGTCTGGGTTGCCGCGCTTTTATCGGTCCTGCTCTCGCTGGACGGGCTTTTCCGCAGTGATTTCGAAGACGGTTCACTGGAACAGTGGGTCCTTTCGTCGCACCCCCTGGCCCTTCTGGTTTTAGCCAAGGTACTGGCACACTGGGTTTTTTCCGGGCTGGCACTGGTATTGCTCTCGCCACTGCTGGCGATGATGCTGGGACTGCCCGGCGCGTGCATGCCGGTGCTGCTGGTGTCGCTGCTGCTGGGCACGCCGGTGCTGAGCTTGCTCGGTGCGGTGGGCGCGGCGTTGACGGTGGGGTTGAAGCGCGGCGGCCTGTTGTTGGCGCTGCTGATCCTGCCGTTATATATCCCGGTCCTGATCCTGGGCAGTGGTGCCTTGCAAGCGGCGCTGCAAGGCATGCCCGCGACCGGTTATCTGCTGTGGCTTGGGAGCCTGACCGCCCTGGCGATAACCCTGACACCCTTTGCAATAGCCGCTGGCCTGAAGATCAGCGTCGGCGAATAATAACGAGGCCTGGTCAAAAAACGACCACTTCTTTGGAAGTAAAGGCTGCCCCGGCGGTTCGTGACGGCGAGCCGCAACCGTGATGGAAACAGCAATGAACTGGACCTGGTTTCACAAGCTCGGCTCACCCAAATGGTTCTACGGCATCAGCGGCAAACTGCTCCCATGGTTGAGCATCGCTGCATTGTTGTTGATTGGTTCTGGCGTGGTCTGGGGCCTGGCCTTCGCACCGCCGGACTACCAGCAAGGCAACAGCTTCCGCATCATTTACATCCACGTGCCCACGGCGATGCTGGCCCAGTCCGTCTACGTGATGCTGGCGGTGTGCGGTGTGGTCGGGCTGGTGTGGAAGATGAAGCTGGCCGACGTGGCCCTGCAATGTGCCGCGCCCATCGGTGCCTGGATGACCGCCGTGGCGCTGGTCACCGGTGCGATCTGGGGCAAGCCGACCTGGGGTTCGTGGTGGGTCTGGGATGCGCGACTGACGTCGATGCTGATCCTGCTGTTCCTGTACTTCGGTCTTATTGCGCTGGGCAACGCCATCAGCAATCGTGACAGTGCCGCCAAGGCCTGCGCGGTACTGGCGATTGTCGGCGTGATCAACATCCCGATCATCAAGTACTCGGTGGAGTGGTGGAATACCTTGCACCAGGGCGCAACCTTCACCCTTACCGAAAAACCGGCGATGCCCGTCGAAATGTGGCTGCCGCTGTTGCTGACTGTGTTGGGTTTCTACTGTTTCTTCGGCGCGGTGCTGTTGCTGCGCATGCGCCTGGAAGTGCTCAAGCGCGAGTCCCGGGCCAGTTGGGTGAAGGCCGAAGTGCAGAACAGCCTGGAGGCCGCTCGATGAGTTTCGCTTCATTCGGCGATTTCCTCGCCATGGGCCATCATGGCCTGTATGTCTGGTCAGCCTATGGCATCTGCCTGGTAGTGCTGGCCCTCAACGTGGCGGTGCCGATCCTGGCCCGCAAGCGGTATCTGCAACAAGAGGCGCGTCGTCTGCGCCGGGAGAACGGTCAGTGAATCCGCTGCGCAAAAAACGTCTTGTCATCATTCTTGCGATCCTGGTGGGTGTCGGTGCCGCGGTCGCCCTGGCCCTGAGCGCCCTGCAGCAAAACATCAACCTGTTCTATACCCCGACCCAGATTGCCAACGGCGAAGCCCCCAAGGACACCCGCATCCGCGCTGGCGGCATGGTGGAAAAAGGCTCGCTGGTACGCTCCGGGGATTCGCTGGACGTGAAATTCAATGTCACCGACTTCAGCAAGACCGTGACCATCACCTATCGCGGCATTCTTCCGGACCTGTTCCGCGAAGGGCAGGGCATCGTCGCCCTCGGCAAGCTCAACGCCGACGGCGTGGTGGTGGCCGATGAGGTGCTGGCCAAGCACGACGAAAAATACATGCCGCCGGAAGTGACCAAGGCGCTGAAAGACAGCGGCCAGTCGGCGCCCGCTCCCGTGAAGGAGGGTTGATCGATGACTACCGGCATCTTTATTCCCGAGTTGGGCCACCTGGCGATGATCCTCGCCCTGTGTTTCTCCCTGGTACAGGCCGTGGTGCCCTTGCTCGGTGCCTGGCGCGGCGACCGCCTGTGGATGAGCCTGGCCCAGCCGGCGGCGTGGGGGCAGTTCGCCTTCATGCTGTTCGCCTTCGGTTGCCTGACCTATGCGTTCATGACCGATGACTTTTCCGTGGAATACGTCGCCAGCAACTCCAACAGCGCCTTGCCCTGGTACTACAAGTTCAGCGCCGTGTGGGGCGCCCACGAAGGCTCGCTGTTGCTTTGGGCGTTGATCCTGGCCGGCTGGACCTTCGCCGTCTCGGTGTTCTCCCGGCAGTTGCCCCAGGTGATGCTGGCCCGGGTGCTGGCAGTGATGGGCATGATCAGCACCGGTTTCCTGCTGTTCTTGATCGTCACCTCCAATCCGTTCGAGCGCATCCTGCCGCAGATGCCGACGGATGGCCGCGACCTCAACCCGCTGTTGCAAGACATCGGCCTGATCGTTCACCCGCCGATGCTCTACATGGGCTACGTCGGCTTCTCCGTGGCCTTCGCCTTCGCCATCGCCGCGTTGCTCGGTGGGCGCCTCGATGCTGCGTGGGCACGCTGGTCGCGTCCGTGGACCATCGTCGCCTGGGCCTTCCTCGGCATCGGCATCACCCTCGGTTCATGGTGGGCCTACTACGAACTCGGTTGGGGCGGCTGGTGGTTCTGGGACCCGGTGGAAAACGCCTCGTTCATGCCTTGGTTGGTGGGCACGGCGCTGATCCACTCCCTGGCGGTCACGGAAAAACGTGGTGTGTTCAAGAGCTGGACCGTGCTGCTGGCCATCGCGGCGTTCTCGCTGAGCTTGCTGGGGACGTTCCTGGTGCGCTCCGGCGTGTTGACGTCGGTGCATGCCTTCGCCTCGGACCCTGAGCGCGGCGTGTTCATCCTGATGTTCCTGCTATTCGTGGTCGGCGGTTCGCTGACGCTGTTCGCCCTGCGTGCGCCGGTGGTCAAGAGCCAGGTCGGCTTCAACCTTTGGTCGCGGGAAACCCTGCTGCTGGGCAACAACCTGGTGTTGGTGGTGGCCGCGTCGATGATCCTGCTGGGAACGTTGTACCCGCTGGTGCTCGACGCGCTGTCCGGCGCCAAGCTGTCGGTGGGGCCGCCGTACTTCAATGCGCTGTTCATCCCGCTGATGGCGATCTTGATGGTGGTGATGGCCATCGGCATGCTGGTGCGCTGGAAAGACACTCCGGTCAAGTGGCTGCTGGGCATGTTGACCCCGGTGCTGCTGGGCACCGCCGCCCTGGCCGTGGTGGCCGGCGTGGCGTATGGCGACTTCAACTGGGCGGTGCTGGCGACGTTCGTGCTGGCGGCCTGGGTGTTGCTGGCGGGGGTACGGGACATCTTCGACAAGACCCGGCACAAAGGCCTGATCAAGGGCCTGCCGACCCTGACCCGCAGTTACTGGGGCATGCAGATCGCCCACCTGGGCATCGCCGTCTGTGCCCTGGGCGTGGTGCTGTCCAGCCAGAACAGCGCCGAGCGCGACCTGCGCCTGGCGCCGGGTGAGTCCATGGACCTGGCCGGCTATCAGTTCGTTTTCGAGGGCGCGAAACATTTCGAGGGCCCGAACTTCACGTCCGACAAAGGCACCGTGCGAGTTCTTCGCAACGGCCAGGAAATCACCGTGCTGCACCCGGAAAAACGTCTCTACACCGTGCAGAACTCGGTGATGACCGAAGCCGGCATCGATGCCGGTTTCACCCGCGATCTCTACGTGGCGCTGGGCGAGTCCCTGGGCGACGGCGCGTGGGCGGTGCGGGTCCACGTCAAGCCGTTCGTACGCTGGATCTGGTTCGGTGGCTTGCTTACCGGCCTGGGTGGGGTACTGGCGGCGCTGGATCGGCGTTATCGAGTCAAGGTGAAAACCCGGGTGCGTGAAGCCCTGGGCGTGACGGGAGCCACTGCATGAAACGTTGGTTGATGTTGGTGCCGCTGGCGCTGTTCCTGTTGATGGCGGTGTTTTTGTACCGGGGGCTGTACCTGAATCCGACCGAGTTGCCCTCGGCGATGATCGGCAAGCCGTTCCCGGAGTTTTCCCTGCCCTCGGTGCAGGGCGATAAAACCTTGACCCGTGCCGACCTGCTGGGCAAGCCGGCGCTGGTCAACGTGTGGGGCACCTGGTGCATCTCCTGCCGGGTCGAACACCCGGTGCTGAACAAGCTGGCCCAGAACGGCGTGGTGATCTACGGCGTCAATTACAAGGACGTCAACGCCGATGCCTTGAAGTGGCTGGCCGAGTTCCACAATCCGTATCAACTGGACATTCGTGATGAAGACGGCTCCCTGGGCCTGAACCTGGGCGTCTACGGTGCGCCGGAAACGTTCTTCATCGATGCCAAGGGCGTTATCCGCGACAAGTTCGTCGGCGTGATCGATGAACAGGTCTGGCGCGAGAAACTGGCCGCCAAGTATCAGGCACTGGTGGACGAGGCCAAGCCATGAAGCGCTGGTTAGCCGCCGCCATCCTCGGCCTGAGCCTTGTCGGCGTGGCCCACGCCGCCATTGATACCTACGAATTCGCCAACGACGGCGAGCGCGAGCGGTTTCGCGAACTGACCAAGGAACTGCGCTGCCCCAAGTGCCAGAACCAGGACATCGCCGACTCCAACGCGCCGATTGCCGCCGACCTGCGCAAGGAAATCTTCCGCATGCTCGGCGAGGGCAAGGACAACCAGCAGATCATCGATTTCATGGTCGATCGCTACGGTGAGTTCGTGCGCTACAACCCCGCCCTGTCCTCCAAGACGGCGCTGCTCTGGTTCGGCCCCGCCGGGCTGCTGTTCGGTGGTTTCGTCGTCATTGCAGTGATCGTGCGCCGCCGTCGGGTCCAGCGCACGGCCGCCCCGGACACGCTTTCTGTCGAAGAGCGCCAGCGCCTCGACCAACTGTTGGATAAAACCAAGCATGATTGATTTCTGGCTCGCCGCAGGTCTGCTTCTTCTGGTTGCCCTGAGTTTTCTGTTGATCCCTGTACTGCGTGGTCGCCGCGCCCAGTTGGAGGAGGACCGTACCGCGCTCAACGTGGCGCTGTACCAGGAACGCGTCGCCGAGTTGCAGGTTGAGCGGGAGGAGGGCGTGCTCAACGCCGCGCAACTGGACACCGGTCGCGCCGAAGCCGCCCGTGAACTGCTCGCCGACACCGAGGGCGCCGATGCGCCGCGCGAATCCCGGTTGGGCAAGCCGTTGCCGTTGCTCGCCGCTGTGCTGGTGCCGGTGTTGGGCCTGGCGCTGTACCTGCATTTCGGTGCCAGCGACAAGGTCGAGCTGACCCGCGAATTCGCCCAGGCGCCGCAGTCGATGGAAGAGATGACCCTGCGCCTGGAACGTGCGGTGGCGGCGCAACCGGATAACGCCGAGGGCCTGTATTTTCTCGGGCGTACCTACATGGCGCAGGATCGGCCCGCAGACGCGGCGAAGGTCTTCGAGCGCACCGTGGCGGTGGCCGGTCGACAACCCGAACTGCTGGGCCAATGGGCCCAGGCGCAGTATTTTGCCGATGGCAAGAAATGGTCGGACAAGCTCCAGGCGCTGACCGACGAAGCGCTGAAACTCGATCCGAAGGAAGTCACCAGCCTCGGCCTGCTGGGTATTGCCGCTTTTGAGAGCGAGCGCTATCAGGACGCGATCGATTACTGGGGACGCCTGTTGGTGGAACTGCCGGAGGGCGACAAGTCCCGTGAAGCGCTGCAGGGCGGCATCACCCGTGCCACCGAGAAGCTGCAAGCCAGTGGCGGCAAGGTCGCCCAGGCGCCGGTGGCCAAGGTTGCGGCACTGCTCAAGGTGCGCGTCGACCTGGCGCCGGCCCTCAAGGCCAAGGTGCAGCCGGGCGACAGCGTGTTCATCTTCGCCCGCGCCGTTTCCGGCCCGCCCGCGCCGCTGGCCGCCAAGCGCCTGACGGTCGCCGATCTGCCGGTCACGGTAGAGCTGGGTGATGCGGACGCAATGATGCCGCAGTTGAAACTGTCGAACTTCCCCGAAGTCCAACTGGTGGCGCGCATCTCCCGGGCCGGTCAGCCGACCGCGGGTGAGTGGATCGGCCGCAGCCAGCCCCTGGCAAGCAGCACCACGGCGCAGCAACAATTGACCATCGACAGTCCGGACAAATAACAGGAATTCGCACCATGACCGCCATCGCTCGTATCACCCTGCTCACGCTCGTCATGGGCCTGAGCGCTTGTGCGGTCCAGCGTCCGTCGGAGCCCTCGGCACCGCTGCCACCGATCCCGCCGTCGACCCCGACCACCAAACCGGCCCCATCCACACCGCCGGGCAAACCTGTCATCCCGAACAAGCCGGCCAAACCGCTGCCGCGCACCTCCGCCAGCTTCGCCCCACCGCCGGGTGGCAACAGTCACTGGGACGCCAAGCTTGGGGTCTATGTGCTGGACAACCAGACGAACACGTTCTATCGCCAGCGAACCTATTACCGCTGGAACAACGGTTGGAGCCGTTCCGTCAGCCCGAATGGTCCCTGGGAAGACACCACCATCGAAGGCGTGCCGGCGGGCTTGGGGCGTCAGTTCCATTAAGCACCGGGAACCCCTGGAGCCAGGGGGCATCTGTGGGAGCAAGCTTTGCTCCCACAGATAAATCCCCTTGCTACCATAGCGTTCGGTTGAGCCGCATCGCCAGGCCGGGCTTTTTGTGTTTCTGAATATTCTTTGAACGAAATTTTCACCAAGTCTTGCGGACAATCCCCCGCGCTCATATCGCCGCCGGTTATTTAATGGCAATGCCATAGCCGTTCGTGCAACATTTGCGCACTCGCGCAAGCCCCGAGGCCAGGCTTTGGTCAACAGAGGGCGCGCCGTTGTTTCTTTTTGTCACTCCAATTCCGATAGGGTCCTTAAACGACATGGCAATCCCGGACGCCCTGAGTCAGCAGCGTACTACGCATCGCCTGCTGCAACCGACCGTCAAATCGCACCTGGCCTACACGTTGCTCTGTGCCCTGGTGATGATGGTCATGTTCAGCCTGCTGCGCGTGGCGCTGCTGGTCTATAACCGCGAAATGATCCTCGACACCCCGGCCTCGACCTTCGTTGAAGCCTTCGTCAATGGCTTGCGTTTCGACTTGCGCCTGGTGGTCTACCTCTGCATCCCGTTGTTGCTGGCGTTGTTCAGCGCCAGGGCCATGGCCGCCCGTGGGTTCTTTCGTTTATGGCTGACCGTCACTTCCAGCATCGCGCTGTTCCTCGGCTTGATGGAAATGGATTTCTACCGTGAATTTCACCAGCGCCTCAACGGCCTGGTCTTCCAGTATGTGAAGGAAGACCCGAAAACCGTGATGAGCATGCTCTGGTACGGTTTCCCGGTGGTGCGCTACCTGCTGGCCTGGGCCGGCGGCACCATCATCCTCAGCCTGGCGTTCAAGGGCGCCGACCGCGCCACGCGTCCCCGTGGGCCGTTCAGTGGCGGCACCATTGGCACCCGGCAGATCGCCCCGTGGTATGGGCGTGTCGCGGTGTTTGTCGTTTGCCTGCTGGTCGCCGTGACCGCCGCGCGCGGTACCTTGCGCCAAGGGCCGCCCCTGCGCTGGGGCGACGTCTACACCACCGATTCGAACTTCGCCAACCAGTTGGGCCTCAACGGCACCTTGTCGCTGGTGGCCGCGGCCAAGAGCCGGATGTCCGAAGACCGCGACAACATTTGGAAAGCCACCATCGAGCAACCGCTGGCGCAGCAGACCGTGCGCGACATGCTGGTGATGCCTGACGATAAACTGGTGGACACCGAGACAGCCGCCGTGCGCCGCGACTACACGCCGCCGGCGGACAAGACCCTGCCGATCAAGAACGTGGTCGTGATCCTCATGGAAAGCATGGCCGGTCACTCGGTGGGCGCCCTGGGTGCGCCGGGCAACATCACGCCTTACCTGGATAAACTGTCCAAGGAAGGCCTGTTGTTCGACCGTTTCTTCTCCAACGGTACCCATACCCACCAAGGCATGTTCGCCACCATGGCGTGCTTCCCGAACCTGCCCGGTTTCGAATACCTGATGCAGACGCCGGAGGGCAGCCACAAGCTGTCCGGCCTGCCGCAACTGCTCAGCGCCCGTAACTACGACGACGTGTATGTCTACAACGGCGATTTCGCCTGGGACAACCAGTCGGGTTTTTTCAGCAGTCAGGGCATGACCACGTTCATCGGGCGTAACGACTTCGTGAACCCGGTGTTCTCCGATCCGACCTGGGGCGTGTCCGACCAGGACATGTTCGACCGTGGCCTGATCGAGCTCAAGGCGCGGGAAAACGGCAAGCCGTTCTATGCCTTGCTGCAAACCCTGTCCAACCACACCCCTTATGCGTTGCCGACGCCGTTGCCGGTCGAGCGGGTCACCGACCGTGGCAGCCTGAACGAACACCTGACCGCCATGCGTTACTCCGACTGGGCGCTGGGCCAGTTCTTCGAGAAGGCCCGCAAGGAGCCTTACTTCAAGGAAACCCTGTTCGTCGTGGTCGGCGACCATGGCTTTGGCAACGAACGCCAGATCACCGAGATGGACTTGGGCCGTTTCAATGTGCCGATGCTGTTGATCGGCCCGGGCGTCCAGGAAAAATTCGGCCAACTTGACCACACCGTGGGTACCCAGGTCGACATCGTGCCGACCATCATGGGTCGGATCGGTGGGCAAGTGCGTAACCAGTGCTGGGGCCGTGACCTGTTGAACCTGCCGCAAGGCGATCCCGGTTTTGGTGTGATCAAGCCGTCAGGCAGTGATCAGACCACCGCGATCATCCGGGGTGACACCGTCCTGATGCTTCCGAAGGAAAAGGAAATGGCGCCGAAGATGTATCGCTATGAGCTGGGCGCCAATCCGCGTGCGCAAATCATCCAGGATGCACCTGACGCTGCCGAGATGAAGCTCAAGCTCGAATCCTTCCTGCAAACCGCGACCAAGAGCCTGCTGGATAACACCGCCGGCGTCGTTGACGGCAAGCCGGACTGATAAACGGCGCACATAAAAAAGAGGCCTGCGAAGGCCTCTTTTTTTTTGCGCTTACTTAATGGTTTATATCTTGCCCAGTAGTAGCAGGACCAACAGCACCACCAACACCACACCGATGATACCGGACGGGCCGTAACCCCAACTTCTGGAGTGCGGGAAGACTGGGAGACCACCGATCAGCAGGAGGATCAGGATAATGATAAGTATTGTGCCCATTGTAGATTTCCTTATTGGTCAGTTCTGGAGTGATGCAACTTCCAACTACCAGCGCGCATGCGTTAAATCCGGGCGGCTTAATAAGTCCGACCGTGGCGCCTTGTAGAAAATTCAAAGTTTTTGTAGCGCCTACGGTTTGCCCTCGCCATTCAGCAATCTGATGGAGCGTGGGTCCGCCGAACGCCTTCGCTACACTCGGCCTATCTCTCCCGGAACAACAAGGCTGTCTGCTATGCAAAATCGCATGATGATCACTGGTGCCGGCTCCGGCCTGGGTCGCGAAATCGCGCTGCGCTGGGCCCGCGAAGGATGGCGCCTGGCCCTATCGGATGTCAGCGAGCCGGGCCTCGTGGAAACCCTCAAGCTAGTGCGTGATGCCGGTGGCGACGGCTTCATCCAGCGCTGCGATGTGCGCGACTACAGCCAATTGACTGCGCTCGCCCAGGCCTGCGAAGAGAAGTTCGGCGGTATCGATATCATCGTCAATAATGCCGGCGTGGCCTCGGGCGGCTTCTTCAGCGAGCTTTCCCTGGAGGATTGGGACTGGCAGATCGCGATCAACCTCATGGGCGTGGTCAAGGGCTGCAAGGCGTTCCTGCCGCTATTGGAAAAAAGCCGCGGCAAGATCATCAACATCGCCTCCATGGCAGCCCTGATGCAGGGCCCGGCCATGAGCAACTACAACGTAGCCAAGGCGGGCGTCGTGGCGTTGTCGGAAAGCCTGCTGGTGGAACTGGCGCAACAGGAAGTTGGTGTACACGTGGTGTGCCCGTCGTTCTTCCAGACCAATCTGCTGGACTCCTTCCGCGGCCCGACCCCGGCCATGAAAGCCCAGGTTGGCAAGTTGCTGGAAAGCTCACCGATCAGCGCCACGGACATTGCCGACTACATCTACCAGCAGGTCGCCCAGGGCCAGTTCATGATCCTGCCCCACGAACAGGGACGCATGGCTTGGGCCCTCAAGCAGAAGAACCCACAGTTGCTGTACGACGAAATGACCGTCATGGCCGACAAGATGCGCGCCAAGGCCCGGCAAAACCTCAATTGACCTGGATGCCCGATGTCCTCAGGATGGCGCCATTCGGCCTTCCTGATGGACATCTGCATGCTCAATTACCTGTGGTTCTTTCTCGCCGCGCTGTTTGAGATCGCGGGCTGCTACGCCTTCTGGATGTGGTTGCGCCAGGGCAAGAGCGCCTGGTGGATCGCCCCGGCGTTGCTCAGCCTCACCTTGTTCGCCCTGTTGCTGACCCGTGTCGAAGCGACGTACGCCGGGCGTGCCTACGCTGCCTATGGCGGCCTCTATATCGTTGCCTCGATCGGTTGGCTAGCGGTGGTTGAGCGGGTGCGGCCACTGGGGTCCGACTGGATTGGCGTGGCGCTCTGCGTGTTGGGGGCGAGTGTGATTCTATTCGGCCCGCGGTTCTCGGCGCCCTGAAATACCGGCGGTCCGACAGGGTTTTGCAGGAAATTTCCGTCAGTCACAGGAGCTTTGCTTGTAGGGCCTTACTGAATTCTCGTGGGTGTCTTGAGAACGGGAAACAGGCCGGGCATGGTCAGGGTCCAGACATTCTTAAGGACAAGAACCATGCTTGTATTAAGCCGCGCTGTAGGTGAGTTGATTTCCATCGGTGACGATATTTCCGTCCGTGTGCTGTCGGTCAGCGGCGGCACGGTGCGTTTTGGCGTGGAAGCGCCACGGCACGTCGACGTCCATCGTTCCGAAATCTACGACAAGATCCAGAAGAGAAAGGCCCAGGCCACTCGCAAGGCCTGTTCAGTCGAATAGGTGTTTGGGCACGTCGTGCTTGAGCATCAGTTGACACTGTTCACTTTCGGGGTCGAAGACGATCAACGCCTGGCCTTTGGTCAGGGCTTGCCTGACCCGCAGAACCCGCGTTTCCAGGGGGGTGTCGTCACCATTGTCGGTGCCGTCGCGGGTCACGAAATCCTCGATCAGGCGGGTGAGCGTGTCGACTTCGAGTTGGTCGTGGGGGATGAGCATGGGGTACCTCGGCTAGACAATAGGGCGATGCTACGGCCAATGGGCTTTTGCGGCTAGCCTTGGGTTTTGCGGCGTTTGTTCAGACCTCATCGCGAGCAGGCTCGCTCCCACATTGGTTCTGCGTCGAGCACAAAGTTCAAGCCCAATGAAGATCAACCTGTGGGAGCGAGCCTGCTCGCGATGGCGATATGCCTGGCAATGAAAATGCTGGGTCAGTTATCGGAGCGCTGCCCCACCAGGCTATCCACCGACGGCACCCGGGTATCGCTTTCCATTTGTGCATCGTGCTCGATCTGGTGACTGAAGCGGTCCAGCGAACCCTGGGCCGGTTGCGCGTCGCTGGCGAACACCGGCGGGCTGAGGATGTAGGCGCCGAGCAGGCGACTGAGGGCGGCCAGGCTGTCGATGTGGGTGCGTTCGTAGCCATGGGTGGCGTCGCAGCCGAAGGCGAGCAGGGCGGTACGGATATCATGGCCGGCGGTGATGGCCGAATGAGCGTCGCTGAAGTAGTAGCGGAACAGGTCGCGGCGTGCCGGTACCTCGTTCTCCTTGGCCAGTTTCAGCAAGTGTCGCGACAGGTGATAGTCGTAGGGGCCCCCGGAGTCCTGCATGGCCACGCTGACTGTGTGTTCGCTGGAATGCTGGCCAGGCGCGACAGGCGCGATGTCGATGCCGACGAATTCGCTGACATCCCAGGGCAGTGCGGCCGCCGCGCCACTGCCGGTTTCCTCGGTGATGGTGAACAGCGGGTGACAATCGATCAGCAGTTCTTCGCCGCTGTCGACAATCGCCTTGAGCGCCGCCAGCAGCGCCGCGACCCCGGCCTTGTCGTCCAGGTGCCGGGCGCTGATGTGGCCGCTTTCGGTGAATTCCGGCAGGGGATCGAAGGCGACGTAATCGCCGATGCCCACCCCCAGGGTTTCGCAATCGGCGCGGGTGGCGCAATAAGCGTCCAGGCGCAGCTCGATATGGTCCCAACTGATAGGCAATTCATCCACGGCGGTGTTGAACGCGTGTCCGGACGCCATCAACGGCAGCACGCTGCCACGGATCACGCCGGTGTCGGTAAACAAGCTGACCCGGCTGCCTTCGGCAAATCGGCTGGACCAGCAACCCACCGGTGCCAGGGTCAGGCGGCCGTTGTCCTTGATGGCCCGCACCGAGGCACCGATGGTATCCAAGTGCGCCGACACGGCCCGGTCGGGGCTGCTCTTGCGCCCCTTGAGCGTGGCGCGGATGGTGCCACGGCGGGTCATTTCAAAAGCGATACCCAGCTCTTCGAGCCGCTCGGCGACATAACGCACGATGGTGTCGGTAAAGCCGGTAGGGCTGGGAATGGCGAGCATCTCCAGCAGGACCTTTTGCAGGTATTCGAGATCCGGTTCGGGAATTTTGCTGATCATGGAAACTCCTCACGGAACATTAAGTTGAATTAGGGGAACCTTGTGGCGAGGGAGCTTGCTCGCGCTGGACTCTGTAGGAGCTGTCTTTCGCTTGAGATTCAAGTGTCTGGGGAAAGATCGCAGCCTCGTTGCACTCGACAGCTCCTACACAGCTCCTACACAGCTCCTACACAGCTCCTACACAGCTCCTACACAGCTCCTACACAGCTCCTACACAGCTCCTACACAGCTCCTGCAAGTCCAGCGCGAGCACGTCCCCTCGCCATAGAAGCAGGGCTAAGCCACCGGCTGGCTATGGGGAAACAACAAGTCCACAAAGCGCTCGGCGGTGGGTTGTGGTTCGTGGTTGGCCAGGCCTGCGCGTTCGTTGGCTTCGATGAACACGTACTCGGGTTGATCGGCCGCTGGCACCAGCAGGTCGAGGCCGACCATGGGGATGTCCAGCGCCCGCGCGGCGCGCACCGCCGCATCGACAAGGGTCGGATGCAGGATGCCGGTGACATCCTCCAGCACCCCGCCGGTATGCAGGTTCGCCGTACGCCGGACGAACAGGTGCTCCCCGGCGGGCAGCACGCTGTCGTAGTCGAACCCCGCCGCGCTGAGCGTGCGCAGGGTCTCGGCATCCATCGGGATTTTGCTTTCGCCGCCCGTGGCCGCTTGGCGTCGGCGGCTCTGGGCTTCGATCAACGCACCGATGGTGTGCCGGCCATCGCCGATCACCTCCGCGGGGCGCCGGATCGCCGCCGCCACCACTTCAAAGCCGATCACCAGGATGCGCAGGTCCAGTCCCTCGTGGAAGCTTTCCAGCAAGACCTGGCTATCGAACTGTCGGGCCGCTTCGATGGCGCTCTGCACCTCCTCAATGGTGCGCAAATCCACCGCCACGCCTTGGCCCTGTTCACCGTCCAGCGGCTTGACCACCACCCGTTCGTGCTCGTCGAGAAACGCCAGGTTGTCATCGGCATTGCCCGCCAACTGTTGGGCCGGCAGGTTCAGGCCGGCGTTTTTCAGCACTTTGTGGGTCAGGCTTTTGTTCTGGCACAGCGTCATGCTGATGGCGCTGGTCAGGTCGCTCAAGGATTCTCGGCATCGGATCCTGCGGCTGCCGTGGACCAGGGTGAACAAGCCGGCCTCGGCATCGTCCACCTGTACGTCGATGCCTCGGCGGTGAGCTTCTTCGACAATGATTCGCGCATAAGGATTGAATTGCGCTTCGGGGCCTGGCCCCAGGAACAACGGCTGGTTGATGCCGTTCTTGCGTTTGATGGCAAAGGTCGAGAGATTGCGAAAGCCGAGTTTGGCGTAGAGGTTTTTCGCCAGGCGATTGTCGTGCAACACCGACAGGTCGAGGTAACTCAAGCCACGGCTCATGAAATGCTCGATGAGGTGACGCACCAGCACTTCGCCAACACCGGGTCGCGGACATTGCGGGTCCACGGCCAGGCACCAGAGGCTGCAGCCGTTTTCCGGATCGTTGAAGGCTTTCTGGTGATTCAGGCCCATGACGCTGCCGATCACCGCACCGGTGTCGTCATCTTCGGCCAGCCAGTACACCGGGCCGCCCTCATGGCGCGGGGTCAGGCGTAGCGGGTCGATGGGCAACATGCCCCGGGCCTGGTAGAGCTGGTTGATGGCCTGCCAGTCGGTCTCGCTCTGGGCCCGGCGAATCCGGAAACCGCGAAACACCCGGGTGGACTGGCGATAGTCGCTGAACCACAAGCGCAAGGTGTCGGACGGATCGAGGAACAGTTGTGCCGGCTCCAGCCCCAGCACTTGCTGGGGCGCAGCCACGTACAAGGCAATGTCGCGTTCGCCGGGTTGTTCGTTGAGCAGTTCCTGGGCCAGGCTTGCCGGGTCCGGGAAGGTGTGGCCGATCAACAGTCGGCCCCAGCCGCAATGCACTGCGATCGGGTCGGCACCCAACTCGCTGCCGTCTTCGGCCAGGCGTGCCTGCAGGCGTTCGTAGGAGGGCGCCTGGCCGCGCAAGAGGCGTTGGTTGTGAACCGTTGCATGAGGTTTCATCGATCAGATTCCTTGCTCGCTGAGCCACAGGTTCAGCGCCGCCAGTTGCCACAGTCGCGAGCCGCGCAACGGCGTGAGCTGGCCGTTGGGGTCGGTCAGCAGGCGGTCGAGCATGGCCGGGTTGAACAAGCCGCGGTCCTGGCTCGGATCCAGCAGCAGCTCGCGAACCCAGGCCAGCGTATTGCCTTCCAGGTGCTTGAGGCCTGGCACCGGGAAATAGCCTTTCTTGCGGTCGATCACCTCGCCGGGGATCACCCGCCGGGCGGCTTCCTTGAGCACCTGCTTGCCGCCATCGGGCAGCTTGAACTTCGCCGGGACTCGGGCCGAGAGTTCCACCAACCGGTAGTCCAGGAACGGCGTGCGCGCTTCCAGGCCCCAGGCCATGGTCATGTTGTCGACGCGCTTGACCGGGTCATCCACCAACATCACCGTGCTGTCCAGGCGCAGGGCCTTGTCCACCGCGGCATCGGCGCCGGGTTGGGCGAAATGTTCTTTGACGAAGTCACCGGCCGCGTCGTTGGCCAGCAGCCATTTGGGCTGCACGGTGGCGGCATATTCTTCGTAGCTGCGGTCGAAGAACGCGGCGCGATAGGCCGCGTAGGGATCGCTGGCGCCATCGACTTGCGGGTACCAGTGGTAACCGGCAAACAGCTCGTCGGCACCCTGGCCGCTTTGCACCACTTTGCAGTGCTTGGCCACTTCCCGCGACAGCAGGTAGAAGGCGATGCAGTCGTGGCTGACCATCGGCTCGCTCATGGCACGGAACGCTGCCGGCAGTTGCTCGATGATCTCTTTCTCGTCGATGCGCAGTTGGTGGTGGCGGGTGCCGTAGTGCTTGGCGATCAGATCCGAATACTGGAACTCGTCACCGCGCTCGCCGCCGGCATCCTGGAAACCGATAGAGAAGGTCGACAGGTCTTCCACGCCGACTTCCCGCAGCAAGCCCACGAGCATGCTCGAATCCACGCCACCGGAAAGCAGCACGCCAACATCCACGGCAGCACGTTGGCGAATGGCGACCGCTTCACGGGTGCTGTCGAGCACGCGGTCGATCCAGTCTTCCAGGTTCAGGTGCTGTTCGTCGGCCCGTGGGCCGTAGGGCAGGGTCCACCAGGTTTTCTGTTCGGTGCTGCCGTCGGCTTCGATGCGCATCCAGGTGGCGGGCGGCAGTTTTTCAACACCCGCCAGCAAGGTACGGGGCGCCGGGACCACCGCGTGGAAATTCAGGTAATGGTTGAGAGCCACCGGGTCGAGCATCGGGTTGATATCGCCGCCCTTGAGCAGCGCCGGCAACGCCGAGGCGAAACGTAGCCGTTGGCCGGTGCGCGACAGGTACAGCGGCTTCACGCCGAGGCGGTCGCGGGCGATGAACAGGCGCTTGGCGTCGCGTTCCCAGATGGCGAAGGCGAACATGCCGTTGAGCTTGGGCAGCAGCGCTTCGCCCCAGGCGTGGTAGCCCTTGAGCAGCACTTCGGTGTCGCCACCGGAATAGAAGGTGTAGCCCAGGCCTTCGAGCTCGCTGCGCAGTTCCGGGTAGTTGTAGATCGCGCCGTTGAAGGCCAGGGACAGGCCTAGCTGATTGTCGATCATCGGCTGGGCCGAGCCGTCCGACAGGTCCATGATTTTCAGGCGCCGATGGCCCAGGGCAATTGGCCCTTGGCTATGAAAGCCCCAGGCGTCGGGGCCACGAGGGGCCAGGTGATGGGTGATTCGCTCTACGGCCGCAAGGTCCGCAGGTTGTTGATCGAAACGTAACTCTCCAGCTAATCCGCACATAAGTCCTTACCGGTTTTTCCGTTGGGGAGGGGTCAAGCCGCACCCGCCAAAAGGGCGGGTACCCTGAAACTGACCGGAGGGATTGCTGTGAGTTTTAGATCGATGCGTTATAAGCCGGCGGGGTGGGCCCCGTTTGGTCGGATGTTGCAGGGTTCCTTGTGGGAGCGAGCCTGCTCGCGATAGCGGTAGGTCAGTTGGCATCTAAGCGACTGACACACTGCAATCGCGAGCAGGCTCGCTCCCACAGCAATTGTGGTGGGCCAGTGCACTAGTGCACTGTGTTAGGCCTTGCCTCGAATCAATGCCCGCAACGCGAACCGGTTCGGATGGCAGGCCTCGGCCACGCTGCGAGGCAGTGGCAGGGGTTCGTTGTCCAGCCAGGCGGCGATCAGTTCGCCCGACAGCGGGGCGGTGATCAGGCCGCGGGAGCCGTGGCCGCTGTTGATGTACAGGCCATCGAGCCACGGGCAGGGAGCGTCTGGCACCTGGCGGGCGTCCTTGCCCAGGGCCGCATAGGTCTCGGTAAAGGCCTGGCGGTCCGCCAATGGGCCGACAATCGGCAGGTAATCCGGGCTGGTGCAACGGAACGCCGCGCGACCTTCGAGGCGTTCCGGGGCCAGGCTGCCGGCGTTCAGGCGGTCCACCAGGTCTTGGGAGATTTCTTCGAGCATCTGCAGGTTGCCGGCGTGCTCGGCGGCGGTGGGCGTCAGGTCGTCACTGTTGAAATCGAAACTGGCGCCCAGGGTGTGCTCGCCCAGCCGCGGCGGGACCACATAACCTTCGGCACAAACCACGGTGGTCAGGCTCTGGCTGCGGGTGGTTTGTGGCAACCGGGTGATTTGCCCACGAATGCGCTTGAGCGGCAAGTCGGCGGCCGGTTCGAAACGTTTGATCTCGGCGGCGCTGGCGAGGATCGCCACCGGCGCGCTGGCCAGGCAACGTTCGCCGTCCCACGCCTGCCACTGGCCGTCCACGCGGCGCAGTTGCAGCACTTCATGATGGGGCTGCACATCAATCGCCGACCCCGATGCCTGCCAGCGACACAACGCCGGCGGATGCACCCAACCGCCTTCGGGATAAAACAGACCACCACAGGCCAGGCCGATGCCGGACCGCACCTGCGCCTCGGACTGATCGAGGGGGTGCAGCAAATCCCTTGGGAACGCTTCGGTCAGTTGCGCCTGACGCTCGGCCTCCTTGCTGTTGAAGGCCAGTTGCAAGACGCCGCAGGCGTCCCAGTCAACGCCGCGTTGCAACTGCTCCAGCACGCGTCGGGTGTAACCGAAGCCGCTGAGGATCATCTGCGACAACGCCGTGCCGTGGGCCGACAGCTTGAGGTACAGCACGCCCTGGGGGTTGCCGGAAGCTTCCTCGGCCAACCCGGCATGACGCTCCAGCAGCGTCACCTGCCAGCCACGCGCGGCGAGGCTGGCAGCGCTGGCACAACCGGCCAGGCCGCCGCCGATCACCAGTGCCCGGCGTTCGCCGGTCAGCGCGGTGGGGCGGGCGTACCAAGGTTTTGCCGGGGACGGCGCCGGTGTCTGCTCCGGCCAGCCGAGAAACACACCGCGCAGGATTTCCCACTTATGGCCGATGCCCGGCGTGCGCTTCATCTTGAAGCCCGCCGCGTTCAACAACCGCCGAACCCAGCCGGTGCTGGTGAAGGTGCTGAGGGTGGCGTCGGGTGCGGCCAGCCGGGCCAGTTCGGCGAACAGCTCGGCGGTCCACATCTCGGGATTCCTGGCCGGCGCGAAGCCGTCGAGGAACCAGGCGTCGATCTGCCCGTCCAGCTGCGGCAACTGCTCCAGGGCATCACCGATCAACAGGGTTAGCGTCACCCGTCCGTTCGCCAGGACCAGGCGCTGGAAACCCTGGTGGATCGCCACGTACTGCTCAAGCAATTGCTCCGCCTGAAGGCTCAGTTGCGGCCACAAGGCCAAGGCCCGGCGCAGGTCTTCGGGGCTCAAGGGGTACTTCTCGACACTGACGAAATGCAGCCGGGCGCCTGCCGGTGCGCACTGTTCGAACAGTTGCCAGGCGCAGAGGAAATTCAAGCCGGTGCCAAATCCGGTTTCGCCGATCACCAGCCGCCCGTCATCGGCCAGGGCCGCGAAACGCTCGGCCAGGTTGTTCTGCTCAAGGAACACATAACGGGTTTCTTCCAGCCCCGACTGGTCGGAAAAATACACATCGTCGAACACCCGCGAACGCGGGCGACCCTGATCATCCCAGTCGAGTTGGGCGTGTTGCTGGATGGGCGTCATGGCTGGCTCGGTCAAAACTGAGGGGCCATTCTAGCCGATCGATCGCCAATTGCTCCGGTGCATACGCATCTGTAGGAGCTGTCGAGTGCAACGAGGCTGCGATCTTGTCCCAAACAATTGAGTCGAAAGCGAACGGTCAAGATCAAAAGATCGCAGCCTCGCTTCGCTCGGCAGCTCCTACACACAATCACACGGGCCGCGTCCAATCCGCTAGTCTTGGCCCATCCCCGGAAGGAGCTGCCCATGTTTGAATCCGCTGAAATCGGTCATGTCATCGATAAAGACACCTTTGAGGCCGAGGTGCCGGCCCTGCGTGAAGCGCTGCTGGAGGCGCAATTCGAGTTGCAGCAGCAGGGCCGGTTTCCGGTCATCGTGCTGATCAACGGCATCGAAGGTGCGGGCAAGGGCGA
Organism: Pseudomonas sp. Root401; assembly: GCF_001425105.1. Taxonomy (NCBI): domain Bacteria; kingdom Pseudomonadati; phylum Pseudomonadota; class Gammaproteobacteria; order Pseudomonadales; family Pseudomonadaceae; genus Pseudomonas; species Pseudomonas sp. Root401. The sequence continues at coordinate 74,450 of NZ_LMDO01000004.1, read as the reverse complement.
GACGGTGAAATTGCTCAACGAGTGGATGGACCCGCGGCTGATCGAGGTGCGCACCTTCGACCAACAGACCGACGAGGAACTGGCGCGGCCTCCGGCCTGGCGCTACTGGCGGATGCTGCCGGCCAAGGGGCGCATGGGGATTTTCTTCGGCAACTGGTACAGCCAGATGCTGCAGGGCCGGGTCCATGGCGAGATCAAGGACCCGCGGCTCGACCAGGCGATTGCCGGTGCCGAGCGCCTGGAGAAAATGCTTTGCGATGAAGGCGCGCTGATTTTCAAATTCTGGTTCCACCTGTCCAAGAAACAAATGAAGGCCCGGCTCAAGGGGCTCAAGGATGACCCGTTGCACAGCTGGCGCATCAGCCCGCTGGACTGGCAGCAGTCCCAGACCTACGACAAGTTCGTCAAATACGGCGAGCGTGTGTTGCGCCGCACCAGTCGCGATTACGCGCCTTGGCATGTAATCGAAGGCATGGACAGCTGTTATCGCAGCCTCACCGTCGGGCGGATCCTGCTCGACGGCTTGCGCCAGGCCCTGGACCGGTCGAAGATCAGGCCGCAAAAGGTCAACGTGGCGCCGTTGCCTGCGCTGGACGGCCAGATCACGCTGCTCGACAGCCTGGACATGACCCGGCGCCTGGACAAGGCCGACTACGAAGAACAACTGATCACCGAGCAGGCCCGGTTCGCCGGCCTGCTGCGGGATAAACGCATGCGCCAGCATGCCTTGGTGGCGGTGTTCGAAGGCAATGACGCGGCAGGCAAGGGCGGGGCGATCCGACGGGTTGCGGCGGCCCTGGACCCGCGCCAATACAGCATCGTGCCGATTGCCGCGCCCACTGAAGAAGAGCGCGCCCACCCCTACATGTGGCGCTTCTGGCGGCATATTCCCGCGCGAGGCAAGTTCACCATGTTCGACCGCTCCTGGTACGGCCGGGTGTTGGTGGAGCGGGTCGAAGGGTTTTGCAGCCAGGCCGACTGGCTGCGGGCCTACGGAGAAATCAACGACTTCGAGGAGCAGGTCGCCGATGCCGGCTTGGTGGTGGTCAAGTTCTGGCTGGCCATCGACAAGGAAACCCAGCTGGAGCGTTTCCAGGAGCGCGAGGACATTCCGTTCAAGCGCTTCAAGATCACCGAGGATGATTGGCGCAACCGCGACAAGTGGGGCGCTTACCGCGCGGCCGTGTGCGACATGGTCGACCGCACCAGCACCGAGATTTCTCCTTGGACATTGGTGGAAGCCAACGACAAGCGCTGGGCGCGGGTCAAGGTGTTGCGCACCCTCAACCAGGCGCTGGAGGCGGCTTTCGAGCGCAGCGCAAAACAGGCTCGCAAGAAGAAGCGCTAGCCCGATGGGCACGCATACGCGGGGTGAATGATTGTCGCGGTCGGTTATGCAGTGGATTTATGCTCGATCCACTCTCAACCGACTACAACAATGAGGTACAGCCATGCGTGAAGTGGTGATCGTCGACAGCGTACGGACCGGCCTGGCCAAGTCCTTTCGCGGCAAGTTCAACATGACCCGTCCGGATGACATGGCGGCCCATTGTGTCGATGCCTTGCTGGCGCGCAACGACATCAACCCGGCCAGTGTCGAGGACTGCATCGTCGGGGCCGGCTCCAATGAAGGTGCCCAGGGCTACAACATCGGGCGTAACGTGGCGGTGCTCTCGCAATTGGGCACCGGCACCGCCGGCATGACCCTCAACCGTTTCTGCTCCTCGGGCCTGCAAGCCATTGCCATCGCCGCCAACCAGATCGCTTCCGGTTGCAGCGACATCATTGTGGCGGGCGGCGTGGAATCCATCAGCCTGACGATGAAAAGCGTCAACACTGACAACCTGATCAACCCGCTGCTCAAGGAACAGGTGCCCGGGATCTATTTCCCCATGGGCCAGACGGCCGAGATCGTTGCCCGTCGTTACCAGGTCAGCCGTGAGGAGCAGGACCGCTACGCCTTGCAAAGCCAGCAACGCACCGCCAAGGCCCAGGCGGCGGGGTTGTTCGATGACGAAATCATCCCGATGGCGGTCAAGTACCGGGTCGAGGACAAGAACACTGGCGCTGTGCAGGTCCTCGACGGTGTGGTCGATCGCGACGATTGCAACCGCCCTGACACCACGTACGAAAGCCTGGCCGGCCTGAAACCGGTGTTTGCCGAAGACGGTTCGGTGACGGCGGGCAACTCGTCGCAGTTGTCCGACGGGGCCTCGATGACCTTGGTGATGAGCCTGGAAAAAGCCCTGGCGCTGGGGCTCAAGCCCAAGGCGTTTTTTCGCGGCTTCACCGTGGCCGGTTGCGAGCCGGACGAGATGGGCATCGGCCCGGTGTTTTCAGTGCCCAAGTTGCTCAAGGCGAAGGGCTTGCAGATCGCCGATATCGATCTGTGGGAACTCAACGAGGCCTTTGCTTCCCAGTGCCTGTACAGCCGCAACCGACTGGAAATCGATCCTGAGAAATACAACGTCAACGGCGGCTCGATCTCCATCGGCCATCCGTTCGGCATGACCGGCTCGCGGCAAGTGGGGCATCTGGTGCGCGAGCTGCAACGACGCAACCTGCGCTACGGCGTCGTGACCATGTGCGTGGGCGGCGGGATGGGGGCTACGGGGTTGTTTGAGGCGGTGAGGTAACCACGAGCTTATGGCGTCAGAGGCTTTTGTGGCCAGAGATTGCTCCCGCTTGGCTCTGTAGGAGCTGGCGAAGCCTGCGATCTTTTGATCTTTCGCTTGGGATTCAAGTGTCTTTGGAAAGATCGCAGCCTCGTTGCACTCGACAGCTCCTACGGGGCTGTCGATGAACAATGCTTAGCTGGCAACCTGAGTCAACTGCTGCATCCGCTGGATATACGCTTCTATCTCCACTTCTGCCGCTTCGCGGGTGGCGAACGGACCCTCTTGGGTGCCCTCACGTGTATTGAAATAAAACTCGCCGTTAACCCGGCAGATCCGGTCACTGCGAAAAATAGTCGTAGGGGCGGGATCCAAGGCGCGTTTTCCAAGCATGTCGGGTCTCCAGAGTGCAGCGAGGTCTGTTTCAAATGAGCATATGTGTTGTCCCAGATTCCCGCCTGTCCAGCCGATCGACGGCTACGACCCATACAATCCCATGGGCGGCCTCTGCCCAACTGTCCCTGTGTCGTGACGCAATAGACGCCTAGAATGGATGTCCTTTGTCTTGGGCTTCGAGGGTTGCATGCACATATCGTCCGGTCGCTGGGTCTACGGCCTGTTCCTCGCCCTGTTGACTGCCCTGCTCTGGGGAATCCTGCCGATCAAGCTCAAGCAAGTGCTGCAAGTGATGGACCCGGTCACCGTGACCTGGTTTCGCTTGCTGGTGTCCGGCGGTTTGCTGTTCATCTATTTGGCCGCCACCCGGCGCTTGCCTAGTCGCAAGGTCCTTGGCCCACGCGGCGGCTGGCTGGTGGCGATGGCAGTGCTCGGGCTGGTGGGCAACTACGTGTTGTACCTGATGGGCCTGAATCGCTTGAGCCCCGGCACCGCGCAATTGGTGGTGCAGATGGGGCCGATCATGTTGCTGGTCGCCAGCCTGTTCGTGTTCAAGGAGCGGTTCAGTGTGGGGCAGGGCATCGGCCTGCTGGTGTTGCTGATCGGTTTCGCGCTGTTCTTCAACCAGCGCCTGGGCGAGTTGCTGACGTCCCTGAGCGACTACACCGCCGGCGTGCTGATGGTGTTGCTGGCGTCGACGGTCTGGACGTTTTATGCCCTGGGCCAGAAGCAATTGTTGACGGTGTGGAATTCGTTGCAGGTGATGATGGTGATCTACCTGTTCTGCGCGTTGCTGCTCACGCCCTGGGTGCATCCGTTGGAGGCGCTGCAATTGAGCCCGTTGCAAGGCTGGCTGTTGCTCGCATGCTGCCTCAACACGCTGATTGCCTATGGCGCGTTTGCCGAAGCCTTGGCTCATTGGGAGGCGTCGCGGGTCAGCGCGACGCTGGCGATCACGCCGCTGGTGACGTTCGCCGCAGTGGCGATGGCGGCTTGGTGGTGGCCTGATTATGTCCATGCCGAGCAGATCAATCTGCTGGGGTATGGCGGGGCGGTGCTGGTGGTGCTGGGGTCGGCGCTGGTTGCCCTGGGCCCGTCGCTGATCGCCGGGCTCAGGGCCCGGCGCGAGCGTTTGGCTGTCGGGCGTTAGCCCGCTGTGGGAGCGAGCTTGCTCGCGATAGCGGCCTATCGATCAACGCAAGACTCAGCCCTGGCTACCGGCCTCCAGCATATTTTCCGGCCGCACCCAGGCATCGAACTCTTCATCGGTCAGGTACCCCAGTTGCAGCGCCGCCTCACGCAGGGTCAACCCTTCGCCGTAGGCTTTCTTGGCGATTTCCGCCGACTTGTCGTAGCCGATGTGCGGGTTCAGCGCGGTCACCAGCATCAACCCACGCTCCAGGTGCGCGGCCATCTGCTCGGCATCCGGCTCGAGCCCGGCGATGCAGTGCTGCTGGAAGTTGCTGCAGCCATCGGCCAGCAGGCGAATCGATTGCAGCAGGTTGTGGATGATCACCGGTTTGAACACGTTCAGCTGCAAATGCCCCTGGCTGGCGGCAAAACCGACGGTCACGTCGTTGCCCATGACCTGGCAGGCCAGCATCGACAAGGCCTCGCACTGGGTCGGGTTGACCTTGCCGGGCATGATGGAACTGCCCGGTTCGTTGGCCGGCAGTTTCACCTCGGCGAACCCGGCCCGGGGGCCGGAGCCCAGCAGGCGCAGGTCGTTGGCAATCTTCATCAAGGTCACGGCGAGGGTTTTCAGTGCGCCGGACAGGGACGTCAGAGGTTCATGTCCGGCCAGCGCGGCAAACTTGTTCGGCGCGGTGACGAACGGCAGGCCCGACAGCGCCGCCAGTTCAGCGGCAATCGCTTCGCCGAAACCATGGGGTGAATTGAGCCCGGTGCCGACCGCCGTGCCGCCCTGGGCCAGTTCGCAGACCGCCGGTAGCGCGGCGCGGATCGCCCGTTCGGCGTAATCGAGTTGGGCAATGAATGCCGACAGTTCCTGGCCAAAGGTGATTGGCGTGGCATCCATCATGTGGGTACGGCCGGTCTTGACCAGTTTCATGTGGCGCGCCGCCAGTTCCGCCAGGCCGCCGGACAGCTCACTGATGGCTGGGAGCAATTGCTGGTGGACAGCCTGGGCGGCGGCAATGTGCATCGCGGTGGGGAAGCAGTCGTTGGAGCTCTGCGAACGGTTGACGTGGTCGTTGGGGTGCACGGGGCTCTTGCCGCCGCGGGGGTTGCCGGCCAGTTCGTTGGCGCGCCCGGCGATCACCTCGTTGACGTTCATGTTGCTCTGGGTTCCGCTGCCGGTCTGCCAGACCACCAGTGGAAACTGGTCGTCATGCTGGCCGGCCAGCACTTCGTCGGCAGCCTGTTCGATCAGGCGGGCGATATCGGCGGGGAGATCGCCATTGCGATCATTGACCCGCGCGGCGGCTTTCTTGATCAGTGCCAGGGCATGCAGCACCGACAGCGGCATGCGTTCGTTGCCAATGGCGAAGTTGATCATGGAACGCTGCGTCTGGGCGCCCCAGTAGGCGTCGTCCGGGACTTCAACCTGGCCAAGGCTGTCGGTTTCGATACGGCTCATCGGGTCAAACTCCTTAAGGGCTGAATGCGCAGTTTAGGCCCAGATGGGCGGCACCGGTTCCCTCAATCATCCTTCAATCCAGGGACGGCGGGTTCGGCCCGTCAATCGGACCTGGCAAGCATCGGGGTTGAGGCCCAGCGTTTTTTAGGCGCAGAATGGTCGCCCTTGGGGTTTTACCTCGCCTGTAATGAAAGGAAACTCGATGACCCGTCTTCGTGCCATCTGTACCGCAGTTGCTCTGGTGTGTGCCAGCGGCCCTGTTTTCGCCGATACCGCCAGCCACAACGCCAGCGCCGAAGCGTTCCTGACCCTGGCGCACGCTGACAAACTGGGCACTCCGGTATACATGCAAGTGCAGCAGATGTTTGCCCAGCGCTTTGAACAGACCAAGGCCCCTGAGTCGAAAAAAGCCACCCTGGAAACCTACCAGGCCAAAGCCAATGCCGCGCTGGACCAAGCCATCGGCTGGAACAAGCTCAAGCCGGACATGGTCAAGCTCTACACCAGCAACTTCAGCGAATCGGAGCTCAAGGACCTGGTCGCTTTCTACCAATCGCCATTGGGCAAGAAAGTCCTCGAGAAAATGCCGCAGTTGACCCAGCAATCGGCCCAACTGACCCAGGCCAAGCTTGAAAGCGCGGTCCCGGTGGTCAACAAACTGCTTGCGGACATGACGGCCGAGCTCGAGCCAAAAGCCGCCCCAGCCAAGAAAAAGCCGTAAGCGGAGCCCGGTATGAGCATGCAACAACGCATCGAATCGACACTCGGGCTCCTGCAGCCCGAGCACTTGCAAGTGCTGGATGAAAGCCACATGCACAGCCGTGGCCTGCAGACCCACTTCAAGGCCGTGGTGGTCAGCCAGCAGTTCGAAGGGCTCAATCGCGTCAAGCGTCACCAGAAGGTCTACGGCACGCTGGGCGAGCTGATGGGTGAGTTCCATGCGTTGGCGCTGCACACCTATACCCCCGAAGAATGGGCGCAGATCGAAGCGGCCCCGGCTTCGCCGACGTGTGCCGGTGGCAGCAAGCACTGATCGATAGGGCGATGAGGCTTTTTGTGGCGGGCTGTAGGAGCTGTCGAGTGCAACGAGGCTGCGATCTTCTCCTTACACTTGAATCTCAAGCGAAAGATTAAAAGATCGCAGGCTTCGCCAGCTCCTACAGAGCAGCCGGGAGCAAGCTCCCTCGCCACGATAAGCGCTTCGCTCCAGGGCACTTTGCTCCTAAAGCCACATTGTTTTTGTTAGAATCCGCAACGCGCCTTCCCGGGCGCGTTTTTTTTCGCATCCGGTTCACCCTTTACGAGGGTAGCCACCTGGAGAAACACCCATGACACAACCCATTGTCGTGGCGGCACTGTATAAGTTCGTCACCCTTGAAGATTACGTCGAGCTGCGTGAGCCCTTGCTCAAGGCCATGCTCGACAACAGCATCAAAGGCACGTTGCTGATCGCCGAAGAAGGCATCAACGGCACGGTCTCCGGCACTCGCGAAGGCATCGACGGCCTGCTGGCCTGGCTCAAGAACGATCCACGCATGATCGACATCGACCATAAAGAGTCGTACTGCGATGAGCAGCCGTTCTACCGCACCAAGGTCAAGCTCAAGAAAGAAATCGTCACCCTCGGCGTCGAAGGCGTGGACCCTAACAAGCAGGTCGGCACCTATGTCGAACCGCAGGACTGGAACGCGCTGATCAGCGATCCGGAAGTGTTGTTGATCGACACCCGTAACGATTACGAAGTGTCCATCGGCACCTTCGAGGGCGCCATCGACCCCAAGACCACCAGCTTTCGTGAATTCCCTGAGTACATCAAGGCCAACTTCGACCCGGCCAGGCACAAGAAAGTCGCGATGTTCTGCACTGGCGGCATTCGTTGTGAAAAGGCCTCCAGCTACATGCTCGGCCAGGGTTTCGACGAGGTTTATCACCTCAAGGGCGGCATCCTGAAATACCTCGAAGAGGTCCCCCAGGAAGAAACCAAGTGGCGCGGTGACTGCTTCGTGTTCGACAACCGCGTGACCGTTCGCCACGACCTCAGCGAAGGGGACTACGATCAATGTCATGCTTGTCGTACCCCGGTAAGCGTAGAAGACCGCGCCTCGGAGCACTATGTGCCTGGCATCAGTTGCCCGCACTGCTGGGATAAACTGAGCGAGAAAACCCGTCGCAGCGCCATCGATCGGCAGAAGCAGATCGAGTTGGCTAAGGCTCGCAACATGCCGCATCCGATCGGCTACAACTACAAGCAAACATCTTCCGAGGCTTGAACCATGGCGTCGCGCCTGCTCTATGTGATGGACCCGATGTGTTCCTGGTGCTGGGGCTTTGCGCCGGTGGCCGAGGCGTTGGTAGAGCAGGCGCATGCCGCGGGGGTGGAGTTGCACCTGGTGGTGGGCGGTTTGCGCACCGGCAGCGGTTCGGCGCTGGAGCCGACCACCCGGCGCTACATTCTTGAACACTGGCAGGCCGTTACCCAGACCACCGGCCAGCCCTTCAAGCTTGAAGGCGCATTGCCGGACGGTTTCGTCTACGACACCGAGCCTGCCTGCCGGGCACTGGTCACGGCTCGCAGCCTGGCCCCGGACCTGGCCTGGAAGTTGGTGAAGCTGATCCAGCAGGCTTTTTATGTGCAAGGCCGCGACGTGACCCATGCCAGCGTGCTGGTGGAACTGGCCGAACAGGCCGGGTTGCCACGCATCGAATTCGCCGCGGCCTTCGACCGCGCCGACCAACATGCGGCCACCGCTGCGGATTTCACCTGGGTACAGGACTTGGGTATTGCCGGGTTCCCCACACTGTTGGCCGAGCGTGATGGCCAGTTGGCCTTGCTGACCAACGGTTACCAGCCCCTCAGCCAACTGTCGCCTTTGCTTGGCCGCTGGCTGGAGCGCGCGACCTGTGCCTGACCGGCCACCAGATACATCGGCCTCGCAGCGCATCGACCGGTTGAGTTGGGCCGAAATCCGTCGTCTGGCCCTCAAGCATAAAAAAGCCCTGTGGATTGCTAACGGCGTGGCCGTGCTGGCGACGCTGTGCAGCGTACCGATCCCGTTGCTGTTGCCGTTACTGGTGGATGAAGTCCTGCTGGGGCATGGCGATGCGGCCCTGAAAGTCATGAACCAGGCGCTGCCCATAGGCTGGCAGCGCGCGGCCGGCTACATCGGGCTGATGTTGCTGGTAACCCTGGCCCTGCGCTGTGGCGCATTGCTGTTCAACGTGGTGCAGGCGCGCTTGTTCGCCCGCTTGGCCAAGGACATCGTCTATCGCATTCGCATCCGCTTGATCGAACGTCTCAAGCGAATTTCCCTGGGCGAATACGAAAGCCTGGGCAGTGGCACCGTGGCGGCCCACCTGGTCACCGACCTCGACACCCTGGACAAATTCATTGGCGAAACCCTCAGCCGTTTCCTGGTGGCGATGTTGACCCTGGTGGGCACCGCCGGGATCCTGGTGTGGATGCACTGGGAGCTGGCGCTGCTGATCCTGCTGTTCAACCCGCTGGTGATCTACGCCACGGTGCAGTTGGGCAAGCGGGTCAAGCACCTCAAGAAACTGGAGAACGACAGCACCTCGCGCTTCACCCAGGCCTTGACCGAAACCCTGGATGCCATCCAGGAAGTGCGCGCCGGTAACCGCCAGGGTTATTTCCTTGGCCGCTTGGGAATGCGCGCCAAGGAGGTGCGTGATTACGCCGTGAGTTCGCAGTGGAAAACCGACGCCTCGAACCGCGCCAGTGGTTTGCTGTTCCAGTTCGGCATCGATATTTTCCGCGCGGCGGCGATGCTCACCGTGGTGTTTTCCGACCTGTCCATCGGCCAGATGCTGGCGGTGTTCAGCTACCTCTGGTTCATGATCGGTCCGGTCGAGCAACTGTTGAACCTGCAGTACGCCTATTACGCCGCTGGCGGTGCCTTGAACCGGATCAATGAACTGCTGGCCCGGGCCGACGAGCCCCAGTACACGGGCGTCGTCGATCCGTTCAAGGGCCGTGACACGGTGGGCATCGAGATCCAGGGGTTGAGTTTCGGCTACGGCGAGGAGCTGGTGCTCAACCAGTTGAACCTGTCCATCTCGCCGGGCGAGAAAGTCGCTATCGTCGGGGCCAGCGGCGGCGGCAAGAGCACCCTGGTGCAGTTGTTACTGGGGCTGTACACGCCACAATCGGGCAGCATTCGTTTTGGTGGCGCCACGCAACAGGAGATCGGCCTGGAGACCATCCGGGAGAATGTTGCAGTGGTGTTGCAACATCCGGCGCTGTTCAACGACTCGGTACGGGCCAACCTCGCCATGGGCCGAGAGTGCAGTGACGACGACTGCTGGCGGGCACTTGAAATCGCCCAGCTCGATGCTACCGTACGGGCGCTGCCCCAGGGCCTGGAGAGCGTCGTTGGACGTTCCGGGGTGCGGCTGTCGGGCGGGCAGCGTCAACGGCTGGCCATCGCCCGCATGGTACTGGCCGACCCACGGGTGGTGATTCTCGACGAAGCCACTTCGGCACTGGACGCTGCCACCGAGTACAACCTTCACCAGGCACTGGCGCGCTTTTTGAGCGCACGCACCACGCTGATCATCGCCCACCGGCTCTCGGCGGTGAAGCAGGCCGATCGGGTATTGGTGTTCGACGGTGGGCAAATCGCCGAAGACGGAGACCATTTGCAACTGATTGCCGAAGGTGGCCTGTACGCCCGACTCTATGGTCATTTGCAACAGATTCAGCAGCCTTGAGTTTCCCGAGTTTTTCTGCGCTTAGTATCGGAAAAAAAGCAGGCAAACACGCCGATTTTTCTGAATTCCACGCAAAGTCTGTCGATCTGTTCATCCATTCATTCGAAGGGTCGAAAACTAGCCTAGGCTATTGAGTCAGGAGCGGAATTCTGGCGGGTGTTCATCCGGCAATACCTGTGCAAGGGACCTCATGAAGCAAAAGCAGACTCTCGGAACACCACGGCTGCTGGGCATCGTCTGGCCCTTTATCGCCGTCGTGCTATTTCAGGCATTGCTTGGCGGCGTCAGCCTTTACGTGCTGTCCGCCGTTCGCGGCTATGTGGCGGGGGAGAGTCTCTGGTCCAAGGGCCAGAAAGACGCCATCTATTACCTCAATCTCTACGCCGACAGCCGAGACGAGGCGATTTTCCGCAAATACCAGCAAGCCATCGCCGTCCCCGAGGGCGGCCATAAGTTGCGGGTGGCGCTGGACCGCGAACCGCCGGATCTCGAAGCCGCACGGGCTGGGATTCTCCAAGGTGGCAACCATCCTGATGACGTGTCCAGCGTGATCTGGTTGTACCTCAATTTTCGCCACTTCAGTTATCTGGAAGAAGCCATCGATCTCTGGACGGTGGGCGACGGCTACCTGATCGAGCTGGATAACGTCGCCCGGCAGATGCACAGCAGCATTACCGCAGGGCAGGCGTCGGAGGTGGATGTCCGCGGCTGGAAGGCGCAGATATTTGCGATCAACGATTCCGTGACCCCGGCTGCCAAGGCATTCAGCGATGCACTGGGGGAGGGCTCGCGTTTCATCCTGCGGCTCTTGTTGGTGACCAATTTTGCCACCGCCCTGGGGTTGATCGTCCTGGCGTTGTTGCGAACCCATAAATTGCTCACTCAGCGGCAGGTGTTCGCCAATGCGTTGCAGATGGAGAAAGAGCGGGCGCAGATCACCCTGCAATCCATTGGAGACGGGGTCATCACCACCGACGTCGAGGGCGCCATCGCCTACATGAACCCCGCTGCCGAAGCGATGACCCATTGGAAAGCCGAACACGCCACGGGCTTGCCCCTGGCCGCGTTGTTCAATTTGCTCGATGACAATGCCCAGACCGAGGGGCTGACCCTGATAGAGCACATCCTCAGCGGCCGGCTCAGCGGTGCCAGCGAGCATTCGAAACTGATCCAGCGCCTGGATGGCAGCACCGTGTCGGTCACCCTGGTGGGCGCGCCAATCCGTCATGCGGGCAAGGTCAGCGGCGCCGTGTTGGTGTTGCATGACATGACCCAGGAACGCCAATACATCGCCAACCTGTCGTGGCAGGCCACCCATGACGCCCTGACTGGCCTGGCGAACCGCCGGGAATTCGAATATCGCCTCGAGCAGGCCTTGCACAACCTCACTCGCCAGGTCGGGCGTCATGCCTTGATGTTTCTCGACCTGGATCAGTTCAAGCTGGTCAACGACACCTGCGGCCATGCAGCGGGTGACGAATTGTTGCGTCATATCTGCGCCTTGCTGCAATCAGGGTTGCGGGAAAACGACACCTTGGCCCGGCTGGGCGGGGATGAGTTCGGGATCTTGCTGGAGAACTGTTCGCCGGAAGCGGCGGAAAAGATTGCCGAAGGGCTGCGCCAGACCGTGCAGAACCTGCACTTTGTCTGGAAGGGCCGGCCGTTCGTGACCACCGTGAGTATCGGCCTGGTGCATATCGCCCAGACGCCGACGACCCTCGAGGCGTCCCTGCGGGCTGCCGACATGGCCTGCTACATGGCCAAGGAAAAGGGCCGCAACCGGGTCCAGGTCTATCATGCCGACGACTCGGAGCTGTCCCTGCGTTTTGGCGAAATGGCCTGGGTCCAGCGCTTGCACATGGCCTTGGAGGAAAATCGCTTCTGCCTCTACGCCCAGGAAATCGCCGCGTTGGGCCCAGGCGAACATGGCGGCGGGCACATTGAGATCCTGTTGCGCCTGCATGACGAAGCCGGGCGGATGATCCTGCCGGACAGCTTCATTCCCGCGGCGGAGCGCTATGGCCTGATGACCTCCCTGGACCGTTGGGTGGTGGAGAATGTCTTCAAGATCATCCGCCAGTGCCTGAATGATTCACGACAGGGGCCCATGGCGATGTGTGCGATCAATCTGTCAGGCACAACGATCGGAGATCAAGCATTTCTCGACTTTTTGCGTAAACAGTTCGCGGCTTATTCGATTCCGCCAGAAATGATTTGTTTTGAAATTACAGAAACCAGCGCTATTTCGAATTTGGGCAGTGCGATTCGCTTTATCAATGAACTCAAGAGCTTGGGATGCTACTTCTCGCTGGATGACTTTTGCGCCGGAATGTCTTCATTCGCTTACCTGAAACATTTACCTGTAGACTTCCTGAAGATCGACGGGAGTTTCGTAAAGGATATGCTGGACGACCCGATTAACCGTGCAATGGTCGAAGTGATCAATCACATCGGTCACGTCATGGGTAAGCGCACGATTGCCGAGTTTGTTGAAACCGCCCAGATCGAGCAGGCATTGCTGGAAATAGGGGTGGATTACGCTCAGGGGTATGTGATCGAACGCCCGCAATTGTTTACCTGTGACACGTTGCAATGTCGGCCGGCCCGGCCCCAGCCGTTGTTATTCAAGGCCCCCGGCACGTTCCGCTGAACCTCTTGTTGATCCGGAAAATCACAATCAAAAGGAGCCCGACAGTGATCGACACATTCAACCGAACAGGCCCGCTCATGGACGCCACGAGCTATCCGAAATGGGCACAGCAGCTCATTACCGATTGCAGCGAGAGCAAGCGCCGGGTTGTCGAACACGAACTGTATCAGCGCATGCGCGACAACAAGCTCAGCGCCAGGACCATGCGCCACTACCTCATTGGTGGTTGGCCGGTCGTCGAACAGTTCGCTTTATACATGGCACAGAACCTCACCAAGACCCGCTTTGCCCGCCACCCCGGCGAGGACATGGCGCGTCGCTGGCTGATGCGCAACATTCGTGTCGAACTCAACCATGCCGACTACTGGGTCAACTGGAGCGCCGCCCATGGCGTGACCCTGGAAGACCTGCAAGCCCAGCATGTGCCGCCTGAGCTGCATGCCTTGAGCCACTGGTGCTGGCACACCAGTTCCTCGGATTCGCTGATCGTGGCCATCGCCGCGACCAACTATGCCATTGAGGGGGCCACGGGAGAGTGGTCTGCGCTGGTGTGTTCCAGCGGTGTCTACGCGGCCGCTTTCGCCGAGGAAGACCGCAAGCGGGCCATGAAATGGCTGAAGATGCATGCCCAGTACGACGATGCCCATCCTTGGGAAGCCCTGGAAATCATCTGTACGCTGGCGGGGATGAACCCAAGCAAAGCCCTGCAAACGGAGCTGCGCCAGGCCGTGTGCAAGAGCTATGACTACATGTACCTGTTCCTGGAGCGTTGCATGCAACTGGAGCACTCGGAGACGGTGAGCAAGTCTTCATCCACCCGCGAGCGCCTGGCACTGGCGGAAAGCTGATTTCTACCCCAACAGATAGCCACAACCCATGTGGGAGCGAGCCTGCTCGCGAAGCGGTCTGACAGTCGACGGGGAGGTTGACTGCCAGACCGCTTTCGCGAGCAAGCCCGCTCCCACAGTTGTTTTTCAGCCTGCCATTGCCAGTCGATTACGTCCTTCGCGTTTGGCCACGTACAGTGCGCTGTCAGCCCTGCGCAGCAGGCTTTCCGATGATTCCCCTGGTAGCAGGGTGGCGCAACCCAGGCTGACCGTCAGCTCGATCCTTGTGCCTGCGGCGAAATAATCCTGGGTCTGGGCGGCATAACGCAGCCGTTCACCGACCATGGCCGCAGCGTCCCGGCTGGTATTGGCCAGCAGGATCAGAAACTCTTCGCCGCCGAACCTGAACACCATGTCCACGTTGCGCAGCTGGCTCTTGATCGACTCGGCCACGGCCTTGAGCACTTCGTCGCCAACGCCGTGACCATGGCTGTCGTTGATGCGCTTGAAATGGTCGATGTCGAGCATCAGCACCGACAAGGGTTGCGAATGACGCTTGGCCATGTCGATCTCACGCATCAGCGTCTGGTCCATGGCAATGCGGTTGCCGGTACCGGTCAGCGGATCGCGCAGGGCGCTCTGGGTGGCGGCGCGATAGAGCAATGCGTTGCGCAGTGGGTACAGCAGCGTCGACATGATGGATTCAAGGTCGCTCTGTTCCGCTTCAGTGAAGCGCTGGTTGCGACGGAATACCAGTTCACCCAGGTGTTCGCCTTCATGGCTGAGGTTATAGCTGAGGGTGTGATGCCCGCGTTGTCCGAACTCCAGGCGCAGATCACTGGCTTTGTGCTGGTAGGCCAACGCATCCAGGGGCACCAGCCGCTGGATTTCCCGGAAAAACAGGCCGAGGATTCGCTGTGGCTCCAGGCTGGTCTGCAGCTGCTGGCTCAGTTGCTGGCGCAATTGCGAAAGACTGACGGAGCGTGCCGCGAGCGGCGATGGCTGGCCAAGACCCAGACGCTGCAATTTGGCGCTGTCGAAGTCAATCGCGTTGATCTGGGTGGGCGTTTTCATATGGCGTTAGCCCCTGAGCTAAATCTGTCCTGGCAGGTTGGGTGTGGCGGCTTTGGGCTGCGCGTCGTACTAGTCCTTCAGTCCCGTAGGACAATTGATCCAAGTTTAGTCCGCTTTCCCTGTCAGGCATCAATCTCGTCTCAACGTCCGTTACCCGCCGAACATGGCGTGTTTGAGGATATTTAGAGCGAAAGTCGTGCCATTCGGTTCATTTCAATAAAAACCGATTGAAAATCAATGGATTGGCAGAAAGGTACGGCAGTCCTGGCGACGTGGACTTGGCGGTTCGTCTCGCTGGGCATCGACCCAAGGCCCGTACCGCGACGGTAAATCGTCGCGACACGGGCCGGGCTCACTATTGCGCGTTGAGCGCCTGGCCGTTGACGCCGGAGCTGTCCGGGCCCATGAGGTACAGGTAGACCGGCATGATCTCCTCGGGCGTCGGATTGTTGAGCGGGTTTTCCCCCGGGTAGGCCTGGGCGCGCATGCTGGTACGGGTGGCGCCGGGGTTGATGCTGTTGGCGCGCACGGCGGCAACGGTGTCGACTTCGTCGGCCAGGGTTTGCATCAGCCCCTCGGTGGCGAACTTGGACACGCCATAGGCGCCCCAGTACGCCCGGCCCTTGCGCCCGACGCTGCTGGAGGTGAACACCACGGACGCATCCTTGGACAGCTTGAGCAGGGGCAGCAAGGTGCTGGTGAGCATGAACATCGCGTTGACGTTGACGTGCATCACCCGCATGAAGTTCTCACCGGACAACTGTTCCAGGGGGGTACGCGGGCCGATGATCGAGGCGTTGTGCAGCAGACCGTCCAGATGACCGAACTCGGTTTCGATCATCGCCGCCAGTTCATCGTACTGATGAGGCAGCGCGGTTTCGAGGTTGAACGGGATCACCGCCGGCTGCGGATGACCGGCCGCTTCGATTTCATCGTAGACCTGGGTCAGGTTGGCTTCGGTCTTGCCCAGCAGCAGCACGGTGGCGCCATGGGCGGCGTAGGCTTTCGCCGCAGCGGCACCGATACCGCGACCGGCGCCGGTGACCAGAATCACCCGGCCATTGAGCAGGTCAGGGCGGGCGGAATAATCAAACATAAAAAAACCTCAACAAATCAATCTGTTGGCAGAAGCTGTAGTGTCAGGGGATTGAGCCCCGCCATTGGAAGCAGGCTGTGGGAGCAAAGCTTGCTCGCGAAACAGGCGCCTCGATTTCTGGACGACCGCATCGCCTTCATCGCGGGCAAGCCTTGCTCCCACATAAATTCCTTCATCACAAGACAGTCACATCAGCAACTGCACAACGCGTTATCCAGCACCTCGCGCAGCGCCGATGGGTGATCGATCACTACATCCGCGCCCCAGTGCCTGGGGTTGTCGTCCGGGTGGATGTAGCCATAGGTCACCGCGCAGGTCTTGGTGCCGGCGCTGCGACCGGACTCGATGTCCCGCAGGTCATCACCCACGAACAGCACGCTGGCCGGGTCCAGGTCGAGCAGCTTGCACGCCAGGGTCAGCGGTTCCGGGTCCGGCTTGCTGTTTTTCACGTGGTCCGGGCAGATCAGCACTTTCGAGCGTTCGGCCAGGCCCAGTTGCTGCATGATCGGTTCGGCGAAGCGCACCGGCTTGTTGGTGACCACGCCCCAGATCAGGTTGGCCGCTTCGATATCGGCCAGCACCTCGGCCATGCCGTCGAACAAATGGCTGTGGACCGCGCAACCCTTGAGGTAGCGGTCCAGGAACTCCTGGCGCAGTTCCTCGAACCCCGGTGATTCCGGGTCCATGGAAAAGGTCACCGCGACCATCGCCCGGGCGCCGCCGGAAATCTCGTCGCGAATGTGCTGCGTGTTCATCGGTGGCAAGCCACGGTCGGCGCGCATGGCCTGGCAGATGGCGATGAAATCCGGCGCGGTGTCGAGCAGCGTGCCGTCCATGTCGAAGAGAACCGCTTTGAGACGCATCGACTTACTCCTCGCGCAGGGTTTGGATCATGTAGTTGACGTCAACGTCGGCGGCCAGCTTGTAGTGCTTGGTCAGCGGATTGTAGGTCAGGCCAATGATGTCCTTGACGGTGAGCCCGGCCGCACGGCTCCAGGCGCCCAGTTCGGAAGGGCGGATGAATTTCTTGAAGTCGTGAGTGCCGCGAGGCAGCAGCTTCATGATGTATTCGGCGCCGACGATGGCGAACAGGTAGGCCTTCGGGTTGCGGTTGATGGTGGAGAAAAACACCTGGCCGCCCGGCTTGACCATGCGGAAGCAGGCGCGGATGACCGATGACGGGTCTGGCACGTGCTCAAGCATTTCCAGGCAGGTGACCACGTCGAATTGGCCGGGCATTTCTTCGGCCAGGGCCTCGGCGGTGATCTGCCGGTATTCCACGCTGACGCCCGACTCCAACTGATGCAGTTGTGCAACCGCCAGTGGTGCTTCGCCCATGTCGATGCCCATCACCGTCGCCCCGCGCTGGGCCATGGCTTCGCTGAGGATACCGCCGCCACAACCGACGTCGAGCACCTTCTTGCCAGCCAGGTTGACCCGTTCGTCAATCCAGTTGACCCGCAGCGGGTTGATGTCGTGCAGCGGCTTGAATTCACTTTCGCGGTCCCACCAGCGATGGGCCAGGGCTTCGAATTTGGCGATTTCGGCGTGGTCGACGTTGCTCATGTGCAGATCCTCGAAAAGCTTGAAAAATCAGGTGCCCCGAGCCGTGGCTCAAGGGGCGTGGTTATTCGTTGTGGCCGCTGATGCGGCGACCCCAGGCCTGGGCCGTGGCGATCAGTCTTGATTCGTCCATGCGGGTCAGTCGGCCATCTTCCAATAGCGGCTTGCCGCCCACCCACAGGTGTTTTACGCAATCGCGCCCGGTGGCATAAATCAGTTGCGACACCGGGTCGTAGATCGGCTGCTGGGCCAGGCCCGACAGATCGAAGGCCACCAGGTCGGCGGCCTTGCCCACTTCCAGCGAACCGACTGTCGCTTCGATGCCCAGCGCCCGGGCACCATTGAGCGTGGCCATGCGCAGTGCCCGATGAGCATCCAGGGCCGTGGCCGAGCCGGCGACGGCCTTGGCCAGCAGGGCGGCGGTGCGGGTTTCGCCGAGCAGATCCAGGTCGTTGTTGCTCGCCGCGCCGTCGGTGCCGAGGGCGACATTGACACCGGCCTGCCACAGGCGCTCCACCGGGCAGAAACCACTGGCCAGTTTCAGGTTCGATTCCGGGCAGTGGATCACGCTGCAATTGCTTTCTACCAGCAAGGCCTGGTCTTCGTCGCTGATTTGAGTCATGTGCACGGCCTGAAAGCGTGGCCCCAGCAGGCCAAGTCGTCCCAGGCGCGCCAGCGGTCGCTCCGCGGTGTTATCCACAGCCTGCTGCACTTCGAAGGCGGTTTCGTGAACATGCATATGAATGGCCGCGTCCAGTTCCTCGGCGATCACGCGGATTTTCTCCAGGTTCTCGTCGCCTACGGTGTAGGGCGCGTGCGGGCCGAATGCGACTTTGATCCGTGGGTGGTGCTTGAGGTCGCCAAACAACTCGATGCCCTGACGAATGGCTTCGTCGGCGCTGGCGGCGCCGGGGATCGGGAAATCGAGGATTGGAATCGCGATTTGCGCACGAATACCACTGTCGTGAACACACTCGCTGGCGATCTTGGGGTAGAAATACATGTCGGAGAAGCAGGTGATGCCGCCCTTGATCTGCTCGGCGATGGCCAGGTCGGTGCCATCGCGCACGAAATCTTCATCGACCCATTTGGCTTCCGCCGGCCAGATATGCTGTTCGAGCCAGCTCATCAAGGGCAGGTCGTCGGCCAGGCCGCGGAACAGGGTCATGGCTGCGTGGCCATGGGCATTGATCAGGCCGGGGCTGAGCAGCATGCCGGGCAGCTCACGGACCTGGGCGGCGTTACACTTGAGGGCTTCTGCCCGTGGACCGATGAACACGATGCAGCCGTCGCGAATGCCCAGGCCATGATCCTTGAGTACTACACCGGCGGGTTCGACAGGCACCAACCAGGTCGGCAGCAATAATAAGTCGAGCGCAACGGCAGGCTTGGGCATCGTGGAACGGTTCCATGGGGTATAAAGGATGGCGAAGTATACCCGAGCGTCTTCGCGGAGGGATCGCTATAATCGGCGGCTTTTGTTCATGAGTGCGGGGTGAAGGATGCGCGATCGACTATTGGCTGCGGAGAAGGTGAAGGCCATCGATTGGCGTGATGGCGTCCTGTACCTGTTGGACCTGCGTGTCTTGCCGTTCGAGGAAAACTGGATCGCCTGCACCCGTGTCGCCGATGTGGCCGAGGCCATTGGCTCGCTGGTGGTGCGCGGCGCGCCGGCCATCGGCATCAGCGCGGCTTATGGTGTCGTGCTGGCGGCGCGAGCCAGGAAGGCCGAGGGCGGTGACTGGCAAGCGGCGCTGGAGGCTGATTTTGCCTTGCTGGCCGAGGCTCGGCCGACGGCGGCGAACCTCTTCTGGGCGCTGGATCGGATGCGCGACCGGTTGGGGCGCTTGAAAGAGCACGCCGAGCCGCTGGCGGTGCTTGAGGCCGAAGCCATCGCGATCCACGAAAGTGACCGCGAAGCCAACCTGACCATGGCCCAGCTCGGTGTCGACCTGATCCGCAAGCACCAGGGCAACGCCCAGGCCATCCTCACCCACGGCAACACCGGTGCCCTGGCGACTGGCGGCTTCGGTACGGCCTTGGGGGTCGTCCGTGGCGCGTACATCGAAGGCATGGTGGAGCGCGTCTATGCCGACGAAACCCGTCCATCGCAGCAAGGCTCGCGCCTGACGGCGTGGGAGCTGGCCCGTGAGGGCATCCCAGTGACCCTCAACGCCGATTCCGCCGCTGCCCATATCATGAAGACGAAAGGTGTGACCTGGGTGATCGTCGGTGCCGACTGCATCGCCGCCAATGGCGACGTGGCGAACAAGATCGGTACCTATCAACTGGCGGTCTGTGCCATGCACCATGGCGTGCGCTTCATGGTCGTGGCACCGAGTTCGACCATCGACATGAGCCTGGCCAGCGGTGATGACATTCCGCTCGAGGAGCGCGATGGGCGTGAACTGCTGGAAATCGGCGGCAAGAGGCTCGGCGCGGAGGTGGATGCCTTCAACCCGACGTTCGATGTCACCCCGGCGGATTTGATCGATGTCATCGTCACGGAGAAGGGCATCATCGAGCGCCCGGACACCGCCAAGCTGGCGCAGTTGATGTGTCGCAAGCGGTTGCACTGAAGATTTTCAGGGTTTGATCTGTCGCCATCGCGAGCAGGCTCGCTCCCACAGTGGATAGGAGGTGTGTCTGAAATTTCAGACACAAAAGATCCTTGTGGGAGCGAGCCTGCTCGCGATGAGGCCCTTAACGGCAACAAATACCTTGCATTTGCCCCCTGAATCTCCTTCCGCAGCGCTTCTAAGCCCCTCTGGTCCCATATCAGCCTGTCACCGGTCAACTAACTACGCACCATGCGCATCTGGGGGATAGGTGCGTGGCGGCTCTTGTGATAACATCCGGCGGTTTCCAAGGCTGCCTCGCGAGGTGGCCTTTACTGCGCAGATCCATGGCATAACTCGTTGATTTGTCGTAAGTCGCTGCATGGCACTTGTTCTGCAGCGGCGAGCTTCGTTCGTCCCATCTGGATGTGACGAGGTTTCACCAGAAAAAGGAATCAGGCTTCTCATGGGCGAACTGGCCAAAGAAATCCTCCCGGTCAATATCGAAGACGAGCTGAAACAGTCCTACCTCGACTACGCAATGAGCGTAATCGTCGGGCGGGCGCTGCCGGATGCGCGCGATGGCTTGAAGCCCGTGCACCGGCGCGTGCTG
This sequence comes from Pseudomonas sp. Root401, assembly GCF_001425105.1. Lineage (NCBI taxonomy): Bacteria > Pseudomonadati > Pseudomonadota > Gammaproteobacteria > Pseudomonadales > Pseudomonadaceae > Pseudomonas > Pseudomonas sp. Root401. The sequence goes on along the minus strand of NZ_LMDO01000004.1, from coordinate 53,731 downwards.
TTCGCGATGAGCGAGCTGGGCAACGACTTCAACAAGCCGTACAAGAAATCTGCCCGTGTCGTCGGCGACGTGATCGGTAAGTATCACCCCCACGGCGACACTGCCGTGTACGACACCATCGTTCGTATGGCGCAGCCATTCTCCTTGCGCTACCTGCTGGTAGACGGCCAGGGCAACTTCGGTTCCGTGGACGGCGACAACGCCGCGGCCATGCGATACACCGAAGTGCGCATGACCAAGCTGGCCCACGAACTGCTGGCCGACCTGCACAAGGAAACCGTGGACTGGGTGCCGAACTACGACGGCACCGAAATGATCCCGGCGGTCATGCCGACCCGTATCCCGAACCTGCTCGTCAACGGCTCCAGCGGTATTGCCGTGGGCATGGCGACCAACATCCCGCCGCACAACCTCGGTGAAGTCATCGACGGTTGCCTGGCCCTCATCGACAATCCCGAGCTGACCGTCGATGAGCTGATGCAATACATCCCGGGTCCGGACTTCCCGACCGCCGCGATCATCAACGGTCGCGCCGGTATCATCGAAGCCTACCGCACCGGCCGTGGCCGCATTTACATGCGCGCCCGCTCCACCGTCGAAGACATCGACAAGGTTGGCGGCCGCCAGCAGATCGTCATCACCGAACTGCCGTACCAGCTGAACAAGGCTCGCCTGATCGAGAAGATCGCCGAGCTGGTGAAAGAGAAGAAGCTCGAAGGCATCACCGAGCTGCGTGACGAGTCCGACAAGGACGGCATGCGCGTCGTGATCGAGTTGCGTCGTGGTGAAGTGCCTGAGGTGATCCTCAACAACCTCTACGCCCAGACCCAACTGCAAAGCGTGTTCGGCATCAACATCGTTGCGCTGATCGACGGCCGTCCGCGGATCCTGAACCTCAAGGACCTGCTGGAAGCCTTTGTGCGTCACCGTCGCGAAGTGGTCACCCGCCGCACCGTGTTCGAACTGCGCAAGGCTCGCGAGCGTGGTCACATTCTCGAAGGCCAGGCCGTTGCCCTGTCGAACATCGACCCGGTGATCGCCTTGATCAAGGCTTCGCCAACGCCATCGGAAGCCAAGGAAGCGCTGATCAGTACCCCTTGGGAGTCCTCCGCGGTGGTGGCAATGGTCGAGCGCGCTGGCGCCGACTCGTGCCGCCCGGAGAACCTCGACCCGCAGTACGGCCTGCGCGAAGGCAAGTACTTCCTGTCCCCGGAACAGGCGCAAGCCATCCTGGAACTGCGCCTGCACCGCCTGACCGGCCTGGAGCACGAGAAGCTGCTGGCCGAGTACCAGGAAATCCTCAACCAGATCGGCGAGCTGATCCGCATCCTCAACAGCGCCACGCGCCTGATGGAAGTGATCCGCGAAGAGCTGGAAGTGATCCGCGCCGAGTACGGCGACGTGCGCCGCACCGAGATTCTCGATGCGCGCCTGGACCTGACCCTGGGTGACATGATCCCGGAAGAAGAGCGCGTGGTGACCATTTCCCACGGTGGCTACGCCAAGACCCAGCCGCTGGCCGCCTATCAGGCCCAGCGTCGCGGCGGCAAAGGCAAGTCGGCGACCGGCGTCAAGGACGAGGACTACATCGCTCACCTGCTGGTCGCCAACAGCCACACCACGCTGCTGCTGTTCTCCAGCAAAGGCAAGGTGTACTGGCTCAAGACCTACGAAATCCCGGAAGCGTCCCGTGCCGCACGTGGCCGTCCGCTGGTCAACCTGTTGCCGCTGGACGATGGTGAATACATCACCACCATGCTGCCGGTGGAGGAATACACCGAAGGTCACTACATCTTCATGGCTACCGCCAACGGCACCGTGAAGAAGACCCCGCTGGAATCCTTCAGCCGCCAGCGCAGTGTCGGCCTGATCGCCCTGGAACTGGACGAGGGCGACGTGCTGATTTCCGCCGCCATCACCGACGGTGAGCGTGAGGTCATGCTGTTCTCCGACGGTGGCAAGGTCACTCGCTTCAAGGAATCCGACGTGCGCGCCATGGGCCGTACCGCCCGCGGTGTGCGCGGCATGCGCCTGCCGGAAGGGCAGAAGCTGATCTCCATGCTGATCCCCGAAGAAGGCAGCCAGATCCTCACCGCTTCGGCGCGTGGTTATGGCAAGCGCACGGCCATCAGCGAATTCCCTGAGTACAAGCGTGGTGGCCAGGGTGTGATCGCCATGGTCAGCAACGACCGTAATGGTCGTCTGGTTGGCGCTGTCCAGGTGCTCGATGGCGAGGAGATCATGTTGATCTCCGACCAGGGCACCCTGGTGCGTACGCGAGTCGCCGAAGTGTCGAGCCTGGGTCGTAACACCCAGGGCGTGACGCTGATCAAGCTGGCCAGCGACGAAACGCTGGTAGGGCTTGAGCGGGTGCAGGAGCCATCGGAAGTCGAAGGCGAAGAGCTGGAAGGCGAGGAAGGCGTGGCGTTCGAGGGCGCCCTGGGTGCCGATGTCGACGACGTGACCGGCGACCAACCGCTCGACGCTGCCGCAGACGAAGAAGAACCGCAGGACTAAGCGGACACGCGGGGGGCGGATGAAGATTCGCCCCTTGTTGTTTGTCTCGTTTGAAAATTTGCGACACTGCACATTAGGATCGTTCCCACGCTCCGCGTGGGAATGCCGCTCGGGACGCTCCGCGTCCCATGACGCAGAGCGTCATTGGATGCATTCCCACGCAGAGCGTGGGAACGATCAGTGTTGAACAAGATTTATGTGACCACCAGATCAGAGCGAGATTGGATGTGAGCAAGAGAGCCTATAACTTCTGTGCCGGCCCGGCGGCGCTTCCTGAGGCGGTCCTGACGCGTGCCCAGGGTGAACTTCTCGACTGGCACGGCAAGGGCCTGTCGGTCATGGAAATGAGCCATCGCAGCGATGAGTTCGTATCCATTGCCACCAAGGCCGAGCAGGACCTGCGTGATCTGCTGAACATCCCATCCAATTACAAAGTGCTGTTCCTGCAGGGCGGCGCGAGCCAGCAGTTCGCCCAGATCCCGTTGAACCTGCTGCCGGAAAGTGGCAAGGCCGACTACATCGATACCGGTATCTGGTCGCAGAAAGCCATCGAAGAAGCTTCGCGCTACGGTCACGTCAACGTGGCTGCCACCGCCAAGCCCTACGATTATTTCGCGATTCCCGGCCAGAACGAATGGAACCTGTCCAAGGATGCGGCCTACGTTCACTACGCGCCGAACGAAACCATCGGTGGCCTGGAATTCAACTGGATCCCGGAAACCGGCGACGTGCCATTGGTGGCCGACATGTCCTCGGACATTCTCTCGCGCCCTGTGGATATCTCCCGTTTCGGCATGATCTACGCCGGCGCCCAGAAAAACATCGGCCCTAGTGGCATCCTGGTCAGCATCATTCGTGAAGACCTGCTGGGGCGTGCCCGTTCCCTGTGCCCGACCATGCTCAACTACAAGGTCGCGGCCGACAACGGCTCGATGTACAACACCCCGCCGACCCTGGCCTGGTACCTCTCCGGCCTGGTGTTCGAATGGCTGAAGGAGCAGGGCGGTGTCGAAGCCATCGGCAAGCTCAACGAAGTCAAGCAGCGCACGCTGTATGACTTCATCGACGCCAGCGGTCTCTACAGCAACCCGATCAACAAGACCGATCGTTCGTGGATGAACGTGCCGTTCCGCCTGGCCGACGACCGTCTGGACAAACCGTTCCTGGCCGGCGCCGACGAGCGTGGCCTGCTGAACCTCAAGGGCCACCGTTCGGTCGGTGGCATGCGTGCCTCCATCTACAACGCCGTCGACATCAACGCCGTCAATGCGTTGATCGCCTACATGGCAGAGTTCGAGAAGGAACATGGCTGATGTCTGAGCAAGAACTCAAGGCGCTGCGCCTGCGCATCGATGCCCTGGACGAAAAGGTCCTGGAGCTGATCAGCGAGCGTGCGCGCTGCGCCCAGGAAGTCGCCCGGGTGAAGATGGCCTCCCTGGCCGAAGGCGAAGTGCCGGTGTTCTATCGTCCTGAGCGTGAAGCTCAGGTGCTCAAGCGTGTCATGGAGCGCAACAAGGGGCCGCTGGGCAACGAAGAGATGGCGCGGTTGTTCCGCGAAATCATGTCCTCGTGCCTGGCGCTCGAGCAGCCGCTGAAAGTCGCCTACCTGGGCCCGGAAGGCACCTTCACCCAGGCTGCCGCCATGAAGCACTTCGGTCACGCCGTGATCAGCAAACCAATGGCGGCCATCGACGAAGTCTTCCGTGAAGTGGCGGCCGGCGCGGTGAATTTCGGCGTGGTGCCGGTGGAAAACTCCACCGAAGGCGCGGTCAACCACACGCTGGACAGCTTCCTCGAGCATGACATGGTGATCTGCGGCGAAGTCGAGCTGCGCATTCACCATCACCTGCTGGTCGGCGAGAACACCAAGACCGACAGCATCAGCCGGATCTATTCCCACGCCCAGTCGTTGGCCCAGTGCCGCAAGTGGCTGGACGCCCATTATCCGAACGTCGAGCGCGTGGCGGTATCGAGCAACGCCGAAGCGGCCAAGCGGGTCAAGGGTGAGTGGAACTCGGCGGCGATTGCTGGCGATATGGCGGCCGGCCTCTACGGGCTGACTCGCCTGGCCGAGAAAATCGAGGATCGCCCGGACAACTCCACGCGGTTCCTGATGATTGGCAGCCAGGAAGTACCGCCGACCGGCGACGACAAGACGTCGATCATCGTCTCCATGAGCAACAAGCCCGGCGCGCTCCATGAACTGCTGGTGCCGTTCCACGACAACGGTATCGACCTGACGCGGATCGAGACCCGTCCGTCGCGCAGCGGTAAATGGACCTACGTGTTCTTCATCGATTTTGTCGGCCACCACCGCGATCCGCTGGTAAAAGGTGTGCTGGAGAAAATCAGTCAGGAAGCAGTGGCACTCAAGGTGCTGGGTTCCTACCCCAAGGCAGTTCTTTAAGGGCGGATAGCAAATGAGTGGCAACTTCCTCGCTCTGGCTCAGCCAGGCGTGCAACAACTCTCGCCTTACGTTCCGGGCAAGCCCGTGGATGAACTGGCCCGCGAGCTGGACCTGGATCCGGCCAGCATCGTCAAGTTGGCGAGCAACGAAAACCCGTTGGGCGCGAGCCCCAAGGCACTGGCGGCGATCCGCGACGAACTGGCCGAGCTGACCCGTTACCCCGACGGCAATGGGTTTGCATTGAAAAGCCTGTTGGCCGAGCGCTGTGGCGTCGAGCTGAACCAAGTGACGCTGGGCAACGGCTCCAACGACATTCTTGAGTTGGTCGCCCGTGCGTACCTGGCACCAGGTCTCAACGCCGTGTTCAGCGAGCACGCGTTTGCGGTCTACCCGATCGCGACCCAGGCCGTGGGCGCGGATGCCCATGTGGTCCCGGCCAAAAACTGGGGACACGATCTGCCGGCCATGCTGGCTGCCATCGACGCCAACACGCGGGTGGTCTTCATTGCCAACCCGAACAACCCGACCGGCACCTGGTTTGATGCCCAGGCCCTGGACGACTTCCTGCAAGACGTGCCCGCGCACGTGCTTGTGGTGTTGGACGAGGCCTACATCGAATACGCCGAAGGCAGCGATTTGCCCGATGGCCTGGATTTCCTCGCGGCCTACCCGAACCTGCTGGTTTCGCGCACGTTCTCGAAAGCCTACGGCCTGGCCTCGCTACGGGTTGGCTACGGCTTGTCCACCGCCGTGGTGGCCGATGTGTTGAACCGCGTGCGCCAGCCGTTCAACGTCAACAGCTTCGCCCTGGCAGCCGCCTGTGCCGCATTGCAGGATGAGGCTTACCTGGCCGAAAGCCGTCGCCTCAACGCGGCCGGCATGCAGCAGTTGGAAGCGGGGTTCCGGGAACTGGGTCTGAGCTGGATTCCATCCAAAGGCAACTTCATCTGCGTCGACCTGGGGCGTGTCGCCGCGCCGGTGTACCAGGGGCTGTTGCGCGAGGGCGTGATCGTGCGTCCGGTGGCCAACTACGGCATGCCGAACCATTTGCGCATCACCATCGGCCTGCCAGCGGAGAACAGCCGTTTCCTTGAGGCGTTGAGCAAGGTTCTGGCTCGTGGTTGATGTCACTTCTCTGCAACCTGCTGCCCCTATGATCGGTCGCCTGGTGGTGGTCGGCCTGGGGTTGATTGGCGGTTCGTTTGCCAAGGGCTTGCGTGAAAGCGGTCTGTGCCGCGAGGTGGTCGGTGTCGACCTGGATCCGCAGTCGCGCAAGCTGGCCGTGGAGCTGGGGGTGGTTGATCGCTGCGAGGATGACCTGGCGATCGCTTGCCAAGGCGCGGACGTGATCCAGTTGGCGGTGCCGATCCTGGCCATGGAAAAACTGCTGGCGCGTCTGGCGACCATGAACCTGGGGCAAGCGATCCTGACCGACGTCGGCAGCGCCAAGGGCAACGTCGTGCGAGCGGCCACCGAGGCCTTCGGTGGAATGCCGGCTCGCTTCGTGCCCGGCCATCCGATTGCCGGCTCCGAGCAGAGCGGGGTGGAAGCCTCCAACGCCGAGCTGTTTCGTCGCCACAAAGTGATCCTCACGCCGCTGGACCAGACGGATCCAGCCGCGCTGGCGGTGGTGGACCGTTTGTGGCGGGAACTGGGCGCCGATGTCGAGCACATGCAGGTCGAGCGTCACGATGAAGTGTTGGCTGCCACCAGCCACTTGCCGCACCTGTTGGCGTTCGGCCTGGTGGATTCGTTGGCCAAACGCAATGAAAATCTTGAGATCTTCCGTTACGCTGCCGGCGGTTTCCGCGATTTCACGAGAATCGCTGGAAGCGACCCGGTCATGTGGCACGACATCTTCCTCGCCAACCGCGAAGCTGTCCTGCGCACACTCGATACATTTCGCAGCGATCTCGACGCCTTGCGCGACGCGGTCGATGCAGGGGACGGGCACCAATTGCTGGGCGTTTTCACGCGCGCCAGGGTGGCCCGCGAGCATTTCAGTAAAATCCTGGCCCGTCGGGCCTATGTGGACGCTATGAACTCCAACGATCTGATTTTCCTGGCACAACCTGGTGGCTCCCTGAGCGGGCGTATTCGTGTACCGGGCGATAAATCGATTTCCCACCGTTCGATCATGCTCGGCTCCCTGGCCGAAGGCGTGACCGAGGTGGAAGGCTTCCTCGAGGGCGAAGACGCCCTGGCGACGCTGCAAGCGTTTCGCGACATGGGGGTGGTCATCGAAGGTCCGCACCACGGTCGCGTGACCATCCATGGTGTCGGCCTGCATGGTCTCAAGCCGGCCCCGGGTCCGATCTACTTGGGTAACTCCGGGACCTCGATGCGCCTGTTGTCCGGCCTGCTGGCCGCGCAGGACTTCGACAGCACCTTGACCGGTGACGCCTCGCTGTCCAAGCGCCCGATGAATCGCGTCGCCAACCCGTTGCGGGAAATGGGCGCGGTCATCGAGACTGCCGCCGACGGTCGTCCGCCGATGATCATCCGCGGTGGCAACAAGCTCAAGGGCCTGACCTACACCATGCCGATGGCCAGCGCCCAGGTGAAATCCTGCCTGCTGCTGGCGGGTCTCTACGCCGAAGGCAAGACCACCGTCACCGAACCGGCTCCGACCCGCGATCATACCGAGCGCATGCTGCGCGGCTTCGGCTACCCGGTCACGGTCGATGGCGCCACGGCGTCCGTCGAGTCTGGCAGCAAGCTGACCGCGACCCACATCGAAGTGCCGGGCGACATCTCGTCGTCGGCATTCTTCCTGGTGGCCGCCTCGATCGCCGAAGGCTCCGACCTGGTGCTCGAGCACGTCGGCATCAACCCGACCCGTACCGGCGTGATCGACATCCTGCGCCTGATGGGCGCTGACATCACTCTGGAAAACCAGCGTGAAGTCGGCGGCGAACCCGTGGCGGACCTGCGCGTACGAGCAGCTAAACTCAAGGGTATCGAGATTCCGGAGGCGCTGGTTCCGCTGGCCATCGACGAGTTCCCGGTGCTGTTCGTGGCGGCCGCCTGTGCAGAAGGGCGCACCGTATTGACGGGCGCTGAGGAGCTGCGGGTCAAGGAATCGGATCGCATCCAGGTGATGGCTGATGGCTTGCTCGCCCTTGGCGTCAAGTGCCAGCCAACGCCGGACGGCATCATCATCGACGGCGGCCAGATCGGTGGCGGCGAAGTCCATGGTCACGGTGACCATCGTATCGCCATGGCCTTCAGTGTTGCGTCTTTGCGCGCCAGCGCGCCGATTCGCATCCATGATTGCGCCAACGTCGCGACGTCGTTCCCGAACTTCCTGGCGCTGTGCGCACAGGTCGGTATTCGAGTGGCACAAGAGGCACAGTCGTGAACATCAAGGCACCGGTCATCACCATCGACGGTCCGAGCGGTTCGGGCAAGGGGACCGTCGCCGGGATCCTGGCCAGGCAGTTGGGCTGGAACCTGCTCGATTCGGGTGCCTTGTATCGTCTATTGGCGTTCGCTGCCGCGAACCATGGCGTCGACCTGACCAACGAAGAGTTGCTCAAGGCGCTGGCTGCTCATCTGGACGTGCAATTCATTGCCGCGACCGACGGTCAGCTCCAGCGCATCATTCTGGAAGGTGACGAAGTCAGCGACGTCATTCGTACTGAAAGCGTCGGTGCCGGGGCCTCCCAGGTCGCCGCGCTGCCGGCGGTGCGCGAAGCCTTGCTGCAGCGCCAGCGCGCGTTCCAGGAGCCGCCGGGGCTGGTGGCGGACGGTCGCGACATGGGCACGGTGGTTTTTCCCGATGCACCGCTGAAGATTTTCCTCACCGCCAGTGCGGAGGAGAGGGCGCGTCGCCGATATTTGCAGTTGAAGGGCAAAGGCGAGGATGTTAGTCTGTCGAGTCTGCTAGATGAGATCCGTGCACGCGATGAGCGTGACACCCAGCGCGCAGTAGCCCCGCTCAAGCCGGCGGCCGACGCGATACAGCTGGATTCCACGGAGTTGTCCATCGATCAGGTGTTGCAACGCATCATGAGCGAGATCGCCATTCGCGATATCGCCGGGTGACCAGGAAGCTTCGCAGGGGACCAGTCATAGTCCTGCGATGCTTCTTTTATATGAAACTAACCCACATCGTCTGGGATGTGGAGGCGGGCGTATTCTTCGCCCTAATCAACAGGAATTAAAATGAGCGAAAGCTTTGCGGAACTCTTTGAAGAAAGCCTGAAAACCCTGAACCTTCAGGCAGGCTCCATCATCACCGGTGTTATCGTTGATATCGATTACCAAGCTCGCTGGGTAACCGTTCACGCTGGTCTGAAGTCTGAAGCACTCATCCCGCTTGAGCAGTTCTACAACGACGCTGGCGAACTGAACATCAACGTCGGTGACGAAGTTCACGTTGCGCTGGACTCGGTTGAAGATGGCTTTGGTGAAACCAAGCTGTCCCGTGAAAAAGCCAAGCGCGCTGAATGCTGGATCGTTCTGGAAGCGGCTTTCGCAGCTGAGGAAGTGGTCAAGGGCGTTATCAACGGTAAGGTTAAAGGCGGCTTCACTGTCGACGTTAACGGCATCCGTGCGTTCCTGCCAGGTTCCCTGGTTGACGTCCGTCCAGTGCGCGATACCACGCACCTGGAAGGCAAAGAGCTGGAATTCAAGGTCATCAAGCTGGACCAGAAGCGCAACAACGTTGTCGTTTCCCGTCGCAGTGTCCTGGAAGCCGAGAACTCCGCCGAGCGTGAAGCTCTGCTGGAATCGCTGCAGGAAGGCCAGCAGGTCAAGGGTATCGTCAAGAACCTCACCGATTACGGCGCATTCGTCGATCTGGGTGGCGTCGATGGCCTGCTGCACATCACCGACATGGCCTGGAAGCGTATCAAGCATCCTTCGGAAATCGTCAACGTTGGCGACGAGATCGATGTCAAGGTTCTGAAGTACGATCGCGAGCGCAATCGTGTTTCCCTGGGCCTCAAGCAACTGGGTGAAGATCCATGGGTCGCTATCAAAGCCCGTTACCCAGAAAGCACCCGCGTCACTGCTCGTGTTACCAACCTCACTGACTACGGCTGCTTCGCTGAGCTGGAAGAAGGCGTTGAAGGCCTGGTACACGTTTCCGAAATGGACTGGACCAACAAGAACATCCACCCTTCGAAAGTCGTACAAGTCGGCGACGAAGTGGAAGTCATGGTTCTGGACATCGACGAAGAGCGTCGTCGTATCTCCCTCGGCATCAAGCAGTGCAAGTCCAACCCATGGGAAGACTTCTCTGGCCAGTTCAACAAGGGCGATAAAATCTCCGGCACCATCAAGTCGATCACCGATTTCGGTATCTTCATTGGTCTGGACGGCGGCATCGACGGTCTGGTTCACCTGTCCGACATCTCCTGGAACGAAGTGGGCGAAGAAGCCGTACGCCGTTTCAAGAAGGGCGACGAGCTGGACACCGTTATCCTGTCGGTTGACCCAGAGCGCGAGCGTATCTCCCTGGGTATCAAGCAACTGGAAAGCGATCCGTTCTCCGAGTACGTTCAAGAGAACGACAAAGGCGCAATCGTTAAGGGCATCGTGAAAGAAGTTGACGCTAAAGGCGCCATCATCACTCTGGCCGACGATATCGAAGCGACTCTGAAAGCCTCCGAAATCAGCCGTGACCGCGTTGAAGACGCGCGCAACGTTCTGAAAGAAGGCGAAGAAGTAGAAGCCAAGATCATCAGCGTTGACCGCAAGAGCCGCGTAATCCAGCTCTCCATCAAGTCGAAAGACGATGCTGAAGAGAAAGAAGCAATCCAGAGCCTGCGCGAGAAGCCAGCTACTGATGCTCCTGGTCCTACCACTCTGGGCGACCTGCTGCGTGCACAAATGGAAAAACAGAACTGAGTTCTGTCAGACCATAAAAAAAGGGCGACTTCGGTCGCCCTTTTTTGTGCCTGCGAAATTTCAAAATTCTCTGCCCGAGCCGATGACGGTGTTCATTCGGGACGCTGCGAAACCAACCCATCACCCCAGCTGTCTCTTTTATGAAGCGGATCAATAATCTATTCAGTGCGTGGCTCCGACTTGTATAAATGATCGATCTGGACCTCTGTCTAAAGGAACTGAATGAACAAGCTCTTTCTGATGTTGAGTGTCTTGGCGCTGGCGGCTTGTTCTACGAACGCCAAGACCCACGCAGTGCGTGGTGTCAGTGGTATCGAGGTCGACTGCTCGGGGTTGGGTTCCGGCTGGGAGAAGTGCCACAAGAGAGCTGCAAGAGAGTGCAAGGGGGCTGGCTACAAGGTGATTACCCGATCCGACGACGCGAAGGATGAGGATCAGTACCCCTTTGGTTTCAATCCGGCTGGCTATCTGACTCGCACGATGCTGATCATCTGTCGATAGCATCTCCCTGCTTGCGCGGAAAGAGGCGGTAGGGGAGTCAGGAAGAATGTCAATACTTGGGCTGTTCAAATCCCTCCGGTCATGCTAAAACCTTTTCAAGCGATTTTCCTAGCTGCTTGAAAAAGAAGGGAAAAATATGACGAAGTCGGAGTTGATCGAACGAATTGTCACCCATCAAGGGCTACTCTCATCCAAGGATGTGGAGCTAGCCATCAAGACCATGCTTGAACAGATGTCCCAGTGTTTGGCTACGGGGGATCGTATTGAAATCCGTGGTTTCGGCAGCTTTTCTCTGCATTACCGCGCTCCGCGGGTTGGGCGCAATCCGAAAACCGGTCAATCCGTCAGCCTTGATGGAAAGTTCGTCCCTCATTTCAAGCCAGGCAAAGAGCTTAGGGATCGTGTGAATGAGGAGGAGGGGGATGAGCTCTGACGCAGAGCCAAAACAAAGGAGTTTTCATGCGCAACTTTAAACGCTTAGTCCTTGCCGTACTTGCGCTGCTTGTGGTCTCAGCTATCGTCCTGTTCGTGCTTGAAAACAACCAGCCGGTTGCACTCCTGTTTCTGGGATGGGCAGCTCCGCAGCTTCCTGTTTCGGTTTTCGTGATCCTGGCGCTTCTCGCTGGTATGATGTTAGGGCCGTTGCTCGCTTGGTTCATGGGGGCGCGTCGACGATTGAAATAATGGATGTGTGAGCCCAGTAGTCTTGGTAAGGATCACCGTCTGCAAATTTTCTGACTTTGGGTGCGTTTTGTTCTTATTAAATATAATTCAGTTTACAGCTGTATTCGTAGGGGCTTCGTTCGTTATGTCTTTCGATGCATTCAGCGCGTCTGCAACTGCAGTCTCACAAAAGGAAGGCGAGACGATACATGAAAAATGACATTGAAATGCTCGGTGGTGATGAAGTTGACCTAAACGCGCTGGTGCATGGATTATGGGCCCAAAAATGGTTGATATTCGCCGTCGCTCTTCTAGTTGTTATCGGTGCAACTGCATATGCATTTTTAAGTAAGCCGATATATGAGGCTAAACTATATATTATGCCTCCAACTCAGAATGGTATTGCTGAGTTGAATTATGGTCGTGGTAAAAGTACCGAGTTGGATCCTTATTCAATTAAAGATGTCTATGATGTTTTTATTCGAAATCTTCAGGGGGAGTCCCTCCGTCAAACGTTCTTTAATGAGGTCTATCTTCCTTCACTTAGTGAGTCTCAGCGAGAGGGACCAATTGACCGCCTTTATGAGCGTTTTTCAAGAGAGTTGGTCATTAGAGTGGCAGGTAAAGATACGCCAGATCGTTTTTCAATAACTGTGCAAGGCGATGACGCAACCAGGACGACTGAATGGGCGAAAGCCTATGTTCAGCGCGCAAATGATTCAGCCGAGAGTGAACTGATAAAAAACGTAACGACTGAAGCCCAAGTTAGAGCTCGTAACCTCGAGCAGCGGATTATCAGCATGCGCGCAAATGCACAGCGTGTGCGAGAGGACCGTATCCAGCAGTTGCGTGAAGCACTTAAGGTCGCGGAATCCATTGGTTTGAAAACTCCCGTTGTCAACTCTACCGCTGCAGTAGATATAACAGTGGAAACAGGTAACAGGTTGGATTATCAGCGGGGGAGTAAAGCGCTAACGGCAGAGGTGCAAGCATTAGAGTCCAGATCCTCGGATGACGCGTTTATAGAAGATCTGCGGCCTTTACAGATGAGGTACAGCTTTTATAGGCAACTTAACATTGATCCGGCAAGAATCAATATTTATCGGCAGGATGGTAGCGTAGAAGTGCCGGAGAGTCCTATAAAGCCAAGAAGAACAATGATTATCGTTTTGGGGATTTTGGCGGGTCTATGTTTAGGTGGGTTTATCGCCTTGATCCGGTTTGTTTTTGCTCGGGGCGAAGAAGGTCGAAAACGTAGGCAAATGGCTCGGGGCTGAAGAGATAATATTCAATCTGAGGGCTTGACGGTTTCGATGATCGAGATGGGCCTTTATGTCCTAAATGAAGCCCGTCAGTGTTGGGGACCCCCGACCCTGGTGGGCTTTTTATATGGGATGATGTAGATTGAGGCCGGGTGTGCGGGCCCTTTAGGGCTGGTAAAGGCAATTCTCACCTGAAGCGTCCAAATCCTGCCTTCGGCGCCGGCGCTGAGTCAACGCATGTCTCGCCATAAGGAGCAAATGTCGGTTAAGCTTGCATGGGCGGGGCATCACTCCGATGGACTGAACCTCATCCGAATCGAATGCATAGATGTATCAAGCTGATGAGATGTGAGCTTTTCATACAAGGGCCTCTGGGGGCTTTCGGTAAGCCTTTGGTATGATTTTTAAGGCTTTAAATGCTCGCCCGTAGGAATATGCGTAACAAGTTGGCTTTAGATGATCTATCTAAATTTTATGAATTGCAAGGGAAAACAATGCTTAAACTCGAAGATGTAAAGTTGGCCATCGTCGGTCTAGGTTATGTGGGCTTGCCGTTGGCGGTTGAGTTTGGCAAGAAAGTGCAAGTTGTTGGTTTTGATATAAATCATCAACGAGTAGCAGCGCTCAAGGACGGACACGATGTTACGTTAGAAGTTTCTGATGAAGAGCTGCAGCTAGCGTCAAAGTTGACCTACAGCACATCCTTGGATGATTTAAAGGATGTTAACGTTTTTATTGTTACGGTACCAACTCCGATTGATGAGCACAAGAGGCCGGATCTTACGCCTCTAATTAAAGCAAGTGAGTCTATCGGAAAGGTTCTAAAAAAAGGTTGTGTTGTCATATACGAATCCACCGTATACCCGGGTGCAACGGAGGAGGATTGCGTTCCTATATTAGAAAAGGTTTCGGGGCTTAAGTATAATGTAGACTTTTTTGCTGGGTATAGTCCAGAAAGGATAAATCCTGGAGACAAGGCTCATCGTGTCACTACAATAAAAAAAGTGACCTCTGGTTCCAATCCAGAAGTCGCGGATTTGGTAGATGATCTGTACAAAACAATTATTCTGGCCGGCACTCATAAAGCAAAGAGCATCAAGGTTGCCGAGGCTGCAAAGGTCATCGAGAATACCCAGCGTGATCTTAATATTGCCTTGATCAATGAATTGGCTCTGATTTTCAATAAAATGGGCATCGATACCGAGGCTGTATTAGAAGCAGCAGGAACTAAATGGAACTTTTTACCCTTTCGTCCCGGTTTGGTCGGTGGGCATTGCATCGGCGTTGATCCTTATTACTTGACTCATAAAGCCCAATCTATTGGTTATCATCCCGAAATTATTCTGGCGGGTCGCCGTTTGAATGACAGTATGGGTAGTTACGTTGTTTCTCAGCTTGTCAAGGCGATGCTTAAACGCAGGATTCATGTCGACGGAGCTCGTGTCTTAATAATGGGCTTCACGTTCAAGGAAAACTGCCCGGATTTACGGAACACCAAAATCATCGATATAGTAAATGAGTTGGCGGAGTTTAATATATCAGTTGATGTCTATGACCCTTGGGTAGATGCATCTGAGGCTATGCATGAGTACGGTATTGCGCCTGTAGTGGAGCTTCAAAATAATACCTATGATGGAATTGTACTGGCTGTAGCGCATCAAGAATTTCTTGCCATGGGCGCTGAGAATATCAGAGCACTGGGTAAGGTTGAGCATGTTCTCTATGACTTGAAATATTTATTGGACGCCTCTCAGTCGGATCTCCGCCTTTAGTTGTATGTGAAGCTCCATTGTTTCCATTTGGTTTAGAATCCGTTCGAGAGTAATATGATTAAATTTGAAAGTCTAAAAGATACACTCCGTCAGTCACCTAAGGTCTGGTTGGTTACCGGTGTGGCTGGATTCATTGGTTCTAACTTGCTTGAGACGTTGCTCAGATTAAACCAACGGGTTGTAGGTTTAGATAATTTTTCTACAGGGTATCAACATAATCTTGACGAAGTAAAGTCATTGGTCAGTCCAGAGCAATGGGCGCGGTTCCTGTTTGTAAATGGCGATATAAGAAATATCGAAGATTGCAAACAGGCGATGACTTTTTATGCTCAACAAGATGTTGAGCATACTGAACGGTCCAGTGTTCAAGTTGACTACGTTTTGCACCAGGCTGCGCTTGGGTCTGTACCTCGTTCTATAAATGATCCAATTACTACGAATGCTACTAATATTGATGGCTTTCTCAATATGTTGGTGGCCGCGAAGGATGCTGGCGTAAAAAGCTTTACATACGCGGCCTCAAGCTCTACCTATGGTGACCATCCAGCGTTACCCAAAGTTGAAGATGTCATTGGCAAGCCACTTTCCCCCTATGCCGTTACAAAGTATGTTAATGAGCTCTATGCTGACGTTTTTTCTAAAACATACGGTTTCAAGTCAATCGGTTTAAGATATTTTAATGTTTTTGGTCAACGGCAGGATCCAGATGGAGCCTATGCGGCCGTCATTCCTAAATGGACCGCAGCCATGATCAATAATGAAGAGGTTTTTATTAATGGCGACGGTGAAACCAGTCGCGATTTTTGCTTTATAGATAATGCGGTACAGGCAAATTTGTTGGCTGCTTGTGCAAATGAAGAAGCAAAAAATAATATTTATAATGTTGCGGTGGGAGATCGAACGACTTTAAACCAGCTATTTGAGTGTGTTAAGGCCGCATTGGCTCGCTCGGGTGTTGAGTCAACCTCTAAGATGGTCTATCGGGATTTCAGGGCTGGTGATGTGCGTCACTCCCAAGCTGATATTAGCAAGGCAGCTAAATTTCTTGGATATAACCCGTTATTTACCGTTGGCGATGGAATGTTAAAAGCCGCCGATTGGTATGTTTCCTATTTTTCTAGACGTTAATCTTGTGATTAGGGAAATTAGCGCACTTATCGTACTGCTAAACAAATTATGCATGTTCTTATTGCTGTTTAGTCTAGCCCGTATTTTAGGTGTCGAATTATACGGAGTATTTTCTTACCATTATGCGATTGTGACGGGTATCGCTACGGTTGTGGGGGAGTGCCTGAGTATCGCGCTAAGTAGATATGCTGTCATCAATCCAGAGAAAGTTGATATAAAAACCTCCTTTGGCCTTATGCTTTGGGGGGGGATTTTGGTGGGCATGCTATCTGTCATCATATTTTCTATATTTCCCGCGCCAGCGACAGCTCAACAACTCAATGTCTATGGTCTCTTAATAGGTGTGTTTCTGTTGGGAGTTGCTTGTGTCTGCAACTTAACTGTTACGGGGCTAATGTTCGCTTTAGATGTTTCAAGGCGGTGGGTCGCCGCGTTAGCTATACACGGGATTTTAGGTTTAATAATTGTAGTCGGCCTCGTATGGATCTATAAAAGGGTTGAAGGTGCTGTATTTGGTTTGGCCATTTGTACCTTGGTTGCGCCCGTTTCGGGGGTGTTGATAATAAGGGGGTTTAAACTTATTAGTCACCAAGGTGAGCAGTTTTTCTCGCTGCAAAAAATGAAGGATCTGCTTAAATCGTCAGGTGCTCCATCCATTGCTGGAAGCATGCTCTTAGGTGGGCCGATTCATATTATTTGCTTGATGATATTCGCCAGAGCAAGTTCGAGTGTATCGGAGGTTGGCTATTTCAACCTCTTCTTTCTTTTTTATATTTTGGTTACCGTCCTGCCCAGTGCGTTGGCCTCCTATGCAATAGTCAAATTGGCGGGAAGCGCCCACGCCAGTAAGTTGTACCTTTTATTAGGTGTCATTATCTCCGTTATTTTGCCATCTTTATTGATTGTGTCCAAAAGTTATTGGCTGTGTTTATTAGGTGCCGATTACTGCGATAAAGGTGAGCTTCTTCTTTATGCGGTTCTAGCGGGGGGCGTCGGACTCGTAACTACAATTGTCACGCAAATACTTCATAGCGCTAATTCAAGTAGGGTTGTATTTTTAGCTGGTTGCGTATATGCATCAATTTATTTACTTGGGACGATATTTATGGCTGTAAGAAACCATATGTCGGCCACCGATCTGTTTAAGGTGTTTTTGTTGGCTTTAGTGTCTCAAATATTGGTGCTGGCGATATTAGGGGGGCGTAAAATTGCACGCTAGGCGCAACTCCCAGGTAAAACGTACTTATGCTGCGGTGGGGCATGAGACGGGTAGCTCGTCCATCCTACTTATTTTATTTTCTGGTCTAAGCTGATGGTTATACTGCTCGTTTCTCTGTCGCTACTGATATTGTTGCTGTCGGGTTGTTTGTGTTTGATGGCCAGGCGCTATTTGGTTGCCTTATACACGGTTTGTTACTCGGTGCCATTTTTGGGGCTTACGAGTTGTTTCTGGAGCGAAACCGTGATTTTGTGGCCCATTGGTGGGTATGAGTTTTATCTGGACGATCCCTTGGTTTTTAGGCTAGCGCTGGTTTGGTTTCTGGGGGTGACCGGTGCCTTCGTCGCTTATTTGTTCTCACTATTAATGCCTGCCTATAAAACTACAACGGGGCGGACTTCTTTTTTCTCACCAATGGATTTCAAGTTGGCGGGTATCTTGTTTTTTGGGGTATCTATATTTTTCATATTGTTCAGGTTGCTCAATTCAGATGCGATGCTCGCCACATTTGCGGGTGTTGAGTCAGTAGTTGTTTTCTCTATCATAATGGTTTCGGCCCTGGCGCTTGCTTATCCGTCGCGGTCTATGTTTTTGATTTCTGCGATGCTGGTAATTTCCTATTGTGTCGCTAATGCAATGACAGGTGATCGTGATTTTGTTGTATTGGTTGTCGCTTACATACTTGGGATGATGTTTAGATATCGACATCTTATTGAGCTGAAAATTCTGGCGATAGTCACTTGCCTGATGCTTTTTCTCCTCGCAACAGGGGTGATTGTTTCGATGAGTCGCATGGATGTAGAGTTGACATCAGCCAACATTGCTCAGTATTTTTTATTTAATTCGTGGAATGCAATTATACTGCCCTTGGTTGAACAACTTACAGACTTCTGGGGGGGAGAGCATTTACGTTACGGACAAACTTACCTCGATATGTTTCTTTCGCTTGCGCCGTCACCCATTTATTCGGCGTTAGGTGTGGATAAGCCCATTGTGGTTGATAACCCTGCTCTTTGGTACTATATTACTGGGCTCGGTGGTATTCACGTGGCTGGTGTTGCGTTTGAAAATTTTGGTCTGTTGGGTGTATTCCTGAACGGTTTTATCAGTATTTGCTTTCTGCGTTTGATAGACGCCCAGTGTCGAAATGACGATTTTTTACGTTTTTTTCTATATATGCTTTGTAGCGCCTCGGTTATGCACTGGGTCTGGTACGGCGAAATATACTTGTTGAACGCATTGGTGTTCTATGTGATGGCGTTAGGATTGTTTCTAGCTATGAAGCTCTTCCGGGCCGTGCGATAAAGTGATTTTATAAGGATTGAGAGAGTCAGTATGTGCGGAATTGCTGGAGTTGTTGGGTGGAAGCAGGATCAATACGTTGCCGCCACCGTTGCCGAAATGGTAGAGGCGCTGTTGCACCGTGGGCCTGATGATGGAGCAGTTTGGACAGATACTGAGAATGGGGTATCGTTAGGTCATCGACGCCTTTCTATTCTGGAGTTATCGGCCCATGGCAGTCAGCCTATGGTGTCCAATAGCGAGCGTTTTGTTATTGTCTATAACGGTGAAATCTATAATTTTAACGAGTTACGTCACCAACTGGAGTTAGAAGGACATAATTGCGTTTGGCGGGGGCATTCGGATACGGAAGTATTGCTTGCTGCCATTGAGGCCTGGGGGCTCCAAACAGTTCTAGATAAGCTCGTAGGAATGTTTGCATTTGCGATTTGGGACAAGCTAACCAAGTCTATAACAATTGCTCGGGACCGAATGGGTGAAAAGCCTCTCTATTATGGATTTATCGGTCATCGTTTTGTTTTTTCCTCCGAATTGAAAGCGATCAAAGCCGCTTTTGGTGGTGAGTTGAATATCGATCGCTACGCGCTTACAAAATTTGTTCGATATGGGTATGTTCCTGCTCCGGAATCGATATACGAAGGAATTAAGAAACTAAAGCCAGCGCATTATTTGGTTATTGACTCGTCTGCGGGCTTAACTAAGCCAGTTCGGTACTGGGCGTTACAACAGAATAGTGAGTTGAAAGCGGAGTTGACCCGGGCCTCCGACAAAGAAGTGGTAGATATGGTTGGCAACCGCTTATCTACCGCCGTAAAGTCACAGATGGTCTCTGATGTTCCGCTGGGCGCTTTTCTATCGGGTGGCGTCGACTCTAGTCTGATCGTTTCTTTGATGCAGGCGCAAAGTACGTCGAGTATCAACACATATACAATTGGTTTCAATGAGCCGGAATTTGATGAGGCACCCTATGCTAAAGCGATCGCCAAGCATCTGGGGACAAATCATACTGAGTTTTACCTCGGTTCTGATGACGCCTTATCTATAATCCCCAGCCTGCCTGAGGTTTATGATGAGCCATTTGCCGATTCATCCCAGATCCCTACTATATTGATTTCCAGGATGACAAAGCAGCATGTCTCTGTTGCTCTCTCAGGTGATGGCGGTGACGAACTATTCGCTGGGTATCCACGTTATCAAATTACCGCTGAGTTATGGAGCAAAATAGAAAAGCTTCCATTAATTGTTCGTCAAAGCCTGGCTTATCCACTTAGATCCCTCTCTTCCAAAGGGTGGGATAATGTATGCGCTGTTTTACCTGAGGCGCTGCGATCAAAGATCAATGGCCGTCGAATTTATAAAATGTCAGAGCTGCTGGGCTCTGAAAGTTTAGCTCAAATGTACACCGGATTGATGTCGCAGTGGCAATCTATGGATAAAGTGGTTTTGGGTTGTGACACAATGGAACGTGAGATTGAGATGTGGGAGTCTGCCGACAATTCCATCGAGGAAATGCGTCGGTGGGATGTTTCTCAATATTTACCTGATGATTTGCTAGTTAAGGTTGACCGCGGTTCGATGAGTGCTAGCTTGGAAACACGAGCACCTTTGCTCGACCACCGAGTTGCTGAGCTAGCGTTCTCTTTGCCAACGCACCAGTTGATTAAGGATGGGAAGGGCAAGTGGCCGTTGCGTGAGCTGCTCGGTCGGTATGTACCAACTTCATTATTCGAAAGACCGAAGGCGGGATTCTCTATTCCGCTAGCACAGTGGCTGAGAGGACCCTTGAAAAATTGGGCGGGGGATCTTTTATCCGAAGATAGGCTTCGACGAGAGGGCTACTTTGATACTCAGAAAGTACGAACCGCCTGGCTTCAACATCAGAATGGAACCTATGACCGAAGTCTTCATTTATGGAATATTTTAATGTTTCAATCATGGCTTGATAAAAACACTCACGTTTGACTGGCGAAGACGCAAAATGAAAATAGTAATTAACGCTCTTTCTGCCCGTCTTGGCGGTGGCCAGACTTATCTAATTAATCTTTTTCAGTTTGTTCCTGCTCACGAAGACCTGGAAATCCTGGTATTTGCGCCGAAGTCGCTCAAGCTTCCGTCTCATCCAAAGGTTCGTCGTGTTGAGCCTACCTGGCCTACAGAAAATCCTCTAGTAAGGGCTCTCTGGGAAAAGTGGGTACTACCGAGTATTTTGAAACTTGAACAAGCCGACGTGCTTTTCTGTCCTGGAGGAGTAGTGAGCACGCGCCCACCCTCGACTTGTAAAGTCGCGACGATGTTTCGGAATATGATTCCGTTCGACATGCGGGTGCGTAAAACAGTTCCATTAGGTTTGCAGCGTTTGAGGAACTGGTTGTTAAATCGGATAATGCTCAAAAGTATGAGCGAGGCTGATTTGACAATTTTTATCTCTAATTACGCTCGCGACGTAATAGAGAGTCTGGTTAGTATTAAAAAGCCTATCACTATTCCTCATGGCATCGGGTCGCTTTTTAAAACTCATGGCAAAGTGATGAGTCGTCCCGATTTTTTACCGTCGAATGAATACATTCTCTATGTTTCTAGGTTCGATGTATATAAACATCATTATGAGGTCGTTGACGCTTACGGTAAACTTCCCCAAGCGTTGCGTGAAAAATTTACACTGGTTCTTGTAGGCGAAACTCATTCGTCTGAGGCGGATCGAGTCAAGGCCTTGATTTCTACATTGGGACTAGAGGGTCAGGTCGTGTTGCTTGGCGCTATTCCATATCATGATCTTCCGCCGCTGTACCATCACGCATATCTCAACCTCTTTGCTTCTTCGTGTGAAAATTGCCCGAATATCATGCTTGAGGCCCTTGCTTCCGGTAGGCCTATGATCTGTTCCAATGTAATGCCTATGCCGGAGTTTGGTGCGGATGCAGCGTTATACTTCTCTCCTTTTGACTCGCTTGATATACTACGAGTTTTAAGCGAGGCGTTAAGTCAGCCGGATGTATTAAAGGATTTGTCACTTGCTGCAATCAGGCAGAGTAGTAAATATGACTGGGAAAATACTTCGAGACGAACTTGGAGCGAGTTATTGGCTTTAACTGGCCGTCTTTAAGGGGTGCTTGATAGATGAAGATCTTAGTCGTTTCGCAGTATTTTTGGCCTGAGTCGTTCATTATAAATGACCTTGTTAAAAATCTGTCTGTACAGGGCCATGACATAAAAGTTCTTACGGGCAAACCAAACTATCCGGATGGAGCCATTTTTGACGGCTATGCTGCTTCGGGGTGCACCGAGGAAAATTATGAGTCTTTGGTTCGAGTTTATCGTGCACCCCTTCGGCCTCGAGGTTCGTCAGGTGCGAAAAACTTGATCTTAAACTACCTTTCCTTTGTAGCGAATGGTCTAAGATTTTACCCTGGTGCCGTAAAGAACGAAGGTTTTGATGCCATTCTTGTCTTTGCTCCGTCACCCATCACCTCTGTTATTCCAGCTATTTATTTGAAGTGGAAACTAAAAAGCCATTTGGCTGTATGGGTTCAAGATCTTTGGCCGGAGAGTTTGAGTGCGACCGGATTTATCAAGAATAAATCAGTGCTGCGCGTTGTGGGGTGGTTGGTAAAAGGCATTTACGCATTCGTGGACACGCTTCTCGTTCAGTCAAGGGCATTTAGTGAGCCGGTATCCCGTTATGCCGATCCTCACAAAGTTGTGTATTACCCTAACTCGTTTCAGGACGCACCTCCGAATCTCGAAGCTACTCAGATTCCTGCGCAGCTGTTGGCAGAGCTTCAAAGCAATTTTTGTCTTGTCTTCGCGGGGAACCTAGGGACAGCGCAGTCGGTCGAGACCCTCGTCGAGGTGGCAGACAAGCTTCGCCATCTGTCCGGACTCAGAATCGTTCTGGTCGGCAGCGGCAGTATGTTGAGTTGGATCGAGGGGCAGAAACAATCCAGGCAGTTGGATAACCTTATCCTTGCCGGTCGTTTTCCCGCGTGCGAAATGCCACAGTTTTTCAGCCGTGCGGCGGGATTGTTGGTGACCTTGAAGCAGGATGAGACGTTCTCCTATACCATCCCCAGTAAAGTTCAGGCTTACCTGGCGGCAGGGCGGCCGATCATCGCGGGGCTGGATGGAGAGGGGGCCCGCGTGATCCGGGAGGCGAACGCCGGCCTAACGAGTCCAGCGCAGGATGCCGAGGGCATGGCGAGCAACATTGAGCAACTTTTCCGCATGACTTCTGATGAACGGGAGTCGCTGGGATCGTCAGGGCGGGCGTACTACCTCGAGCATTTCGAAATGGAGCGGCAAAGCCAGCGCCTGGTTGAAATTCTCGATGCAAGAATCAACGAATTGAAAGGTAGGTTGAAATGAAAATTCTTGTGTTAGGCGTTACCGGAATGCTGGGGAGCACGGTGTTCCGGCAATTCCAGGGAAACCCGCACTATGAGGTGTGGGGCACTTTGCGTAACCCAAGTGGCGCAAAACATTTTTCTGCGGACACTCATGATTCGTTAATCAGTAATGTTGACGTACTTGATCAAGATTGCCTGGTTTCGGTGTTGATGCAGGTTAAACCGGACGTTGTCGTCAACTGTGTCGGGTTGATTAAGCAGCTGTCAGATGCCAAGGATCCGCTTTCAGCTCTCCCTATCAACGCGATGCTGCCGCATCGCATTGCAAAATTGTGTGCGCTTTCCGGCGCTCGCTTGATCCATATCAGCACTGATTGCGTGTTTTCTGGCCGCAAGGGCTTGTACACTGAAGAGGATGTCTCCGATGCGGAGGATCTCTACGGTAAATCGAAGTACATAGGTGAACTTCACTCTGAACCGAATGCGGTCACCCTCCGGACCTCTATCATTGGCCACGAGCTGGGAAGCCAATATTCGCTGGTAGACTGGTTCCTTTCCCAGAACGGGTCTGTCAAGGGCTACGAAAAGGCCATTTTTTCGGGACTCCCTACGGTGGAGTTGGCTCGCGTTATTCGCGATTACGTGATTCCCAACCCGCAGCTCCAGGGGCTATACCACGTTTCCGTCGCACCCATTGATAAGCTGTCTCTGCTGCAGCTGGTGGCGGAGGTATACGAAAAGGAAATCGATATCGTCGCTGATAGTAATGTTTCTATAGATCGCTCGCTGAACTCATCAAAATTCCAGTCTGCGACCGGTTACGTTCCACCTTCATGGTTGGAATTGGTCAAGTCGATGCATGCTCTGCGTTGATCATTAAATTCAATCAAGTTTTGGAAGGTGGTTATGTTCGATAATAAAGTTTTGATGATCACAGGCGGGACGGGTTCGTTTGGCCATACAGTATTGAAGCGTTTTCTTGATACCGATGTAAAAGAAATTCGCGTATTTAGTCGCGATGAGAAAAAGCAGGAGGATATGCGAATTGCCTTGTCGAACGACAAAGTCAAGTTCTATATTGGCGATGTGCGTGATCGCGACAGTCTGACCCAAGCCATGGTGGGTGTGGATTACATCTTCCATGCGGCTGCATTGAAGCAGGTTCCTTCCTGTGAGTTTTATCCCATGGAGGCGGTGCGTACTAACGTTATAGGCACTGAAAATGTTCTGAACGCCGCCATTGCTTCAGGTGTAAAGCGCGTTGTCGTGCTCAGCACCGACAAAGCTGTTTATCCAATTAACGCCATGGGTATTTCCAAGGCCATGGCTGAAAAGCTGATGGTTGCCAAGTCACGGATGATTCCGGCTGCGGGCCCTGTAATCTGTGCAACCCGTTACGGTAACGTCATGGCATCGCGTGGTTCGGTAATCCCGCTGTTCATCAATCAGTTACAGAGTGGCGAGCCGTTGACTGTCACTGACCCGAACATGACGCGTTTCCTGATGTCGCTGGAAGACTCCGTCGATTTGGTACTGCACGCCTTCGAGCATGCAGAACAAGGTGATATCTTCGTTCAGAAAGCACCAGCTTCGACGGTTGCCGATCTTGCCCAAGCGCTCAAGGAACTGTTCTCTCGCGACAATGCAGTCAAAGTCATTGGTACCCGTCACGGCGAAAAACTGTACGAGTCGCTGATCTCGCGTGAAGAAATGGCCAAGGCCCAGGACATGGGGCGTTACTATCGAATTCCATCCGATAATCGCGACCTGAACTACAAGAAATTTTTTGTTGAAGGCGAACAAGAGATTTCTGATCTGGACGACTACACCTCGCATAATACAGAGCGTCTCGATGTTGAGAGCGTGAAGAAGGTTCTTTTGAGTCTGGATTATATTCAGGAGAAGCTTGATGCTTAAAGTTATGACGTTGGTCGGTACGCGACCAGAACTGATCAAGATGAGTCGTGTTATTGCTGAACTTGATAAACAAGTTGATCATGTGCTGGTTCATTCGGGGCAAAACTATGACTTCGAGTTGAATCAGGTATTTTTCGACGAGTTGGACATCCGCAAGCCCGATTACTTCCTGGGGGCCGCTGGCGATACCGCAGCAAAGACCATTGCCGAAGTGATTTCCAAGGCTGACGAGGTATTTGAGGCCGAAAAGCCTGATGCTCTTTTGCTCTATGGTGATACTAATACTTGCCTCGCTGTCATTGCTGCTAAGCGTCGCAAGATTCCAGTATTTCACATGGAAGCTGGCAATCGCTGTTTTGACCAGCGTGTACCCGAGGAGTTGAATCGCAAGGTGCTTGATCACTTGAGCGATATCAATATGGTACTGACCGAGCACGCTCGGCGTTACCTAATCGCCGAAGGGATCCGTCCTGAAACCATTATCAAGACCGGTTCGCACATGGAGGAGGTGCTCGACTACTACATGCCGAAAATCCTTACCTCCGACGTGCTCGTTCGAGAGGGGCTGGAGCAGGATAAATTCTTCATCGTCAGTGCTCACCGCGAGGAAAACGTAGATACTCCCGAGAACCTTCGGGATATGCTCAAGACGCTACGTGCCCTGGCCGATAAGTATCAGTTTCCGATCATCGTTTCCACGCATCCCCGTACTCGCAAACGTCTGGAGCTGATAGGAGAATCGTTGGATCACCCACTGATTCGCTTCTCGAAGCCGTTTGGTTTACTTGATTACATCAAGCTGCAGATGTCGGCTTTCTGTGTCCTATCCGATAGCGGCACCATTACTGAGGAGGCCTCTCTTCTGAACTTGCCGGCTATCACCATCCGTAATGCGCATGAGCGCCCAGAGGGGATGGACGAGGGGACGCTCATTATGAGCGGGCTGAAAGAGGAAGGCGTTCTGGATGCCGTTCGTGTGGTGACCAGTCAGCATGATCGTAATCAGCGCGTTATCCCTGTCGTACGCGATTACCAGGCAGGTCCGGTGTCGAAGCAGGTAGTCCGGGTAGTGCTGAGTTACACCGACTACATCAATCGTACCGTCTGGTCGAAATCCTGAGTAGGATGAGGTTTGAAATGCGTGTTTTATTAACAGGTGCTACCGGTTTCGTTGGTCGTGCGGTATTGAGCCGGTTGGTGGCTTCTGACGATCTCCAGCCAGTGGCAGCCATTCGTGGACACGCCTCGCCTGATTATCCGCAGGATATTGCAATCGTTCGTACCCCTGGGCTTGAGAGCGATACCGATTGGTCGCAAGCCCTGGATCAAGTGGAGGTTGTCATTCATAGCGCCGCCCGTGTCCATGTGATGAATGACACGGAGTCCGATCCGTTGGAGGCGTTCCGCAAAGTGAATGTCGAGGGTACGCTGAGTCTCGCTCGGCAGGCCGCGAGTCTTGGGGTTCGTCGCTTTGTTTTCGTCAGTTCCATCAAAGTGAATGGTGAGGGTACACCGCTCAATGAGCCTTATCTCGCTGACGCTGTCCCCGCACCGGTGGACCCATATGGAATTTCGAAAATGGAGGCTGAGCGAGGACTGCGTAAGATCGCGACTGATTCCGGAATGGAAGTGGTGATCATCCGTCCTGTGCTTGTTTACGGCCCAGGTGTAAAAGCCAATTTCCTGAACATGATGCGCTGGCTGGACAAGGGCGTACCGCTGCCATTTGGTGCTATCCATAATCGACGTAGCCTGGTCGCCCTCGATAATCTTGCCGATTTGATCGTGATCTGTACTCGTCATCCGGCTGCGGCAAATCAGACCTTCCTCGTCAGTGATGGAGAAGATCTGTCCACGACGCAATTGTTGGTACGGATGGGAAAAGCCTTAGGCAAACCTGCTCGCTTGTTGCCGGTGCCGAGTGTGTTGCTGGAACGAGGTGCGCAGATTCTAGGCAAGCAGGCCTTGTCCCAGCGGCTGTGCGGATCGTTGCAAGTCGATATAAGCAAAACGCGAGAGTTGTTAGGTTGGAAGCCGCCGGTCAGCGTCGACGAGGCGCTTTTATCGGCTGCCAACTACTACAAGGAAAGGCAGCGATAAGCTGGCTAATGACAGTGCTGGTTCAATTGCAAAATTGATTTTGGCTGCTTCAGGAAGTGGACCTTTGAACACAATATGGTTGTTGGCAGTAGTGGTAGGTGTTTCGTTGTTGGCCACGGGCGCATTGCGTAAATATGCGTTGGTACGCAGCTTGATAGATGTCCCCAATGCGCGAAGTTCGCATTCCGTTCCGACCCCTCGGGGTGGTGGCGTTGCCATTGTTCTGAGCTTCCTTATCGCGCTTCCGATCCTGGCCTGGACTGATGCCATCGCTTGGCCCGTGGCGACGACATTGCTTGGCGCCGGTGGCTGGATCGCGGTAATAGGTTTTCTAGACGACCATGGTCACATCGCCGCTCGTTGGCGTTTGCTGGCGCATTTCGGCGGGGCTATCTGGGCATTGTTTTGGATTGGCGGAATGGCTCCGATCATAGTCTTGGGTCACGAGTTCAATCTCGGCTGGTTTGGTTATGTGATCGGCGCCTTCTATCTGGTCTGGATGCTTAATCTTTACAATTTCATGGATGGTATTGATGGTTTGGCTAGCGTAGAGGCTATTTGCGCCTGTGTCGGTGCCTGCCTTGCCTACTGGATTGCAGGGTACGCCAGTCTTGCCATTGCCCCTCTTGTGCTGGCAATGGCCGTTCTGGGGTTCTTGGTCTGGAATTTTCCTCCAGCAAAGATCTTCATGGGCGATGCCGGGAGTGGTTTTCTGGGTATCGTGTTGGCGGTGCTGTCGCTTCATGCCGCCTGGACTGATCCGGTATTACTTTGGGGGTGGCTCATCTTGCTAGGTGTTTTTATTGTCGACGCCACCTTCACCCTGATACGACGTCTGTTGCGTGGGGATAAGGTATATGAGGCTCATCGCAGTCATGGATACCAGTACGCCTCACGAAAACTCGGTAATCATCGAATCGTCACGCTGTCGATAGCCGCGATTAATTTGTTGTGGTTAGTGCCGATCAGCATATTGGTAACAATGCAATATATCGATGGCTTCTTAGGGCTCGTACTGGCCTATGTGCCGTTGGTATGGCTGGCTTTCAAGTTTCATGCAGGCGAGTTAGAAATCGCGGAGAATGCTTGATGATCCTACGGCCGATGAGTATTGCTTCTTCTGGAAAGTGAGATGTCGGAAGCGGTAGCAGCTGTATTAATGCTAGGAGCTTGGAGAGGTGTTTAGAGGGGTTATGGATAAGATTCGGGCGAAATTATTAAGTCTGCCAAGACGGTATAAACGAATTTTGCAGGTACTGACTGATATCTCTTTGGTCTGGCTCGCCTTGTGGATGGCGTTTGTAGTGCGTCTGGGGGTGGACGATATGGTCAATCCTCTCATTCAGCATCTCTGGCTTTTTGTCAGCGCGCCTGTCGTGGCAATTCCTCTTTTCATTCGCTTTGGCATGTACCGTGCGGTCATGCGCTATTTTGGCAATGATGCCCTCATCGCCATTATCAAGGCTGTCACCCTGTCTTCCTTGATATTGGGCGTGGTGGTGTATTGGTACAGTAATCACCAGAACGTCGTTCCTCGTTCGATCATTTTCAACTATTGGTGGTTGAGTCTGATCATGATTGGCGGATTACGCCTGGCGATGCGTCAGTATTTTTTAGGCGACTGGTTCAGTGCCGCTCAGCACGTCCCGTTTACCAATAGAGATGACGGTTTGCCGAAAGTTGCCATCTACGGTGCGGGTGCAGCAGGCAATCAACTTGTTGCAGCACTGCGGATGGGGCGAGTCATGCGCCCGGTCGCCTTTATCGATGATGACAGTGGAATTGCCGACAGGATCATTTCAGGCTTGCAGGTGTATAAGCCCAAGCACATTCAGCAAATGATTGATAACACTGGCGCTCAGGAAATTCTCCTTGCCATTCCGTCATCCAACCGCGGCCGTCGTCGAGAAATTCTTGGCTTCCTGGAAGGTTTCCCGCTGCACGTTCGAAGCGTCCCGGGTTTCATGGATCTGGCCAGCGGTCGGGTCAAGGTCGACGACATCCAGGAAGTAGACATCGCTGATTTGCTTGGCCGTGATGCGGTTCCGGCCCAAGCTGATTTGCTTGAGCACTGCATCAAGGGGCTATCCGTGTTGGTTACCGGGGCCGGAGGATCCATCGGATCTGAACTCTGCCGTCAGATCCTGGCGCTGCGTCCCACTACGCTCCTGCTGTTTGAACACAGCGAGTTCAATCTCTATAGCATTCTGTCTGAACTGGAGCAGCGGATAGCTCGCGAGTCTTTGTCTATTCGTCTTTTGCCGATTCTTGGGTCTGTACGCAATCAGGACAAATTGTTGGATGTGATGAAGTCCTGGCAGGTGGACACGGTGTATCACGCGGCGGCGTATAAGCATGTACCGATGGTCGAACACAACATCGCCGAAGGCGTGCTCAATAATGTGATTGGTACGCTTAATACGGCTCAAGCAGCACTTCAGGCAGGTGTTGCCAACTTCGTATTAATTTCGACCGACAAGGCAGTACGTCCGACCAATGTGATGGGCAGTACCAAGCGTCTTGCCGAATTGACCTTGCAGGCGCTCAGTCGAGAGTTGGCTCCGGTGTTATTCGGCGACACGACCAACGTTTCTCGTGTGAACAAGACTCGTTTCACGATGGTTCGATTCGGTAATGTTCTGGGATCTTCCGGCTCGGTTATCCCTTTGTTTCACAAGCAGATCAAATCAGGCGGTCCGCTGACGGTCACACATCCCAAAATCACGCGATACTTCATGACCATTCCTGAGGCCGCACAGTTAGTAATTCAGGCGGGGTCCATGGGGCAGGGCGGGGATGTTTTTGTTCTGGATATGGGGGAGCCTGTAAAGATCGTCGAGCTTGCCGAGAAAATGATTCATCTTTCCGGTTTAAGTGTCCGTTCGGAAAGGAACCCACATGGAGACATTTCTATAGAGTTTACCGGTCTGCGTCCCGGGGAAAAACTTTATGAAGAGTTGTTGATTGGTGACAATGTGGCAGCCACTCAACATCCGATGATCATGAGCGCCAGCGAGGATTATCTACCTTGGGATGTGCTGAAGCTCAAGCTGACTGAGTTACTCAGTGCAGTCGCTCTGGATGACTATGCACGTGTTCGCCAACTATTGCGCGACACTGTCAGCGGCTATATCCCGGATGGGGAAATCGTCGACTGGATCTACCAGCAGCGTCGCCAGGAACCATGATCGTTTTTCATATCCTGTTACGCAGGAGTTTTTGACAGATCTATGTCATGACCTAGGTTTAAGGAGCAGCTTAGGAAAGCTGCTTTCTCAAACACTGTCATGGAGCATCACAATATGCGTATAGGTTACTTTTACTCTCTGGCCTTTGCTCTTCTCACCGGAGCATCAATTGCGGTTGGGGCGGCTGTAGCAGCGACAAACCCGGAGACTGTCAATACAGCGCTGGTGCAGGAAGCGAGTGTCAAGTCGAAAATTGAAACCGGCAAAGTTGACTTGAATAGCGCTGATGCGCTGACGCTGCAGCGCGAACTGACGGGCGTGGGGGAGGCCAAGGCTAAAGCGATTGTTGCTTATCGTGAAAGCAATGGGGCGTTTGCATCGGTGGACGAATTGTTGGAAGTGAAGGGTATTGGCAAGTCGATCCTAGAAACAAATCGTGAGAAAATCGAAGTAAGCAATTAACTGTTTATTGAAGAAAGGCAATTGTTGCAGGTTGTGTGAAAGCGTGGCCTGTCGAGGCTAGAAATAAATGCCCCGATATATGGGGCATTTATTCATGGGTTATTGGTTAAAAGGCTTAGCCAAAGTATAAGTCCGAGTTGGTCAACAATGTCGTCTGGCCAAGCAGCGTGATATTGCCGCCATGGGCTCCGTCCCCAGCAGTGTCGAACGTCACCACTAATCCATCTGTTTGCAGCGTTTGGTTCACCATTGGATTTGCGGTCGTCCAGCCATAAACGTATAAGGTGTCTTCCCCTGATACAAAATCTCGAATGGTGTCTGAACCCGTGCCAGCCGTGAATACGAAAACGTCTCGTCCTTCATTACCAACCAAAAGATCATTATTTCCGCCGCCGACGATAAAATCGTCACCGCCGCCCCCAACCAATACGTCATTTCCATCGTGACCGTACAACGAGCAATTTGCATCCGAATGAGACTGGATAACGTCGTTACCACTGTTTTGTCCGGAAATGCTGCCGGACAGTTCGGCGCCCAGTGTACCGGTATAGATAATCTTGTCTGGTGCGCTGCTACCGGCAATTTTTTCTGCGTATCCGGATCCAGAGGGGGCGGCAACGGCTGTTGTATTAAAACCGTTGAGCGGAGCGGTGTTGAACGAAAAGGTGGCATTACTGGCGGTGAGCAAGGATGTTTGTCCCTCTAACCACATCCCACCATCAAAACGAGCATCGCCATCAACGTCATATTGAAGATAGACGCCATCCTCGGTCAATTGCTGATCGATTCGGAAATTAAATTCTTTTTCCGACAGTTGTGTAGAGCCCGTCCCACCGGTACCAGTAACTCCGAGAAAAACAAGTTTGTCTTCACCTATGCCAAAGCTGTCGATGGTATCGTTGAAGCCGTCGCCCTTTGAAAACGCATACTGGTCTGTGCCACCTCCACCTGACAGGTAGTCGTCCCCCGTTCCACCTACCAAAAGATCGGTATATTGCCCGCCAATTAATACATCATTGCCTTCATTACCGTATAACTGCCCAGCGGAAAGCCGCAGGGCGAGGACATCATCACCCGCTGCACCTATGAGTTTGGCGAAAATCGGAAGGTTGGTACTACCGTCGTATGAAATAAAGTCCGCACCGGCCGTCCCTGTCGTCATGGCTCTTCCGTTGGCGGTAACGGCGTCACTATCCGTAAATTGGGTAAGTTCAGGATCGCCGGCAATATTCTCGACCGAATAGTCGTAGACACCATTCAGTGAGTTGGCAATGCTGTCGAGCAAGGTATCGCTCAGACTGTTGCTACTGGTATAAAGCATGTTATCCGAGGTGATCATCTGAGCCGCATAGAGATTGGCTTGGCGTAAGGCATCTGCACCGGTCTCAGCCCACCCACTTTCTTGTGAATTGTGAGGAATGAAAAATTCCACATCATCCGCATTCATCATGTCCATGACACCGATGCGTTCACCTGTCCGAACATCGGTGTAATATACGTTATAATCGGCGTCCTGAATTTCCCATTTGTTGGTCGTGGTATTAAAAATTTCCAAGTAGGTGTGACCTTGGAAAAAACCTTGGGTGTCTGAATAAGTCCAAATAGTACGTTTCTGCAGGCCCAGTTCCGCGCAGACGCCGCTGAATACGTCGACCATGTTGCCACACAATAACTCTACGTTCTCGGCGGTTGGGTCGCCAATGACGGTTTTATAGATTTGTTCGGCTGTATAGTAGGGGTCGTTAGCATGAGCGGCCCACCATTCACCGTCCGAGTGAATTGTATTGGTGGCGAGTAATTCACGAGCGGTATCTTGAAGTAGCATGCCATTCGCAGCTGACTCTTCCCGAATAATGTCCGCAAGTAAAGCAAAGTAATTTGTCATCAATGACCCCACGAATTAAGTGACTTGTCCATAAATAGTAGTCTTTAGGGTTGTTAGCTGAGTTGCTATCATTTTAGCGTTTTCCAGCCTCTACAAGGAAGAGTAGTATTCTAAAGCCCAGTCGCAAGAGCATGCACCGATATATAGGTAATCCGACAGAAGGTAGGCAGCTTTTAGCTGATGGGTTGGAAGCTGCTCGATAAACGATTACTCCACTGATCAAGGACCCGCGCCATGTACAAAGACTACCCAGCCGCCTACCAGGTCAGCAAAGGTTCCGCCCTGCAAGTGGACAAACCCTTCTACGACCGCATCCGCGCCCAGCAGGACAAGCGCACCCTGATGGAACAGTTCGAGGTGCCGATCCGCACCGGACGCGCTTGGCACGTACCTGCCGGTCATGTGTTCCGCGTCACGACCCCGGTGGGCCCGCAGGTGGGGGACTTCAACGTCTGGAATGCCCACGATCCACGGGAACGCCTGTGGGCGGCGCGCACTCGCCAGCTTCAGGGCGCCCATGTCAGCACCCATGATCGGTTGTGGTCGAACCTGCCATTCCTGCGGCCCTTGGTGACCATCACCGATGACAGCCTGGCTGGTTATGGTATCGATGAGCATGGTGGACGACTCCATGATCTGTTGGGTACACGCTGTGATCCCTATGTGAACAAGATGCTGACCGGCGAGGATTTCCATCATCACTGCCACTCGAACCTGACCCGTGCGGTATTGCCCCACGGCCTGACGGAGTTCGATGTGCATGACGTGCTAAATATCTTCCAGTGCACGGGGCTTAATCATGACGACATGTACTTCATGAAGGCCTGTCCGGCGCAGAAGGGCGATTACCTGGAGTTTTTTGCCGAGATCGATCTGTTGTGCGCCCTGTCCACCTGCCCGGGTGGTGACTTGTCGCTGGCGATGTGGGGGCCGGATGCGCAGGATCCCCTTAGCGTCTGCCGCCCGCTGGGGGTTGAGATCTATCGGTTGGAGGATTCATTGCTGCAGGGTTGGAGCCAGCCTGAGCGGGCGGCATACAACGGGTTGCATGGCTTGCACATTGCCAAGGCGGATTGGGAAAGGTGATGCAGTTGGCGCTGGTTTTGTAGGAGCTGGCGAAGCCTGCGATCTTTTGATCTTCGCTCCAGACTCAATTGATAGGGGAAAGATCGCAGCCTCGTTGCACTCGACAGCTCCTACAGACCCAGCGGGAGCAAGCTCCCTCGCCACACAAGCAATCAGCGATCCTTGGCCTCCTTCGCATCCATTTCCGCATTGCGCTCGGCAACGCGCTTGCGTTGCTCATCGGTCAACTCGACCTTGTGGGCGGTGTCGCGCAGCATCATCAGACCACCAACGATCGAGCCGATTGCGACAATCAGAATCAACCAGGCATACCAGGGCATAGGGCTCTCCTTGAGGGGGCGATGGACGGACGAACATTTCGCCGATCCATCGCACCTACCACTTATGAGCGAAGGTTGCTCGCAGTGGTTCAATACTACGCCCGTTCGGCCAGCTTCACCTCAAAGCCCGGTCAGCATCGCATCGACGGGAGCGTCTGCACGCAGCTGTGCGGTGAGGATGAAGTAGACGAAACCCACCGCCATGAAGCCGAGGAAGATCAGCCCGATCAGCGCGTTGAACCAGGCCATCGCCACCAGGCACACCACTGCCAGGACTAGGGCGATGCCCGGCACGATCGGATAGCCCGGGGCGCGGAAAGTACGTTCCAGGTTGGGTTCGGTTTTACGCAATTTGAACAGGCTGAGCATGCTCATGATGTACATGACGATGGCACCGAACACGGCCATGGTGATCATCGCCGCAGTCAGGGTCATGCCGCCGAGGTTGATCAGGCCGTCGCTGTAGATCGCCGCGATGCCGATCAGCCCACCGGCGATGATCGCCCGGTGCGGCGTCTGGAAGCGTGACAGTTTGGCCAGGGAGGCGGGCAGGTAACCGGCGCGGGCCAGGGCGAAGAACTGCCGCGAGTAGCCAAGGATGATGCCGTGGAAGCTCGCCACCAGGCCGAACAGGCCGATCCACACCAGCATGTGCAGCCAGCCGGAGCTTTCGCCAACCACGGTTTTCATGGCTTGGGGCAGGGGATCGTTGATGTTCGACAGGGTGCGCCAGTCGCCGACGCCGCCGGCGAAGAACATCACGCCCATCGCCAGGATCACCAAAGTCAGGATGCCGCTGATGTAAGCCTTGGGAATCGTGCGTTTCGGGTCCTTGGCTTCTTCGGCGGCCATGGCCGCGCCTTCGATGGCCAGGAAGAACCAGATGGCGAAGGGAATCGCGGCGAACATGCCGGCAATGGCCGGTGCGCCGAACACATCGGAACCGGCCCAGCCGTTCAGGGCAAAGCTGCTGAAACTGAACGCCGGGGCCACGACGCCCATGAACACCAGCAGTTCGGCCACCGCCAAGACGCAGACGATCAGCTCGAACGTCGCGGCCAGCTTGACCCCGAGGATGTTCAGGCCCATGAACACGATATAGGCACCGACCGCTGCGTGTTTCGGGTCCAGGGCCGGGAACTGCACGTTCAGGTAGGCGCCGATGGCCAGGGCAATGGCCGGCGGGGCGAAGACAAATTCGATCAGCGTCGCCAGGCCGGCAATCAACCCGCCTTTCTCGCCGAAGGCGCGACGGCTGTAGGCAAACGGTCCGCCGGCATGGGGAATGGCGGTGGTCAGTTCGGTGAAGCTGAAAATGAAGCAGGTGTACATGGCCGCCACCATGAAGGACGTCACCAAAAAGCCCAGTGTGCCGGCCACGCCCCAGCCGTAGCTCCAGCCGAAATACTCGCCGGAAATCACCAGGCCGACGGCAATACCCCATAAATGCAGGGTGCCCAGGGTGGGTTTGAGTTGTGTGTTCATCGGTGGCTCCCCTCGATCCATAGCAAAAGCGCTGGGGAGGGGCAGTGCAGTGGACGTGCCAGTGTGGCGAGGGCAGTCGTAATGGGTGAAATCGTGTCGTATCGGGGATGTTCGCTGCCGGATGGCTTGGTTTTGTGCCCCAGTTGAGGGCGACGTTGCCTGTTCTGGCGTCATCGCGAGCAGGCTCGCTCCCACAATGGTTCTGTTGTGAATCCAAAATCCGTGTTCGCAGAAGATCTCCTGTGGGAGCTTGCTCGCGATGAGGCCAGCCCAGCCAACACTTTTTACGGATTCTTTACCCCCCAGACCCGCTCTCGATCTCGTTCCTTTACAGCCTCCCTGCCGACAATCACTCCACACACGGCACGACGCCGTACTACGGAGAAATCCCATGAGTGTTCTGGACGGGGTGTCGCTGCTGCTGGCAGGGGCGCTGTTCATTTATCTGCTGGTTGCGCTATTGCGCGCAGATCGGAACTAGGAGCGGCTATGCACGGTTATGACTATGGGCTGATCCTCGCCTTTTTCGCCCTGGTGCTGATTCCGGCACCGTTTCTGGGGCGTTTTTACTACCGGGTGATGGAAGGCCAGCGCACTTGGCTTTCACCGATCCTCGGCCCGGTGGAGCGCGGTTGCTATCGCCTGGCCGGTGTCGACGCCACTGCTGAGCAGAGCTGGCAGAAATACACCCTGGCCTTGCTCGCGTTCAACCTGGCGGGTTTTGTCTTGCTGTTCGCCATTCTGCTGCTGCAGGGATATCTGCCGCTCAATACCGAACAACTGCCCGGCATGGAGTGGACCCAGGCTTTCAACACGGCCGTGAGTTTCATGACCAACACCAACTGGCAGTCCTACAGCGGTGAAGCGTCCCTGAGCTACCTGAGCCAGATGGTCGGCCTGACTGTGCAGAACTTTGTCAGCGCCGCCACCGGCCTGGCCGTGCTCGTGGCACTGTGTCGCGGCATCGGGCGCAAGTCCGCCGCAACGCTGGGTAACTTCTGGGTCGACATGACCCGCGCCACCCTCTACGGGCTGTTGCCGCTGTGCCTGCTGCTGGCGTTGTTCCTGGTCTGGCAGGGCGTGCCGCAGACCTTTGCGCACTATGTGCACGGGGTCACGCTGCAGGGCGTCGACCAGGTCATCCCGCTGGGGCCCGCCGCCAGCCAGATCGCGATCAAGCAACTGGGCACCAACGGTGGCGGTTTCTTCGGCGTCAACTCGGCGCATCCGTTCGAAAACCCGACGGCCTGGAGCAACCTGTTCGAAGTCGCTTCGATCATCCTGATTCCCGCCGCGCTGGTGTTCACCTTCGGCCATTACGTCAAGGACCTGCGCCAGAGCCGGGCGATCATCGCCTGCATGCTTGCCCTGTTCCTGATCGGCGGTGCCACGTCGCTGTGGGCCGAATACCAGCCCAACCCGGCCCTGAACAACCCGGTCGTCGAGCAAGCTGCACCGCTGGAAGGCAAGGAAGCGCGCTTCGGCACCACCGCCACGGTGCTGTGGTCGGTGACCACCACGGCAGCGTCCAACGGTTCGGTCAACGGCATGCACGACAGTCTCAACCCGCTCAGTGGCATGGTGTCGCTGGTGAACATGATGGTCGGCGAGGTGATCTTCGGCGGCGTCGGGGCCGGGCTCTACGGGATGCTGTTGAACGTGCTGATCGCGGTGTTCCTGGCCGGCTTGATGATCGGTCGTACCCCGGAATACCTGGGCAAGAAGCTGGGAGCCCGGGAAGTGCAACTGTTGGTGGCAACCCTGCTGGTGATGCCCGTGAGTGTGCTGGTGCTGGGTGCCGTCGCCGCCAGCCTGCCCGGCCCGGCCGCAGCGGTGAGCAATCCGGGTGCCCATGGTTTCAGCCAGTTGTTGTACGCCTACACCTCGGCGGGAGCGAACAACGGTTCGGCATTTGCCGGGTTCGGCGCCAACACACCTTTCCACAACCTGATGCTGGGCCTGGGCATGTTGATCGGCCGGTTCGGCTACATCCTGCCAGTGCTGGCGTTGGCCGGCAGCCTGGCCTTGAAGAAGACCGCGCCGATTGGCCAGAACAGCTTCCCCACCCACGGTCCGTTGTTTGTGACCTTGTTGACCGTGACCATCCTGTTGGTGGGCGGCTTGACCTTCCTGCCGACCCTGGCCCTGGGGCCGATTGCTGAACACTTGAGCCTGGGCTTCTGAGGGATATGAAAATGAATATGCCGATGAGCAAAACCGTCGTCGCCAAGGCGCCGGAGCAACCGAAAACCGCAATCTCGGCCCTGTGGCGGCCAGCGCTGGTGCAAGCTTTCGTCAAGCTCGACCCGCGTCAATTGCACCGCGCCCCGGTGATGCTGGTGGTGGAACTGACCGCGATCCTCACCACCGTGCTGTGCTTCATTCCCGACAACGCCGTGCCGACCTTTGTCGCCGCGCAAATCGCGCTGTGGCTGTGGTTCACCGTGCTGTTCGCCAACTTCGCCGAAGCGTTGGCCGAAGGCCGCGGCAAGGCCCGGGCCGACAGCCTCAAGGCCGGCAGCGAGGGCCTCAACGCACGTCGCCAGACCGCCAACGGTTTTGAAATCATCCCCGCCACCCGTCTGCGCAAAGGCGATGTGGTGCGCGTCGAGGCCGGCGACATGATCCCCGGCGACGGTGAAGTGATCGAAGGCATCGCCGCGGTCAACGAGGCTGCGATCACCGGCGAATCGGCGCCGGTCATCCGCGAGTCCGGCGGTGATCGTTCGGCCGTCACCGGCAATACGCGGCTGGTCTCCGACTGGCTGCTGGTGCGCATTACCAGCAATCCCGGTGAGTCCACCCTGGACCGCATGATCGCCCTGGTCGAAGGCGCCAAGCGCCAGAAAACGCCGAACGAGGTGGCGCTGGATATCCTGTTGATCGGCCTGACGCTGATCTTCCTGTTGGTGGTGGTGACGCTGCAACCGTTCGCCCATTTCGCCAACGCCAGCCTGCCGCTGGTGTTTCTGGTGGCGCTGCTGGTCACCTTGATTCCCACCACCATTGGCGGGCTGCTGTCGGCCATCGGCATCGCCGGGATGGATCGGTTGGTGCGCCTGAACGTGATCGCCAAATCCGGCCGTGCGGTCGAGGCGGCGGGGGACGTGCATGTGCTGATGCTGGACAAGACCGGCACCATCACCTTTGGCAATCGTCGTTGTACAGCGGTCTATACCGCCCCTGGAGTGAGCACCAAGGAACTGGCCGAAGGCGCGCTGTTCGCCTCGTTGGCTGACGAGACGGCCGAGGGCAAGTCCATTGTCGAGTACCTGCGGGGTTTGCATCCACAGTCTGAGCCTGGCGTCGAAGCGCTGACGGTCGTGCCGTTCAGTGCTGAAACCCGTTTGTCCGGCGTCGACTATCAGGGCCGCATCTACCGCAAGGGCGCCGTGGACTCGTTGCTGGACTTCATCGGCCTTGCACGCAATGAGTTGCCGCAGGCACTGGCGCGGGAGGTCGACAAGATCGCCCAGAGTGGCGGCACGCCGTTGCTGGTGTGCGTGGACGGCAAGCTGCTCGGCGCTATCCACCTCAAGGACGTGGTCAAACCTGGCATTCGCGAGCGCTTTGCCGAGCTGCGCAAGCTGGGGATCCGCACGGTGATGGTCACTGGCGACAACCCGCTGACCGCCGCCGCGATTGCCGCCGAGGCCGGTGTCGATGACGTGCTGGCCGAGGCCACGCCGGAGAAAAAACTGGCGCGTATCCGTCATGAGCAAAATGACGGTCGGCTGGTGGCCATGTGCGGCGACGGTGCCAACGATGCCCCAGCCCTGGCCCAGGCCGATGTCGGCATGGCGA
Organism: Pseudomonas sp. Root401; assembly: GCF_001425105.1. Lineage (NCBI taxonomy): Bacteria > Pseudomonadati > Pseudomonadota > Gammaproteobacteria > Pseudomonadales > Pseudomonadaceae > Pseudomonas > Pseudomonas sp. Root401. The sequence goes on along the minus strand of NZ_LMDO01000004.1, from coordinate 14,513 downwards.
TGAACGACGGCACCCAGGCCGCGCGGGAGGCGGCCAACATGGTCGACCTCGACAGCGACCCGACCAAGTTGCTGGACGTGGTGCAGATCGGCAAGGAACTGCTGGTGACCCGTGGGGCGCTGACCACCTTTTCCATCGCCAATGACATCGCCAAGTACTTCGCGATCCTGCCGGCGCTGTTCGCCTCGATTTATCCACAGCTCGGCGTGTTGAACGTGATGCACCTGAGCAGCCCGCAGAGCGCGATCCTGTCGGCCATCGTCTTCAACGCCTTGATCATCGTCGTGCTGATCCCCCTGGCCCTGCGTGGCGTGCGAGTGCAAGCGGCAAGTGCGGCGGCGCTGTTGCGACGCAATCTGCTGATCTATGGCCTGGGCGGGATCGTGGTGCCGTTCGTGGGGATCAAAGCGATCGATATGCTGCTGACGGCGTTGCACCTGGTTTGAGCCTGACGTGCGGTGAACCAATTTTTGTTGCAGGAAGATTGCTCCCGCCGGGCTGTGTAGGAGCTGTGTAGGAGCTGTGTAGGAGCTGTCGAGTGCAACGAGGCTGCGATCTTTCCCCTGCCACTTGAGCCTCAAGCGAAAGATCAAGATCAAGATCAAGATCAAGATCAAAAGATCGCAGGCTTCGCCAGCTCCTACAGAGCCCCGCGGGAGCAAGCTCCTTGCCTGGAAGTTAGCTGTTTCTTATTCGAGGATTTTGAAATGTCCACTCTGATTCGCCCGGCCTTGAGCCTGTTACTACTGATGACCCTGATCACCGGTGTCGCGTACCCACTGGTGGTCACTGGCGTGGCGCAAGTCGCCTTTCCCGCCCAGGCCAATGGCAGCCTGATCGTCGATGCGGCCGGCAAGGTCCGTGGCTCGACGCTGATCGCCCAGGATTTCACCGGCGATGCCTGGTTTCATCCACGGCCATCGGCCGGTGCCTTCGCCACGGTCGCCAGCGGTGCCAGCAACTTTTCCCCGAGCAATCCGGCCTTGGCCTCGCGGGTGATCGATGACGCCCAAAAACTCCAGGTGCCCGGCCAGGGCCCGGTGCCGCTGGCCTTGCTGACCACCTCCGCCAGCGGGCTGGATCCGCACTTGCCTCCGGCGGCGATTGCCTATCAACTGGCGCGTGTCGCCGCAGCGCGCAACCTGCCGGCCTCGACCTTGCAGCAACTGCTCGACGACAACACCGAGCAATCCTTGGTGGGCCCGCCAGTGGTGAATGTACTGGCGCTGAACTTGGCCCTGGAAAAACTGTAAAACCTGTGGGAGTGGCGCCTGTGGGAGCAAAGCTTGCTGCAGCAAAAGCCTGCTGTAGCAAAGCCTGTGGGAGCAAAGCTTGCTCGCGATGAACGATAACGCGGTCCATCCGTTGAACTGTGTCGCCTTGATCGCGAGCAAGCTTTGCTCCCACAGGTCCACTTCCCATAAGCTTTGCTCCCACAGGTCCGACTCCCCACAGGGTGTTTGATCAATATTTGAAAGAGATTTCCACGCCATGAGCGACTCCGGCCGCGCCGACGCACTGTTAGCCAATCTGCCCCGCAACGACCGTGGCCGGCTCAAGGTCTTCCTGGGGGCGGCGCCCGGTGTCGGCAAGACCTACGCGATGCTGCAAGCAGCCCACATCCAACTGCGTCAAGGCGTGAAAGTCGTCGCCGGAGTGGTGGAAACCCATGGTCGTGCCGAAACCGAAGCACTGCTCGGCGGCCTGGTGCAGCAACCGCTGGTGCGTTCGGAATATCGCGGCGTCATGCTCGAAGAAATGGACCTCGACGGCCTGCTCGCGGCCCGCCCGGCCCTGGTGCTGGTGGACGAACTGGCCCACAGCAACGCCCCCGGCAGCCGTCATGCCAAACGCTGGCAAGACATTCAGGAACTGCTCGCCGCGGGCATCGATGTCTACACCACCGTCAATGTCCAGCACCTGGAAAGCCTCAACGACCAGGTGCGCGGCATCACCGGTGTGCAGGTGCGCGAGACACTGCCGGACTGGGTCTTGCAGGAAGCCGATGAACTGCTGTTGATCGACCTGCCATCGCGCGAGCTGCTGGAGCGCCTGCGTGATGGCAAGGTCTATGTGCCGGAGCAGGCGCGAGCGGCGATCGATGCGTTTTTCACCCAGACCAACCTGACCGCGCTGCGTGAACTGGCCATGCAGACCGCCGCCGCCCAGGTTGACAACGACCTGGCCCAGGGTTATCGGCAACTGGGCCAGGCCGCGCCGGCGGTGCGCGGACGCTTGCTGGTGGGGGTGGGCGCCGATGTGCAGGCCGAGCGTCTGGTGCGCCACGCCAGCCGCGTCGCCCAGCGCCGGCATCTGCCGTGGAGCCTGGTCCACGTAGACAGCGGCGTCGCGCACGACGAGTCATCGCGACAGTATCTGCAAAATGCCCAGCAGTTGGCTGAACGTCTCGGCGGCGAAGTGGTGCTGTTGCGGGCCGGCGAAGTCGCCAAGACCTTGATCCAGCACGCCACCGAACGTCGCGCCACGCTACTGCTGGTGGGCCAGTCCCGGCCGCGTTTGCGGCGACGGTTGTTCGGCGGTGGCTTGGCTTCACGCTTGTTGCGCGATGCCCGGGGACTGGAAATCAACGTGCTGGACAGCGATGAACAGCCCCGTCCCGCCCGCGTTCGTTCGAGCGCGGTCCAGACCGGGTTCGACTACATGCTGGCGCTGCTGGCGACCGTGGCGGCCAGCGCATTGGCCTGGGTGATCTCGGGGTGGCTGGCGCTGCCCAATATCTCCCTGGTGTTCCTGATGGCGGTGTTGCTGGTGGCGGTACGCAGCAGCCTTGGCCCGGCGCTGGCCTGCGCGGCGCTGTCGTTCCTGGCCTATGACTTCCTGTTCATCCCGCCGAATTTTTCCTTCACCATCCAGCGCGAAGAAGACGTGCTGACGCTGGTGTTTTTCCTGCTGATGGCGGCCCTGACCGGCAACCTTGCCGCTCGCCAGCGTCGCCAGTTGCAGGCCCTGCGCGACACCCAGCAGGAAACCGGCGAACTGCTCGACCTGTCGCGCAAACTCACTGCCGCCACCGACCGCCAGGCGGTGATCAGCGCCGCCGCGCAGCACCTCAACGGCTTGCACGACTTGCAGCTCTGCCTGCTCAATCGCGACGGCCAGAGCGATTGGAAGGTCGAGACCGGCGAGCCGTTGACATTCACCGAGGCCGAACGTGCGGCGGCCGACTGGGCCTGGCAGCACGACCAGCCCGCCGGTGCCGGCACCGGGACGCTACCATCCGGACGCTGGTGGTGGTGGCCGCTGTCAGCGGAAGGCGGGCCACTGGGATTGCTGGGTGTGTGCCCGAACGAAGGCAAGCCGTTGAGCGGCCAGCGTCGCCGTTTGCTGGCGGCCCTCAGTCAACCATTGGCCCAGGCGTTGGCCCGGGCGCAACTGGCCCAGGACCTGGAAGCGGCGCGCCTGCACGGTGAAACCGAGCAACTGCGCAGCGCCTTGCTGGCTTCGGTGTCCCATGACTTGCGCACGCCGCTGACGTCCATGCGCGGCAGCATCGACAGCCTGCTGGCGCTGGGGGAGGCGATCCCCCTGGCCGATCGCCGCGAACTGCTCGAAGGCACCCGCGATGAGGCCGAGCGGCTGGATCGCTACATCCAGAACCTGCTGGACATGACCCGTCTTGGCCACGGCGCCCTGAAGCTGGCGCGGGACTGGGTGTCGCCGGCCGATATCGTCGGCAGCGCATTGAACCGCTTGCGGGCGGTGTTGGCACCGCTGGCGGTCGGCGTCGAGGTGCCTGCTGATCTGCCCTTGTTGTATGTCCATGCGGCGTTGATCGAACAGGCCCTGGTGAACGTGCTGGAGAACGCTGCGCGATTCTCGCCGGCCCACGGGCGGCTGCTGCTGAGCGCCGGGGCGACCGACAGCGAAGTGTTTTTTGCGGTGGCTGACGAGGGGCCCGGGATCCCTGAACAAGAGCGAGAGAAAATCTTCGACATGTTCTATACCGCCGCGCGCGGTGACCGGGGCGGGCAGGGCACGGGGTTGGGATTGGCCATCTGCCAGGGCATGGTCGGTGCCCATGGTGGGCGAATCAGCGTGGCCGATGGCCTCGACGGACGCGGCACCTGCATCACGTTGCACCTGCCCTTGCAGGCACAACCGGGCATGGACGATGAAGCTTGAGCGGCGCTGGGTTACTCTCGTCCTATCTGCTTGCCTTTTCACCTGATTGCAACGAACGAGCGCCATGAGCCAGACCGCGACCCTTTTGGTCATCGATGACGAACCACAAATCCGCAAATTCCTGCGCATCAGCCTGAGTTCCCAAGGCTACAAGGTGCTGGAAGCCGGCACTGGCACTGAAGGGCTTGCCCAAGCGGCGCTGAACAAACCCGATCTGCTGGTGCTCGACCTTGGCCTGCCGGACATGGACGGCCAGCAGGTGTTACGCGAGTTTCGCCAATGGTCGACGGTGCCGGTGCTGGTGCTCTCGGTGCGGGCCAGTGAAGCGCAGAAGGTCGAGGCGCTGGATAACGGTGCCAACGATTACGTGACCAAGCCGTTCGGCATCCAGGAATTTCTCGCCCGCATCCGCGCCTTGTTGCGCCAGGCCCCGGCGGGCGAGCCACAGGAAGCCGCGCTGAAGTTCGGCCCGCTGACGGTGGACCTGGCGTATCGACGGGTGCTGCTGGACGGCACCGAAGTGGCCCTGACCCGCAAGGAGTACGCCGTGCTGGCGCAACTGGCGCGGCACCCGGGGCGGGTCATTACCCAGCAGCAACTGCTCAAGGACATCTGGGGCCCGACCCACACCGACGACAGTCACTACCTGCGGATCGTGGTCGGCCACCTGCGCCAGAAACTGGCCGACGACCCGACCCGACCGCGGTTCATTATGACCGAGGCGGGGGTGGGGTATCGGTTGTTGGGGGAGGGTGCTGTTTAGCCACAAAGTTTCAAGCCAAGCACTGTTGTGGCGAGGGGATAAATCCCCTCGCCACAGGAGGCCTGCGATCACATTCAGTTCTGGTCGCTCTCATACCGATCCAAAGTATCGCTGGCAATCTCTCGCCCCAACGCGATCAGCTCCGGCGCCTTGTAGAACTCGAAGAACCGGCACACCCGTTTCGGCACGTTGATCAGCACATCCGGCGGGTAACCGGCAATCTTGTACTGGGCCAGCGAGGTCTGCATTACTTCGAAACTCTGGTTGATCAAATCCAGCAACGACGCCGGGCCGACGTTATCGATGATGAACGAGCCGGTGGCGGATTTCGGTGCGCCTTCGTTCTCTGGCGCGGCGGCCGGTTGTTGGCCTTCGGGCTCGGCCGAGTCGATCCACGGGTTGATGTCAGCGGCTTCGGCCTTCAAGGCTTCCTGCTCCAGCAGCAACAGCTGCTCGGCCTGTTTGCGGCGAAACGGCAGGCGCGAACCCAGGGAGCTGACCAGGGTGTCGAAGCGCCGCCGGAACGCGGCGGGGCGCGGGATCACCGGTAACCGATACTGTTTCTGATTGGTGGCGTTGAGGTTGACCGCGATGATCAGGTCGCAGTGGCTCGACACCACCGGCACGATCGGCAATGGATTGAGCAGGCCGCCATCCACCAACATGCGGTTGCCTTGCATCACGGGCGTGAACAGGCTGGGAATCGCTGCCGAGGCGCGCATTGCCTGATGCAGGCAACCTTCCTGGAACCAGATTTCCTGCTGGTTGGTCAGGTCTGTCGCGACCGCGGTGTAGGGGATGCGCAATTGTTCAATGTTGATTTCGCCGACGATCTTGCGGATCTGCCCGAAGACCTTTTCGCCACGGATCGCCCCCAGGCGAAAACTGACGTCTACCAGGCGCAGGACGTCCAGATAATCCAGGCTTTCGATCCAGTTGCGGTACTCCTCAAGCTTGCCTGCCGCATAAATCCCCCCCACGACCGCGCCCATGGAACAACCGGCGATGCAGGCAATGTCGTAGCCACGTCGTTCGATTTCTTCGATCACCCCGATATGGGCATAGCCCCGGGCGCCACCCGAACCCAATACCAATGCGACACGTTTTGTCATGACCCGGCCTCTTGTCGAACAGACTTCAACAATGCACCCATCGACGACTTGGCTCAATCGTTGTGGCGCACGCGTCGTTTTTTGACACGCCATGGCGGCATTTGCGTATGCTCGCCCACACTTGAATTTACGCGGTCAAGCAAGGCACTTTTCGCCGTTGCCACCGTCTTAATAGCACGACTGTTGACCTGACTTGAGGTGTTATTGATGAAAGCCCGGATCCGCCTGCCCTTGGTGGCTTCTTTGATGGTTTTGGCCTTGGCCGGTTGCGCAGGCAAAACCGCTTACCGCGACAGTTGTGGCAGCCAGCTCGACAGCGCCTGGCGTGAACTGGACCTGGCCAAGGCCGAAGGTTTTGCCGGCACCGTCAGCTACTCCAAGGCCCTGTCCCTGCTGACGGGCGCCAAGACCCAGCAGCAATTCGAAGCGTTCGAAGGCTGCGCCAAGAAAGCCGAGAAGGCGCGTTTCTACATTCGCGAGTCCCGCGCCGGACGATAAAGGCAGCGACAAGCACTCAACTGCAAGCTACAAGGGAAGGACGCAGAATCGTTTTTCACTGGTAGCTTGCGGCTTGATGCTCAACGCTGTGTACGGAGTACGTCCATGATTGATCGGCTGGTGGCCCGGATACTGGGCCTGGAAGTCCGCCTGTTGGCCTGTCAGGCCCGCTTGAATGCCCATACCGACAGCGAAGCGCTGCATGACCTGCGGACCACGGTTCGCCGTTTGCGCAGCCTGCTGCGTCCATTGCGTGGGTTGCCCGGCGTCGAACAGCTGGAAACGGCTGCGGCGGCGGTCGGCACCCTGACCACGCCCTTGCGCGACCGGGAGGTGTTGGCCGCTTACCTGGAGCAGCATGGCCAGGCCGAGGCGGCGCGGCGGCGCCAGTTGCAAATGGCCGAGGCTTATCCCGCCGTGGCCGCGAGTGATGAACTGGCGCAGTTGTTGATGATCCTCGATGCCTTCCCGCGCTTCATTCGCGCCGCCCAGCGTGAGAGGCTGCTGAAGGGCTTGCGCAAACGCATCGAAAAGCGCCTGGACAAACAGTGGGGAAAACTCGGCGAAGCCCTGCGCGATCCGGCCCATGACCGCCATCGATTGCGCCTGCTGATCAAGCGAGTGCGCTACGCCATCGAAGCCTACCCTGAACTCGACCGCCTGCCCGAAGCGGCCATGCCCCGGCTCAAGTCCGCCCAGGCCACGCTGGGTGACTGGCACGATTGCTGGCAATGGCTGGCAAGGGCCAAGGAAGAAACCGATCTGCACGCCTGTGTGCCAACCTGGCACGCTGCGATGGATAAGGCCGAGGCCAAGTCCGACAAGGTGCTCGACAAGCTGATTGCCAGTTGCTTCGAAAAATCCTGAACCCAGCACATCCCCCTCTGTGGGAGCGAGCTTGCTCATTGGTTTGGGGGAATTCAAAGACTGCGGCTTTTCTGTCAGTCTCTTTGGCCGGAATGAGCCCTGTGCCACCAGCCCGGGCTGGTTAAGATCCCTTCATCCTTTTCGCTGTTTTCGAGGTCGTCATGCGCTTTTCCGATTTGATCGATGCCGTGCGCCGGCAGCCAGGTGCGGTGACCATCGCGCCTGAATGGGGCCAGGGTCGGGCCAGTTTTGGCGGGTTGGTGGCGGCACTGCAATATGAGGCGATGCGTGCCCAAGTGCCGGCGGACCGCCCGGTGCGCTCGCTGGCGATCACCTTTGTCGGCCCGGTCGAACCCGATGTTCCTGTCAGTTTCGAAGTCGACGTATTGCGTGAAGGCAAGGCAGTCAGCCAGGTGTTGGGGCGCGCGGTACAGAACGGCCAGGTGGTGACCGTGGTGCAAGGCAGTTTCGGCGCATCGCGCTCTTCCGTAGTGGCGGTGCAGGCCGACCCCGCGCCTGAATTCAAAGACGTGGAACAATGCCAGGAGCTGCCTTACATCAAGGGCGGTACGCCGGAATTCATGCGGCACCTGGCAATGTGCTGGAGTGTCGGTGGCCTGCCATTCACGGGCAATAAGTCCCGGAGCATGGGCGGCTGGGTGCGTTTGCGCGGGGACGTGAAAGAGGAGCCGCTGAACGAAAGCCACATCCTGGCCTTGGTCGATGCCTGGCCTCCAGCCCTATTGCCTCACCTCACGCAAATGGCCCCGGGCAGTACGCTCACGTGGACCATCGAGTTCGTCCAGCCGCTGCTGGAACTCACGACACTGGACTGGTGCAAGTACCTGGCCGAGATTGAGCACGCCCAAGACGGCTACGGCCATGTCGCCGCGAAGTTCTGGAGCGCCGATGGCCGCTTGATCGCCCTGAGTCGGCAGACGGTCACTATCTTTGGTTAAGACTTGCTTCGGTCAAGGCTTGCGGTGGTGACGGTGGCGCTCCCGCCAGGCGCGCCACCAGCCACCGCTGAGAAAGAACCGCGGGAAAGTCAGGAACTGTTCCACCAGCAGGCGTGACACGGCATCCTTGTGATCGCTGAACGGCTCGGAGGCCTGGGCCTCCAGGCTGTGTCCGTGACGTTGCAAGCCGAGCGCCGCGAGCAGGCCGATGATGCCGATGGCGACATCGCCCAGGCTCAAGCTGAACACCCCCGACACAATCAGCAGAAACGCGATGATGAACAGCGGCACGGCAATCAGGTGCAACACCAGGTTGGTGGGGTGCCGATGATTGTCTGGGTAGGCGCGCCATTGCCAGGCCGGAAGATTGGGGTGACGTTTGCCCATGATGCTGTTCCTTGATTGAAGCTGAATAATCCAAGGATAGGTCCGGTCGGGTGAGGCGGCGAATGGCGGTTGGCTATCGAAGCGATAGGTGGCCATACAGTTTGCTGTTGTGGCAAGGGGATTTATCTGTGGGAGCAAGGCTTGCCCGCGATGGAGGCACCTCGGTTCACCAAAGACCGCATTGCGCCCATCGCGGGCAAGCCTTGCTCCCACAGAGGGAATCCCCTCACCACAGGGAAACTCGGGCAAGCCAGTGTTCTACAGTTTCAACTGCCCGATCGCCTTGCTCAACTCGCCCGCCAACGTCGCCAATTCGTGGCTGGTGGTGGCTGAGTCGACGGTTTGGCGCACGGTGTTTTCGGTCACGTCGCGAATACTCACCACCGCTCGGTTCATTTCCTCGGCGACGTGGCTTTGCTGCTCGGCCGCGACAGCGATCTGGGTGTTGCTCTCGCGCATTTGCGCAACGGCTGCGGTGATCTGTGCCAACGCGTCGCCGGCCTCCCGGGCCTGTTGCACGCAATCGTCGGCCTTGAGCGAACTCTCCTGCATGAAGTCCACCGCGTCCCGGGTCCCGGCTTGCAGGGCCGAAACCATGGTGGTGATTTCGTCCGTGGAGGTCTGTACCCGCTTGGCCAGGTTGCGCACTTCGTCGGCCACCACGGCAAAACCCCGGCCCATTTCCCCGGCCCGTGCCGCCTCAATGGCCGCGTTCAGGGCCAGCAGATTGGTCTGTTCGGCGATGCTGTGGATCACACTGACCACACCATTGATCTTCTGGCTGTCCTCGGCCAGGCGCTGGATCATTTCGGCGGTCTGTTGCACACCCGAAGACAACCCGGTGATCGACTGTTGCACCCGGGCGACCACTTCGTGACCGTTGCCGGCCAGGGTGTCGGCGGTTTTCGACAGGTCGCGGGTGGCGCCGGCATGCTGGGCGATGTGATAGACCGTGGCGGACATTTCGTTGATCGCCGTGGCCGCCTGGTCGGTTTCGCTTTGCTGGCCGAGCATACCGTGGCGAACATCGTTCATGCTCGACGCCAGGCGCGCTGCACCACTGTCCAACTGCCGGGCGGTGCTGGCAACGGTGTCGACCACCCGTTGATAACCGGCCTGCATGGCGTTGAACGCTGCCGCCATCTGGCCCACTTCGTCCTTGCAGGCCAGGGGCACGCGTGCGGACAGGTCGCCGGTTTTTTCCACGTGCAGCATCACGTCTTTGAGCGTGTTGAGTTGGCTGAGCAGAAAACGGATCAACAGCTGCGAGGCGCCCAGCATCGCCAGCATCAACACGAACACGGCTGCGGCGTATTGGCTGAAGCGTTCACCGAACACTTGGCTCAGGCTCACACCTTGGGCCAGCACGGCGAGTTGTTGGCCGTCACCTCGACGGATCACTTGGGCGCCCAGCAGTGGGTCGTCGCCAAACAGCAACCCGGCCTCGAGTTCGACCCAGCCGTTGGCCTGCGCCAGCGAAGGCAACGGTTGTTCGTTGAGAACGGGGACCTGGTCGCGCTGGAATGCCAGGAGATAGTCGACCTTGGGCAAGGGCGTTCCGGCAGGCCAGGCGTCAAGCAGGTGTGCCTGGGCCTGGGCGTTCGCCTGGGCCGCGTGGTTGCGCGCCTGCTGTTCGAGGTGCACCGCGTAGAGCACCAGCAGCAAGGTGGTGACAAAGGCGACCGCATTGACCGCCCAGAATTTGTATTTCAACGAGATATTGCTAAGCCAGGCACCCATGGAAGGTCTTCTCTGATAGCGGAAACAGCATTGGCAAGGTGCCATTATTCTGCCGCTACTCAGGTGACGGGATTTTGATGTGGGTCAACAGACAACATCGACCCCAGGGTTTTGATGTGGGCCCACAGGGATCTGCAGGGTTCAGGATATTGTGGGTAAACCAAAAAACGCCCGGGCGCAGGCGGTGCTGTGGGCTGCCAGGTCTTCCTGGGTTTCGCCCCGGTGCAAGGCCACTTCACGCAGGACCTCCGTCAGGTAGGCCGGTTCGTTGCGGCCATTCTTGGGTTTGGGCCGCAGCGTGCGGGGCAGCAGGTACGGTGCGTCGCTTTCGAGCATCAGCCGACCGCGGGGAATTTCGCGCACCAACGGGTGCAGGTGCGTGCCCCGGCGTTCGTCACAGATCCAGCCAGTGATGCCGATGTGCAGGTCCAGGTCGAGGTAGCTGAACAGCGCCTTTTTTTCACCGGTAAAGCAATGCACCACGGCCGCCGGCAACTGATCGCGAAAATCCCGGAGGATGTCCAGCAAGCGCTGGTCGGCATCGCGTTCATGCAGGAACACCGGCAATTGCAATTGGACCGCCAAGGCCAGGTGTTCTTCCAGGACCTTTTCCTGTTGCGGTCGGGGAGAGAAGTCCCGGTTGAAATCCAGTCCGCATTCACCCACCGCGCGCACGCGGCTGTGCATCAGCAGATCCTTGAGGTGCCGGGCGCTGTCGGCGGTCCAGTCGCTGGCGCTGTGGGGGTGAATGCCGGCGGTGGAAAACAGTCGCTCGCCCGTGTCGTCGAGGTGTTGACACAGTTCCAGGGCCTGTTCGCTGCCCTCGATACTGGTGCCGGTCAAGATCAGTTGGCAGACCCCTGATTCATAGGCGCGCTCGAGCACCGCCTGATGTTTGTCGGCGAAACTGGGGTTGGTCAGGTTGACGCCGATATCGATGAGTTGCATGGTGCTACCTCGGCCCAAAGGCTGGAAAGCATATCAGAGCTGTAGATTTATAAGAAAAGCCAAGAACTACAACGAGTTGAGGTTGTCTGTTAAGGCCGCGAGACACATCGGGTTGGTATAAAAGCCATCACTGTGCCAGTCTTCCGCACTTTTTCAGCGCCCCAGGCGCTCTGTTTCTGTCGACTCAGCCTCGTTTTCAAGGGAGGCGGTCCGCAGTATTCCTTCCGGAGAGTGGATGACACGTCCCCAGGTATTGCTACTGTTGTGTTGTTCGCTGTTGTTGCCAATGCCGGCCGAGGCGCGGCTGCCCGGGCCGGTGCAGGCGGTGGCGCCGGGCACGGTGCGCGACCTGGCGCAAATCCGCAGCAGCCGTGTGTTGAAGGTTTTGGTCAACCAGAGCCGCAACAGCTCCGGTGAAGTCCAGGGCCAACCCATTGGCGTCGAATACCATCGGCTGCGAGCCTTCGAGCAATACCTCAACGGCCACGCCCGGGATGGCCAGGAAATCACCCTCAAGATCATCCCCATGGCCAAGGACCAGTTGCTCGGCGCGTTGCAGCGCGGGGAGGGCGACCTGGTAGCGCCGGGTGAGTTGCTCGAGCTGCAGGCCGGCCATGCGGTCAGCGCCAGCGATCCGATCCGTACCGACGTGCCGTTGCTGCTGGTGGGTATCAAGGGCGAGAAGCGCTACACCCGCGTGGAGCAACTTTCCGGCAAGACCCTGGCCCTGCCCACCGGCAGCGCGGCGGGGGACGCGGTGAGCCAGATCAACCAGAAACTGGCGCTGCTCAAACTGCCGCCGGTGAAGGTCGAATGGGTCGATCCCACCCTGGCGGTGGAGGATGTCCTGGAAATGGTCCAGGGTGGGATTTTCCATTTGACCATCGTCGAGCAGCCCATCGCCGAGCGCTGGAGCAAGATCCTGCCCAAGTTGCGCTTCGACCGTCAGGTGCTGATCGGCGAGCCGAGTGACGAGTATTGGTTCGTTCGCCGTGACGCCGCCATGCTGCGGGCGAGCATCGATCGATTCCTGGCGACCTACAAGGTGCCCGCCAACGAGGACGCGGCATTCCTGCGCATCTACCGTCGTTTGTACCAGGTCCACTATCCGCTGGCCCGGGCTGATCGCCAACGCCTGGAGAAACTGCGTCCGGTGCTGCAAAAACATGCCGATGCCCAAGGCATGGACTGGCTCAACCTGGCGGCCCTGGCTTTCAAGGAGTCAGCCCTGCAACCCAACGCCCGCAGCGGCACAGGCCCCACCGGCCTGATGCAGATCACTCCATCGGCGGCTCAGCGCGTCGGAGTCGATAACATCCAGAACCTGGATGCCAATGTGCAGGCTGGCGCCAAGTACCTGGCCCTCATCCGCCGCAAGTTCTTTGCCAGCCCCAAGCTCAACGAGCGCGAGCGCATGGCCTTCGTCCTGGCCGCCTATAACATGGGCCCCGAGCGCGTCCAAGGTATGCGAGCCGAGGCCCGGCGGCGGGGCCTGAACCCCAACCAGTGGTTTTTCCAGGTCGAGCGTATTGCGATGGAGCAGGTGGGAATGGGCGCCGTCAGCTACGTTAATAGTGTCAATAAGTACTACTTGGCGTTTGATCGTGAGCGAGAGTCGCTGGAACCTGGAAATCAAAAGGTCGCCCAGCGAAAATAATCGATAAATTCGATTTGTATCTCGCATTTTTTGCGTTTTTTGTACAAGTTTTTTTGATTAATATAGCGACCAACAACCACATACCTAGGGATGAACCCGCATGAGCTCGTTGATCAATAAAGTCTTGTTTACCCGCGCTGGCTACGGCCTGACTGTCCTGCGCATCGCCGTTGGTGTCATATTCGCTGCCCACGGCTCGCAGAAACTCTTCGGCCTGTTCGGTGGCTACGGCTTGGCAGGCACCGCGCAGTGGATGGAAAGCATCGGCCTGACCCCGGGCTACGTGATGGCGACACTGGCGGGCGGTACCGAGTTTTTCGCCGGGCTGGCGCTGATCATCGGTCTGCTGGCGCGTCCTGCCGCACTGGGCCTGGCCTTTCTGTCGCTGGTGGCGATTTTCTCCGTGCACATCGGTAACGGCTTGTTCATGGCCAACAACGGTTATGAATTTGCCCTGGCGTTGCTAGCGGGCAGTATTGCGGTGCTGATCGAAGGTGCGGGCAAGCTGTCGGTCGATCGCGCCATTGCGGGTTGAGTGCACGATTTGAACCCGTCTTGTACGTGATGCTGTTCACTTCGGAAAAACGGCGCTTCTTCCAGAAATGGGAAAGCGCCGTTTTTTTGGTTTTGTTGTTTTGGCTGTGGGAGCAAAGCTTGCTCGCGAAGGCGGTGTGTCAGTTTGCGGTGATGTTGGATGTGCCGGCCTCATCGCGAGCAAGCTCGCTCCCACAGTGTTTTTGTGTCGGACATAATTTTGTGTTCACTGGAGATTCTGTGTGGGAGCGAGCTTGCTCGCGATAGCGGTGGCTCAGCCCCAAAGATGCTGGCATGTGTCCCCCGGTCTTGCTCTTGCTCTTGCTCTTGCTTTAGATCTTGATCTGGACGCCCCGTTAAACCACGCTGGCCGAACGCAGGCATTGCGTAGTGGGCATCCCGGCATGGATGCCGGGATAGCCGCGCTGGGCCCAGAGTGTGTAAAAACCGATAAAAACATCGTCGGCACGTAGTGCCGACAGGTGTTAGCCAACTGATTAAAACCTGAAGCGCTCTTGTGGCTCCAAACGGCCCCTACAAGCGCTAGCAAGGCTCCGTAGGCTTGATTAACGGGGCAAAACGGCAGTGGGCATCCCGGCATGGATGCCGGGATAGCCGCGCTGGGCCCAGAGTGTGTAAAAACCGATAAAAACATCGTCGGCACGTAGTGCCGACAGGTGTTGGCCAACTGATTAAAACCTGAAGCGTTCCTGTAGCTCCAAGCGCCCCCTACAAGCGCTAGCAAGGCTYCRTAGCTTGATTAACGGGGCAAAACGGCAGGYTYTCAGGCCGCCAGCGCTTYCATCARACCCTGCGCACCAAGGATTTTCATCACCCTTTTCAAATTGTAAGCGAGCACATTCAAGCTCATTTCGGTGCTCACCCCAGCCAGCCGCCGCGTCAGA